>JBCBJZ010000195.1:0-5182 GCA_038522635.1 Pseudomonadota bacterium | reverse complement strand
CATCGCAACGCGCTGACGCTGGCCGCCCGACAATTCCGCCGGCTTGCGGTTCAAAAGCTGCTCGATGTTCAGCATCGCGGCAACTTCGCGTACTTTGGTATCGATAATATTTTGGGGTGTGCGCTTCAGGCGCAACGCGAAGGACATATTCTTCGCGATGTTCATATGCGGGTAAAGCGCATAGTCCTGAAACACCATGGCGATGTTCCGGTCTTTCGGTGCGACGTCGGTGACACGCTGATTATCGAAAAAGATATCGCCCTCGGAAACCGTTTCGAGGCCGGCGATCATTCGTAATGTCGTGGATTTCCCGCAACCGGATGGACCGACGAGAACGGTGAATTCCTTATCCGCCAGCTCAAGGTCAACACCGTGCAGGACTTCGACGTCGCCGTAACGCTTGACCAGCCGCTCGAGCCTGATTTCTGGCACGAGGTTATACCTCCCGACTTGACGTTTCCCCATGCGCTGCGATCTGGCGCCGCTGCTGCATTTATGATAGCGCTACCATCGACTTGAACAATCCGCAAGCCTGCGTTTTGTTTTGGGCGTCAAGCTGCATCGAAAGCTGTATCGGGCGAGCGTGATCGCGCGATGCCGGATTGGTCAAATTGAGGGACAATGGCGAACAGACCCAAGCGCACCGTGCCGCGTCGGCCTGCCGGTAAACGACGCCTCCGGATGAGCGATGTTGCGCAGGCGGCCGGCGTCTCGCCGATCACGGTCTCGCGTTCGCTGCGGGAAAATTCGCCTGTGGCGCGGGATACCCGCGAGCACGTGTTGCGGGTCGTGAAAGACTTGGGCTACGTGCCCGATCAGCTTGCAAGTGGGCTCGCATCGCAGCGGTCCGGTGTGATCGCGACGATGGTGCCATCGCTCAACAATCCGCACTTTGCAGACACCGTCGGGGCACTGTCCACTGCGGTTGCGCCAGCGGGGCTGCAGGTGCTGATCGCGCATACGGAGTACGATGATGCGAAAGAACGACAGCTCCTTGAGATGATGCTGCGGCGTCGGCCAGAAGCGGTGGTGCTGACCTATGACGGTCATGACAAGTCAACGCTGCAGCTGATCGAAAACGCCGATGTTCCGACCATCCAGATTTGGGAAACGCCGGCAAAGCCGCTCGGCCATGTGGTCGGCTTCTCGAATGTTGATGCCGCCGCCGCTCTGGCGCAACGCCTGATCGATCAGGGCTACACCAGGTTTTGCTTGCTCGGCGAAGCGGCTGATCGCAACACGCGCGGCGCGGCGCGACGGTCGGGTTTTCGTCGCGCGCTTAAGCGGGCGGGGCTCGATGACAGCCGGATCGTGCGATTCACCCGACCGCCGATCACCATGCAGCAGGGCGCTCGCGCTCTGCCGGAAATTCTGGATCGCTGGCCCGACACCGAGGTGGTGCTGTGCGTCTCTGACCCTTGCGCGTTTGGCGTTCAGGCTGAAGCGCAGAGGCTCGGCATTGACGTGCCGCAGCAGCTTGCGGTTGCCGGGTTCGGGGACTTCGATGTGTCGCGCGTGTCAGTGCCGGACCTCACCACGGTGGCCGTGGACGCGTCGGCCATCGGCCGGTTGACCGGCGAACTCATTCTGGAATTGCGCGAGGCGCAGGCGCGCGGGGCCACGCTAGAGCCGCAGACCGTGCTGGTGCCAGCAAGCCCCATCCTGCGTGGCAGCACTTCGACGCGTCGCAGGGCGCGCGGCAAGAGAGGCGAACGATGACGTTTTTTGCAGCTTCCGATCCGGTGTTCGAGACCTATGTCCTTGGCAACGCGCCGGTGAAGCAGATCGCGACGGGTTTCGACTGGGTCGAAGGTCCCGTGTGGTTCGGCGATGGCGGCTACTTGCTGTTCTCCGATATCCCAAACAACCGCATCATGCGTTGGACGCCGGATGGCGGCGTCAGTGCGTTCCGTGCGCCGTCGCATTACGCGAACGGCAACACGCGCGATCGCGAGGGTCGGCTGATCACCTGCGAACACGGCACGCGGCGGGTGACGCGCACCGAGTTGGACGGCCGCATCACTGTGCTTGTCGATCGCTTCCAGGGAAAGCGGCTGAACTCGCCGAATGATGTCGTCGTGAAGGCCGATGGCACCGTGTGGTTCTCCGACCCGCACTACGGCATCAAGACGAATTACGAGGGCTTTGCGGCTGAGCAGGAGCTGCCATGCAACGTCTATCGCTTCGACCCCAAGACAGGTGATCTGGCCGTCGTTTGCGACGACTTCGCGGGCCCGAACGGTCTGGCGTTTTCACCGGATGAAAGCCGATTGTACGTCGCTGACACCGGCGCAATGTTCGATGCGGACGCGCGCCGCCATATCAGGGCGTTCGACGTCGACGCGCAGGGGCGGCTGACCGGGGGCGACGTGTTCCACACAATCGATCCCGGAGCCGCCGACGGCTTCCGCGTCGATAGCGATGGCAACAGTTGGTCATCGGCCGCGGACGGTGTCCACTGCATCGCGCCCGATGGGCGACGGCTGGGAAAGATCTTGGTGCCCGAGTTGGTCTCGAATGTCTGTTTCGGCGGCCGCGCGAAGCATGAGTTGTTCATTACGGCGACGACCAGCGTCTACCGGATCGTGCTGAACCGGCGAGGGGTGCAAGGGCCGTGAACGACATGAATGACAAGAACAAGTTGACCGTGGTCGAGGCGTCCGTGGCGCTTACCGATGCGGCGGTGATGGCTATGCTCCGCGCGGGCGTTGATGAAGCTGTGCGGATCAACCAGCCGCAGTGCATCGTGATCGTCGATGCGAGCGGCGCATCGCTTTGCATGTTTCGGATGCGCGGCGCGAAGTTTTTGAGCCTCAAGACCGCGCGGGCCAAGGCGTTGACCGCGGCCTCGACGGGCGTGCCGTCCGCCGCCATCCCTGATCATGTGCGAACCGCGGTCGGTTTGGCTTCAGGCGGCGACGTCACCGGGCTCGGCGGCGGCTTGCCGATCATCGTCGGCGAAGCACTGCTCGGCGGGATCGGCGTCGGCTCGGGTTCACCGCAGCAAGATGAAGCGGTGGCCCGCGCAGCGTTGATGGCCATCGGCGCGAACAACGCCTCAGCCAACGCGTAACCGCGAAACAAAGCGTCTTTTGCTGGCTAGAGCAACGGGCGCAAAGTGCGAGTCGCCGGCTTAAACACTCACGCCTTGCCTTTGCGCCAAAGTTGCTCTGCACTTTAAGATTAGATCATCTTTGGGCGATGTCGGGCTCACCTTTGGTGATCCCGATTGGTCGCCCGATGATCTAGCCGGAAAGACGCGGCAAGTTCCGGCAATTGCCGCCAACTTCCCCCCTTTTCGAGATAAGTCTTTTTTGCTGCCACGGTTTGGACACGACCCGTTGGTCGTTTGCCGCCCATTCACGGGTGCGGCTGACCCTCTCGTTATTTCTGCGTTTTCCATCCTCGGTCTTTGGACCGATGACAGCGCCGCACCGGTCCCATGTCCTGACCCAAGGTGGCCCGATGCTGTTTCCACGCCCTGCCCCGTTTTTCCTTTTTCACCGAGAGCTGCGCGCTTCGCTCAAAACCCATCCCTTCGCGTTAAGTGTTGGTGCTGCGGCCTCGCTTGCCCTGACCACGCTCGCCTTGACGACGTTCACCCTGACCACGCTGGCGGTCGCGCCAGCCTCAGCGGCGACCTTTAAGAACCAGACGGTGGCCCGGGATGCCGACCGTTACGAAGCATTTTTGAAAAAGAACTGGCAGCCGGGGCAGCGCGACATCGAAGCGTTGAAGCGTCAGGCCCGCCAACTGATCGCCCGCGGGCGCGATCCGCGACGCGCCTCACGGCACCTTGCGATGGCGGTGGTTGCCAACCGCCGCGATGCGGTGGCGTGGCTGAACTTGGCCCGTGCTCTGCTCGCCATTCGCCCGAACGCCGGGCGCAGCAACGAGCGCTATCATCTGCCGGTTAACGCCAGCGCGTCGGCCTACCGTGCCTATCAGCTCAGCCCTCGCGACGCGATCCGCGCCGAAGCGCTTCACGTCATGGGCAAGGCGCTGCAGCGACGTTCCTACTGGCGTCCGGCGCTGGAAGCTTTGAAAGCGAGCTTGGCGCTGGCCGAGCAGCCGGCGGTGCGCGCCGCTTACAAGCGGTTGCGCGCGGAGAAGGGCTTCCGGATCGTCAATTACAAGGTGCAGTCGGATGCAGCGCAGCCCCGCCTGTGCGTGCGGTTTTCTGAAGCGCTTGCCAAGGGTGCAGCGGATTTCGCGACCTTTGTGCGTGTCAACGGCGCTGATCCTCAGGCGGTCACGGCGAGCGGCCAACGGCTCTGCATCAGCGGTTTGCGTCACGGGCAACGCTACAGCGTGCAGGTGCGTGCGGGCCTCCCCTCGCGGATCGGCGAGCGTCTGCTGAAAAGCGCTGATCTTGGCGTCTACGTGCGCGACCGGTCGCCGGCGGTGCGCTTCAAGGGCCGCAACTACGTACTGCCGAACAAGGGTCAGCAGGGCATTCCGCTGATCAGCGTCAACGCGAAGACGGTGGCGGTTGAGGTGTTCCGTCTGGCCGACCGTTCGCTTGCGACCACACTACAAGGGGGCACGTTCGGCAAACCGGTCTGGTCCTACCAGCTCGATGAGATCCGTAAGCGGACGGGCGCACGCGCCTATAAGGGCACGCTGAACGTCGCCAGCGTACTCAACAAGGATGTGGCGACCGCCTTCCCGGTGAGCGATGCGCTGCCGCGTTTGAAGCCGGGGGCCTACCTGATCACCGCCCGCGTGCCCGGCGCGAAGGGGGCAAACAGCGGCAAAATCGCAAGCCAGTGGTTCATCGTTTCCGACTTGGGCCTGACCGCCTTTTCCGGCTCGAACGGCGTGCACGCCTTTGTGCGCTCGTTGGAGACGACGGCGGTGAAGCCAGGCGTGCGCGTGAAACTCGTTGCGCGCAACAATGAGGTGCTGGGCGAAGCGGTCACCAACGCCCAAGGTTATGCCCGTTTCCCCGCCGCGCTCGCCCGCGGTGAAGGTGGCATGGCACCCGCCTTGATCAGCGCGTTCGATGGCGCCGACTACGCCTTCATGAGCCTTGCGACGGCACCATTCGATCTGACCGACCGCGGCGTGAAGGGCCGTCCTGCACCCGGTGCGGTGGACGCGTACCTCTTTACCGAACGCGGCGTTTACCGGCCGGGCGCCAAGGTGCATCTGACTGGTCTCGTCCGCGATGCACGCGCGC
>JBCBJZ010000194.1:0-5313 GCA_038522635.1 Pseudomonadota bacterium | reverse complement strand
GGATGAACTCCCGGCACTTGCCTTGCGCACCTGCCTAGGGCAAGTGTCGAGGGCCGCCCAAGTCCCCTTAGAGTTCATCCGCTTCAGGTGGACTCACCTGAGGCGAAAGATGAGCGGCAAAACAAAAGCTTAGATGTCGGTTCCGCTTCAAGCTGAAGCGAACCTACTCTGCTGAAGCGAACCGACTCTTAGGTCTCTCGAAGGGCAGGCAAGCCAACGCCGGTAGCCTCAAAGCCTCCGTCGGCGGCGATAACCTGGCCGGTGATGTAGCTGGCCCGATCGGAGCACAGAAAGACGATCAGTTCTGCGATCTCTTTTTCAGACCCGTAGCGATTGAGCGGGATGGCGTCGTGATACGCCCTGATGATCTCTTCAGTATGAACGGCCATGGCCAGTTTGGTTCTGACCGGACCCGGCGCCACGCAATTGGCCCTGATGCCGTACTCGCCAAGTTCGACCGCCTGTTGCTGCGTGAGTTGGATGACCGCCGCTTTGGACGTACCGTAGGCGACCCTTAAGGTCGATGCGCGCAAGCCTGAGATGCTGGCGACGTTGACGAGCGCGCCTTTGGTCTTCTTGAGGCTTGGGGTTACCGCCTGCGAACACAAAAACACGCCATCCAGATTGGTCGCCATCACCGCGCGCCAGCGGTCGAAATCGGTTTGTTCGATGGGGCCGAAATCTGCAACGCCAGCGTTATTGACCAAATGGTCGATGCGTCCGAACGCGGCTTCGGATGCGCGAACCATGGTTTCGACCTCGTGCGGGACGGAGACGTCGCACGGATGAGCGAGCACACCGTCAAGCTTCGCCGCTTCCTCTTGAAGGGCCGCTTCGTCGCGATCGACCATCACGACTCGGTGGCCTTCTGCGAGAAACAATGTCGTGGCGGCCAGACCGATGCCCCTGGCCGCTCCCGTCACGATCGAAACCTTGGATTCCATGTGCGATGTTACTCTCGAGGTTGTGTGCCGAGCGATGGCCCGCCATCTGCGCCAAAGCGGCATCGATCGATCAGGCCCGATCCTGCCCCACCGGTTGTGCGTGCTGTGCGGTTTGCGGCCACAATGACCGGGATGCGGCAACGTCGGCAACACCAAGATTGCCATGCTCGCCGTCGTGGCGAGGATCCAACGCGCAGCGTGCCCGGACGGTCGCGATGGCACGGTCGCTTGTGCAGCGGGCGCCGTGACCCGTCAGACCGCGACGGTTGAGAGATGGATCCTACCCACAAGGGGTAGGATGACAGCGGAGGTTAGCGCCACGTCGGCGACCGCTAAGGCTGTTGTGCTGGCCTTGGGCCGACCGGGGTCAGTTGCCGTAGAGCTGTTTGCGGCCGAGGTTGCGGAAGATCGTCTGTAGGAAGCTTTTGTCTTTGGCGTGGGTCGGCGTCTTGCGCGAGATGAAATCGAACACCTTGCCGTCTTTGAGGCCGTAGTTCGCGACCCGGTCCACACTGCCGAGCGGTGAATAATAGACCGCGACCACCTTGCGATCGATCTCCTTGGGCTTGAAGAACGAGACCTGGCTGGTGGTGCTTGAGATATAATAATGAGCTTCGCCCTGGCCGATGGGTGACGTTGTGTTGGGCGTGCCCAAGATGCCCTGCACCTGCGGCTTGCTCATGCCGGACTGCAATTGCTGCAGATCGGACTGGCGGAACTGATGCCCGTGCTTGGTGATCGTCGCCATCGATGAGGAGACGCAGCCGGCAAGGCTGCACGCCATCAACGCCACGGCCAGGGCTGCGGTGGCGCGCCGCAGGTTCTTGCGCGGCTTGCGCGCGGATGTCACATCGATCGTCATCGTCACATCGATCGTCATGGCGGTGGCCATCGCCTCCGTGAATCACATGGCTTAAGCAGCGATATCGCGAATCGCGCGTCATATCTTAGCGCGAAACCGCTAGCGCGCTGCTACATTGGAGGCAACGTGCGCCAGGCGAGATTGGACGTTATCCCACGCCTGCGCGTGGTTTAAGCCTTCCATCCGGCTCGACGGGCCGACACGCTCCCAATTTAGACGGGCCCGCCCTCAACCGAAGGCCGACGCATGCTGACTTCCTGGTTCAAACGCTCCCCTACGCTATCCACAGCTAAGCAGCTTTATGGCTCCATTGTGACGCAAGCGCGTGTGCCGGCTTTTTACATCGCGCATGGCGTGCCTGACACCATGGAGGGGCGCTACGAAATGGTGGCGTTGCACCTGTTTTTGGTGAGCGACCGGCTGCGCTCGACGGGTGAGGCGGGCCAACGCCTTGGCCAACAGGTGATGGAAGTGTTTATCACCGACATGGATGACGCGATGCGCGAAATCGGCGTTGGCGATCTGAAGGTGCCCAAGAAGGTCAAGCAAGCGTATGCGGGGCTCGAGGCGCGGTTTGAGGGGTACCGGGATGCGTCGGTGGAACGTGAGCCGGACCTGGCCCTCATCCACCATGTGCACCGTTTCGTTTACGCTCACGATGCAGCGCCGAAGGACTCCGAAGGGCCTCACGAAGTGCCTGAAGACGAGCGGGTCGGAGCCGCGGGCATTGCCGCTTACCTCGGCCGTGCAAGGGCGCATTTGCAGGCGATGGACGATACGGCCGTGTTAGGCGGTACCATCAGCTTTCCCGCCGCATGAGCGCCCGCGCCGGACTATAAGGGCGGCGCTGCCCTCACATCGTTTCACCGCCCCGCCGTTGGGAGTTTCACCATGACGTCGCACAGCGTGCCCTCTCAAGCCGATGGCGAAGCCGACGCCGATGATGTCGCCACGCCGTTGGCCGCGTGGAGCGAGGAGGCGGAAGCGGTGGCCGCGCGCACCACGCCGCTGGACAAAAAGCTGATCGCCGATGAAACCGCGCGCGCGCAGATCACGCGGGCAGCCGGGCTCATCGGATGTGACATGGTGGAGGCGGCGTACACGTTGACGCCTCGGCCTGGCGGGCGGGTCACGATGCAGGCGCGGTTCGAAGCACGCGTGCGCCAAACATGCGTGGTGACGCTTGAGCCGATCGAGCAGGTGGTCGCTGAAGCGTTTACGACGGAGTTTCGTCCCGCCGAGGCGATGCCAGCTCCGGCCAATGGGGAAACCGCCTACGATGAGGCCGAGCTCGACTTGGAGCCGATCGAAGCCGGTGTCCTGCAGACGGGACGCGTGATCTACGAGCACTTGGTGGCGGGGCTCGATCCCTATCCCCGCGCCAGCGATGCCGCACTTGATGCGAGCGAGGCCCATCCGCCCGCGGCTGATCCCGATGCGGTCAATGGCAAACCCAACCCGTTCGCAGCCCTTGCGCGTCTCAAGCCGAGCGATGGATGACCTTCTGAGGTTCACGCCGTGCTCTTGAGCGCGCCGCATTGTCCAAGGCCTGCCACGATCACCGTTCAACGGGTTGTTTCGACCCGGCAAGCCTGTATGTTCGCGCGCATCCACAGGGTAGTAGAACTGGGTGCTTGAACTTGGGTGCCACAACGGGGCGCATGACGACGGCGTATGCGAACCGGACGGGACAAAGCGACCGTTCGAACGAGGGTGAAGCGGTGGCTCCCAGCACGCCGCTACGGTGCGATGCGAACGCCCGCATGATGGCGAACGCGACAGCGTGCAAACGCGACAGAGGGTAAGGTTTCGGACATGGGTGAGCCGCGCGTCATCGCGCTTGATGCCATGGGCGGGGACCATGGGCCGCCGGTCATCGTGGCTGGTGCAGCCCTCTCGCTGGAGCGTCATCCCGGGCAGTCGTTCATGCTGTTTGGCGATGGCGATCGCATCGAAGCTGAGCTGGCGAAGCACCAAGCCTTGCGGGACGTTGCGACCATCGTCCACACGGACGTGGCGATCGCGATGGATGCCAAGCCCAGCCAGGCGGTGCGCCAGGGGCGTCAATCAAGTCTGTGGCTTTCCCTGCAGGCGGTGCGCGACGGTGATGCGCATGTGGCCGTCTCGGCGGGCAACACCGGCGCGCTGATGGCGATGGCGAAACTTTGCCTGCGCACGATGAGCGGGATCGAACGCCCGGCGATTGCCGCACTTTGGCCGACGGTCGAGGGCGAGTGCATCGTGCTGGATGTGGGCGCCAACGTTGGCGCTTCGGCCCGCCAGCTTGCGGATTTCGCGCTGATGGGGGCGGCGATGGCGCGGGCCGTTTTCCACATCGAGAAGCCGTCCGTGGGGCTGCTCAACATCGGCGTTGAAGAGATCAAAGGCGTGGAAGAGACCAAGCAGGCCCATGCCTGGCTCAAGGGCTCCGACCTGCCCATCACCTACCGCGGCTTCATCGAGGGCGATCAGATCGGGCATGGCGTGGTCGATGTGGTGGTGACCGAGGGCTACACCGGCAACATCGCCTTGAAGACCGCCGAGGGGACCGCCAAGCAGGTTGGCGCCTATGTGAAATCGGCCATGTCGCGCTCGTGGCTGTCGCGCCTTGGTGCGTTCATCTCGCAGGATGCGTTCCGCGCGCTACGCGAGAAGATGGACCCCGCTCGCGTCAACGGGGGCACGTTCCTCGGGCTCAACGGCTTTGCAATCAAAAGCCATGGGGGTGCTGGGCCGATGGCATTCGCCGCCGCGATCGATCTGGGCTATGAGATGTCGCAGAGCGGGTTGCTGGAGAGACTCAGCATGGACCTTGACGCGTTCCACGACCGGATTGATATGCCGCTGACGGGGTAAGGCGTTGCGAGGTCCGACTTGACGGGGGCCTTGGGGCGGCGCGCGAAGACGAAGGTGACGACGTGACGGTCAATCGATCCATCATCAGCGGCGTTGGCGCTTATCTGCCCGAGCGCATCATGACGAATGATGAGTTGTCGCGCTTGGTCGATACCACCGATGAATGGATCACGGAGCGCTCAGGCATCCGCGCGCGCCACATCGCGGCAGACGGCGAGACGACCTCGGACTTGGGGACAGCGGCGGCCAAACGCGCGTTGGTGCGCGCCGGCATCGATCCCGTCGACATCGACCTTGTGGTCTGCGCGACCGCCACGCCGGATCGCACCTTCCCGGCCACCGCGGTGCGCATTCAAAAGCAGTTGGGCATCGTGAAAGGCGCCGCCTTCGATATCCAGGCGGTCTGCTCAGGCTTCGTTTACGCGCTCGCCACGGCGGACAACTTCCTGCGCACCGGCCAATCGAAACGCGCGCTCGTGATCGGCGCTGAAACGTTCTCGCGCATCCTTGATTGGAGCGACCGCTCAACCTGCGTGCTGTTCGGCGATGGTGCCGGTGCGGTGGTGCTGGAAGCGCGACCCGCGGATGGCACGAACGATGATCGCGGCATCTTGGCGACGCGGCTGCGCTCCGATGGGCGCTTTGAAGACT
>JBCBJZ010000193.1:0-5333 GCA_038522635.1 Pseudomonadota bacterium | reverse complement strand
GTGTATTGTAGCCAAATGACGCGCCGCGCTCGGTCAACAGCACGTTCGCGTTGCCGCTGTCGACGACCTTGGCGAGAACGTTTTTCATGTCCCAGGGCGCCAGGAACTGCCCCTTCTTGATTTTGACCACGCGGCCGGTGCGTGCAGCGGCCACCAGAAGATCGGTCTGGCGGCATAGAAAGGCAGGGATCTGGATCACGTCCACGTAAGGGGCGACCAGCGCGCATTGCTCACGTTCGTGCACATCGGTGACGATCGGCAGGTCAAGTTCAGCCTTGATCTGCGCGAAGACCTCAAGCGAGGCCTCCAGTCCTAACCCGCGCGCACCTTTGAGCGATGTCCTGTTGGCCTTATCGAAGCTCGATTTGAAGATCAGCGGCAGGTTGAGGCGCGTCGCGATGGCCTTGAGCGAACGCGCCATGTGAAGCGCATGCGCCGCGCTCTCCATTTGGCAAGGGCCGGCGAAGACGCAGAGCGGCGCGTCATTGGCGCAGGTGTAGGGGCCGATGGACACACGCGCGTTGGCAGCTTGAGGATCGCTCATGGGGTCGCCTTGCAAGGTTCTCGTTGGATGAGGTTCGCTTCAAGTTGCAGCGCAACCCTCTCTTCGGCCAAGCCAGCAGCTTCCGGCGGCAAAAAATGATCACGCACGCGCTGCGCGCAACCGCAGGCTTCGCTTTGCCGCGCGCCAGCCCAGCGCAAGGATGAACAAGGCCATCTGCGCAAGCACGATGCAAGGGCCTGTCGCGCCATCGATGTGAAAGCTGACAAGCGTGCCGGCGATGCTGGCCAAAAACGCTGATGCCACCGACCACGCGAGCAGCGCATCAAGCCTGGACGTCAACAGCGATGCGGTGGCACCCGGCGTCACGAGCATCGCGACCACCAGGATGATCCCCACCGCCTTGATCGCGATGACGATGGTGAGGGCGAGCATCACCAGCAGGCCGTAGTGCAGCACGTTGACCGGTAGTGCGACCGCGCGCGCGTGCTGGGGATCGAAGCAATAGGCGTAGAGGTCGCGGCGCTTCGCAAGCAGGATGGCGCTGACGACCAGCGCGACGATCGTGATCTCGGTGAGATCACCCACAGGATGCCCAGCAGGTTGCCGTAGAGCACCTGGTCGAGGTGGAGCCCGGTGTCGACCTTGGTGATGAGGATGAGCCCGAGGCCGAACATCCCGGAAAAGACGATGCCTAGGACGGTATCTTCCTTGACGCGGCTGTTGGCGGCGATGAAGCCCGTCGAGAGCGCGCAGACCGTACCGGCGAGAAACGCGCCGATGATCAATGGGATGCCGGCGATGAACGCCATGACGAGCCCTGGCAGGACCGCGTGAGCGATCGCATCGCCCATCAGCGACCACCCCTTGAGCACGAGGAAGCAAGACAGAAGCGCGCACACGAGCGCGATGAGAAGCGCTGCGATCAGCGCCTGCTGCATGAACGCGAAGCTCAGCGGCTCGGTAAGCCATGTGAGATCGAAAAGGCCCATCACGCTGGCCCGCCCGGTGGGGCGCGTACGCCCCCATCGCCGCTGGCTGCGACGACGGCGGCAGCGCTACGACGTGCAGCCAGCAGGCCGTGGCGGGGCGCGGCGATAAAGGCTGCCAGGAACAGCACCGTCTGCAGCACCACGATCACGCCACCGGTAGCGCCATCGAGAAAGTAGCTCAGGTAGGCGCCGGCTGCGCTCGTCACGGCGCCAAAGCCGGCAGCGATCAGCAGCACGCGAGAGAAACGATCGCTCAGCAAATACGCGGTCGCCCCCGGCGTCACCACCAGCGCCAGCACAAGCACGGCCCCCACCGCTTGCAAGGCCGCCACGATCGCCGCGGCCAGGAGCGCGAAAAAGAGCGCGTTCAAAAGGCGAGGGCTGACGCCGACCGAGCGGGCGTGATTCTCATCGAAAAAGACCACCATCAGATCACGCCACTTGAGCGCGATGAATGCCATCACGATCACGCAGATGGCGACCACCTGGATGACGTCGGCATCGGAAATAGCCAGGATGTTTCCAAGAACGATCGTCTGGATGTTGATCGAGGTCGGGTAGAGCGAGGCGATCAGGAGCCCGGCGGCAAAAAAGCTGGTGAACACGATGCCGAGGATCGCGTCCTGACGCAGGGTGGTTTGCACGCGAATGGCCCCGATCGCGGCAGCGGCGAGAAGCCCGGCGACAAAGGCACCAAGCGCATAGGGCAGCGCAAGCAGGTAGGCCAGCGCCACACCCGGCACGATCGCATGCGCCAACGCATCGCCGATCAGCGACCAACCCTTCAGCATCAAATAGGCCGAGAGCAGACCGCAGGCACCGCCCACGATCGCGCTCACAAGGATCGCCTTCAGCATGTAGTCGTAGGTGAACGGGACGAGCCAGGCGCCCATGCGGTTCTCCCGCGGTTTCTAGAGCAACGGCGCAAAGTGCGAACCGACAGTTCAAACACGCAGCAGCGCAAATCGCCCGATGATCTATCCGCTTTCCGCTTCAAGCGGGCCATCGCGGTCATCGCGCTCGCCGTAGAACACCACCGGCCGCTCATCATCGGTGAGAACGGTCAGCTGGCGGCGATCATCATCAGCGTGCAGCGATGCCCCGCGCAGTTGGAACGCGCGCAAGACGCCACCGAACGCCCGCGCAAGATTGCTTTGCGTAAACGTTTCAGCGGTCGGGCCGGCCGCGAGCACCGTCCTGTTGACGAGCACGACCTCATCGCAGAACTCCGGCACACTGCCGAGGTTATGCGTGGAGACCAGAAGCACGCGGCCCGCATCGCGCAACTCGCGCATCAGCGTTACGATCGCACGTTCGGTCTCAACATCGACGCCGGTGAACGGCTCATCGAGCAGGATCACCTGCCCTTCCTGGGCGAGCGCGCGGGCCAGAAAGACCCGCTTTCGCTGTCCCCCCGACAGCATCCCGATCTGGCGGTCCGCATAAGCGCTAAGACCGACGCGGGCGAGCGCTGCATCCACCTGATCGTGGTCGACGGCGCGCGGGATGCGCAGGAAACCCATGTGCCCGTAGCGGCCCATCATCACGACGTCGCGCACGCGCACGGGGAAGTTCCAGTCGACATCCTCGCTTTGCGGCACGTAGGCGACGAGGTTGCGCTTCATCGCTTCGCGCGCGGGCAATCCAGCGATCGCGATCGAGCCCGCGCCCGGCTTGACGATACCCATGATGGCTTTGAACAGCGTCGACTTTCCGGCACCGTTGATGCCGACGAGCCCGCAAATGGTGTGTGCGCGCAGGGTGAAGGACGCGTTGCGGATCGCGGTGTGGCCGTTGGGGTAGGTGACGGTGATGTCGCGCACGTCGAGCGAGGCGCTCGCTGGCGGACGTGTTTGCGGCGTATCGGTTGTGGCGCGCGTGCGTTTCGCCAGAACGCCGGCGCCGGCGGCAGCTCCCGCCGCGCCGATCGCCGGATCGCGTCCGGTGAAATACGCGCTCATCGTTCAAGGCCTTTCACGATGGTTTCCACGGTCACACGCAGCAAATCCACGTAGGTCGGGACCGGGCCGCTGGCCGCCGACAGGCTGTCCACGTAAAGCACTCCGCCGTAGCGCGCGCCGGTCTCCTTGGCGACCTGACGCATGGGCTTGGGCGATACGGTGCTTTCACTGAACACAACGGTGATCTTCTCGTTCCGGATCGTGTCGACCACCTTGCGGATCTGCTGCGGCGTCCCGGTCGCATCGGCATTGATGGGCCACAAAAAGAGTTCGCGCAGGCCGAAGTCGCGGGCGAGGTAGCTGAACGCGCCTTCTGACGTGACGAGCCAACGCTTCGCAGGCGGCAGCGCGTTGAGCCTTGCGCGCAAGGACGCGTCGATCGCCTTGATCTCAGCGCTGTAACGCGCGGCGTTGCGGTTGTAGGTGGCGGCGTTCTCGGGATTGTGTTTGACGAGGCCCGCGCGAATGTTCTCGATGTAGACGAGCGCGTTCTTGGGCGACATCCAGGCATGGGGGTTGGGTTTGCCGTCGTAGGGGCCGGCGTTGATGCTGAGCGGCGTGATGTTGGCGCTGACGATCACGCGGGGCACGCCGCGCAGGTTGGCGAAGAACCGCTCAAACCATCGTTCCAGGTTAAGGCCGTGCCACATGACCAGATCGGCCCGCTGCGCCTTCACGATGTCGCGCGGGGTCGGCTGGTAGTCGTGAATTTCGGCGCCAGGCTTGGTGATCGAGACCACGGTGGCCGCGTCGCCGGCAACGTTGGCGACCATGTCCTTGATGACCGTGAAGGTGGTGACCACCGTGAACTTGCGTGCGTGTGCGGGGGCCGTTGTGGCAACGGCGAGCACAAGCGCGGCGAGCAGCGCCAGCGATGTCGGCAGCAGCTTGGTCAGCGGCAACTTAGGTAGCGGCATCTGAGGCAGCCATAGGGGGGTGAGGGACGCTGACGCGCTCACCCGTTGCGCGTGGCGACTGCAAGCTTGCCGACGCTGCAGCTTAAGGATGTGGCTTAACAATGCGGGACGCCCATTCCTTGCGGGTTGCTTGACTGGCAGAACAGCGGAGCTGTGCAGGCTGAACGTGTCAGCCCTTGCGTAAAGAGTTAGGCCTCACTAACTCTTTGTCAAGCGGTAGTACGTTGGCTCAATTTCGCCAGGCCAGCGACGCTTGCAGAAACCTTTAGGCTGCACGATGAGCGACGACGACGCCAAGACCGAAGCCCGGCCAACGGCCGTGCAGCGCTCCGCTGCGCGCTACCAGCGCGTGCGCGAGGCCCACCAGACCGAGGTCGCGGAGGACTACGTTGAGCTTATCGATGACCTGATCAGCGAGCGCGGTGAGGCGCGCGTGGTCGATCTGGCCGAGCGCCTGGGCGTGACCAACGCGACCGTCAACAACACCGTGCAGCGGTTGGTCAAAGCGGGCTACGTACGCAGCGAACGCTACCGCTCCATCTTTCTGACCGACACCGGTCATGCGCTCGCGGCAGAGGCGCGGGCCCGGCATGTGATCGTGCGCACGTTCCTTATCGCGCTCGGCGTTGATCCCGAGGTGGCCGATGCTGACGCGGAAGGGATCGAGCACCACGTCTCAGAAGAGACGCTAAAGGCGTTTGCTCGGTTCGTCGAACGCAACGGCCGGTAGGCTGCTTTCCCGGTAGGCTGCGTTACCAAGGCTCACGGGCGATGGCAGAGACAAAAAAGGCCGCGCGCGGCGCAGCCTTTTCAGCGTTCCAGATCATCGGGCGATTTATCGGGATCACCACAGGTGAGCCCGAAATCGCCCAAAGATGATCAAATCTTAAAGTGCAGAGCAACTTTGGGCGCAAAGGCAAGGCGTGAGTGTTTAAGCCGGCGACTCGCACTTTGCGCCCGT
>JBCBJZ010000192.1:0-5367 GCA_038522635.1 Pseudomonadota bacterium | reverse complement strand
TGGAAGGTGATCGACGCGAGCGTTTGGTTTTCAGGAAGGATTTCAACGCCTTCCTTCGCTTCGAGCGCCTGATGCAGGCCTTCCGAGAAGCGTCGTCCCTCCATCATGCGGCCGGTGAACTCGTCGATGATCACCACTTCGCCCTTTTTGACGATGTAATCGCGGTCGCGCTGGAACAGCTTATGGGCCCGCAACGCCTGGTTGACGTGGTGGACCACCGACACGTTCTCGATGTCGTAGAGCGACTCGCCCTGCAGCAGCTTGGCCTCCTGCAGCAGCTTCTCAATGTGTTCGTTGCCGCTTTCGGTCAGCGACACCTGCTTTTGCTTCTCGTCGAGTTCGAAATCCTCATCGACCAGGTTCGGGATGAACTTGTCGATGGTGACGTAAAGCTCAGCCTTGTCGTCGAGCGGGCCTGAAATGATGAGCGGTGTGCGCGCTTCGTCGATGAGGATCGAATCCACTTCGTCCACGATTGCGAAGTAGTGGCCGCGCTGGACCATTTCCTCGGCGTGCACGTTCATATTGTCGCGCAGGTAATCGAAGCCAAACTCGTTGTTGGTCCCGTAGAGCACGTCGCAGGCGTATTGTTCCTTGCGGGTCTCAGGCTCGACATCGTTCGTGATGCAACCGACCGTCAGGCCCAGGAAGCGGTAGACTTGGCCCATCCACTCGCTGTCGCGCTTCGCGAGGTAATCGTTCACCGTCACTACGTGGACACCACGCCCCGTCAGCGCGTTGAGGTAAACGGCAAGTGTTGCGACGAGCGTCTTGCCTTCGCCGGTTTTCATTTCGGCGATGCGCCCTTCGTGGAGCACCCGACCGCCGATAAGCTGGACGTCGAAGTGGCGCTGGCCAAGTGTACGTTTGGCCGCCTCGCGCACGGTGGCGAAGGCAGGCGCCATGAGGCTTTCCAGCGTCGCGCCTTCTTCCAATTGCTTACGGAAGTCGTCGGTACGCGCGCGCAGCGCTTCATCGCTCAGCGCTTCGACTTCAGCTTCCAGCGCGTTGGTCTCGTCGACGATCGCGCGCAAACCCTTGAGCCGGCGTCCGTTCGACGATCCGAACACCTTGCTGGCAATGTTGCTCAAGTTCAGCATGGGAAGAACATCCTCGATCGATAGGAGAGCGGCGGGTGCGTACGGCGGCGCAGGCCCGTCATCTTAGGGCGTGAACGATGCAGCCACAGCAGACGGGCTGGTGGGCCGCCTACGGCGAACAGTAGTCGCAAGTGAGGGGCACGTGCCACCGTCGCTAGCGTTACAAAGGGTGGTTAGGCGCAGGTGCACGTTCCATCAGTTTGAGCGGCCCCTCAGTGTGAGCGGCAACGCGTGTTCGTGCGCAAACATACGAAACGGTCGCTCGACGCCGTGAAACATGCCCTATCATACCTATGGACAAGTTAGCCGGTAAGTAGGTTGGCGTCTGGGCCCTGTCAACGCAGGCGGCGGCCTCCCGCGGGCGCTGGGGAGGCACTCTGCGGCGGGTGAAGATGCTCATCTGTGCGCTGAGGTAGGGACAGGCGGATGCGGGCGTGTCCCCCTTCGCGTGCAGCCGCAGACGGCTTAACGCAAACTTAACTTGGCAATGTTGCCCGGGCTCGCTATCGCAGCGGTCGATAACCCGCACGATCCCTATGCCGCGATAGATCGGCCATCCGTCAATTGGCTCCAGCGGTTGAACGCGCGGTTGTACCATGCCGGCCTTCGGCGCGGCCCTGATCCCCGCAGCAGCTACAAGGACCTGATTTCAAGTGAAACACTCCCTCTGGGGCGTGCCTTCGAGCACCCCAACGCCGTTGCGCGGCACGCGTGTCAGCCACAGCCTTTTGACCGCTGCGGGCCTCATGAGCCTCGCGCTCGGTCTCGCAACTGTGGGCGGTGTCAGCGCGGCCGACGTGGCGCAGGCTCAAAGCCCGAGCAAAAAGGTCGTCGCGATCGTTAACGGTCAGAAGATCACGGAAGCTGAGATGCGTTGGGCCGATAACGAGATCGGCAATGATCTGGGCCGCCTGCCGCCGGACACCAAACGCCGCGTGCTGCTTGAGTACCTGATCGAGAACCAGTTGTTCGCCGAGCAAGCGCAGTCGGACAACCTCGGCAAGGACCCGTCCTTCGATGAGCGGATGCGCTATTGGAAGCGGCGGACGCTGCGTGACGTCTATTTCGACAAGTCGATCCGCGCGTCGGTCAGCGATGCAGATGTGCGCAAGGTTTACGATGTGCGTGTCAAGCAGATCAAACCGCGCGAGTTGGTGCGGGCTCGCCACATCCTCGTCCCGAAGGAAGCCGATGCAAAAGACATCATCGAGCGGTTGAACCGCGGCGATGATTTCGCGGCGCTCGCGAAAGAGCTGTCGACGGACAACGGCAGCAAGAACCGTGGTGGCATGCTCGGCGCGTTCGGGCGTGGGCAGATGGTACCGCCGTTCGAGAAAGCCGCTTTCGCGTTGAAAAAAGGTGAGATTTCCGACCCGGTGAAGTCACGGTTCGGCTGGCACGTCATCAAGCTGGAAGGCCGCCAAACTCAGCCCCCGCCGAGCTTCGAAGTCGTGAAAGAGCGGCTGAAGCTGCAGATGATGCACCGCAAGGCGCAGGAAATGGCGACGGCGCTGCGCAAGAAGGCGAAGATCGAGTATCTCGATCCGAAGATCAAAGCCGCCGTTGAAAAGGCAAAGCGCGGCAGCGGGATCGGCGGCGAGAAGCCGAAGAAGCCGTAAGCGGTCCGATCGCACTGTCGAGCTGATCACGTCTTGATGTGATGACATCGGTAAGATGAGGGGCTCGCCCGGTGGGGCGGGCCCTTTTGCATTGGAGGCCTTTTGCGCCGCATCCGAAAGACGTAACGTCTGGCGCGTTGTGCTCGCTTTCGCGCCGATCGCTTCCAACACCCGAGTTGGTTCGCGTTCTGCGTCAAAGCGAAACGGACTCCCAACGCTCTGCTCTGCCGTTCATCTCACCACTTTCAGGTGGTCCACCTGATGCGGACTAACTTTAGGTGCCGTGATGCCCCACGATGTTCAGCCATCACCGTTTACGCCAAGCCAGTATCCGACCCTGCCCGAGATTGAAGGGGTGCGACTGGCAAGCTTTGAAGCCGGCATTCGCTACCGCGGCCGCCATGATTTGTTGTTGGTGCGGTTCGATCGCGGCACGCAGGTGGCGGGCGTGCTGACGCGATCGAAAACGGGATCAGCGCCGGTGGCGTGGTGTCGCGAGCACCTGCCCGGTGGTTACGCGCGGGCGCTCGTGGTCAATGCCGGCAATGCGAACGCGTTCACGGGCGTGAAGGGTGCCGAAGCCGCGCAGATCACCGCCAAGGCGGCCGCTGAAGCGATCGGCTGCGGCCCTCACGAAGTCTTCCTGGCGTCGACCGGCGTCATCGGGGAGCCGATGGACGCGAGCGCGTTTGCGCATCACCTGGCTCAGATGGCCGAGACGGCGAAGCCCGCATCAGCGCGCTGGGAGGAAGCGGCCCGCTGCATCATGACCACCGACACCTACCCCAAGCTCGCCACCGTAGAGGCGACGATCGATGGGGTGCCCGTGACCCTCAACGGCATCTGCAAAGGGTCCGGCATGATCGCGCCCGACATGGCAACGATGCTCGCGTTCGTGTTCACGGATGCCGCGGTGCCGGCGCCAGTGCTGCAGGCGCTGCTCAGCGACGTCAACGCGCGCACGTTCAACTGCATGAGCGTCGATGGCGATACGTCGACAAGCGACACCGCCTTGATGTTCGCCACCGGCTTTGCGGACCACGACGTCGTTACCATGGACGATGCGGCGAGCCCGCGGCTTGCAAGCTTCCGCGACGCGCTCTTCACGCTGATGCGCGATCTCGCGATCCAGACCGCGAAGGACGGCGAGGGTCTGACCAAGTTCATCACGCTCAAAGTCAGCGGTGCGGATCACTTCGAGGCGGCGCGCCGCATCGGTTTGGCGATCGCCAATTCGCCGCTCGTCAAAACAGCGTTTGCCGGCGAAGACGCCAACTGGGGGCGGATCGTCATGGCCGTCGGGAAGGCCGGGGAAGCGGCGGATCGCGACAAGCTCTCAATTCGGTTTGGCGATGTTGCCGTCGCGCGCAACGGCGAGCGCGTGGCCGACTACGATGAAGCGGTGGTGGCGGCCTACATGAAAGGTGACAGCCTTGAGGTGCACATCGATGTGGGCGTCGGCCAAGGCACGGCGACGGTGTGGACCTGCGATCTGACGCACGGCTACATTTCGATCAACGCCGACTACCGGAGCTGAGGTGCGATGGCGGAGATGAGCTCGTCCGCTTCTGCGGCATCGACGCCCGCGGGGGCGTCAAGGGCGGCTAGGGTGGCGTCTGGACCCTCACAAGCCAAGCCGATCCTGTTGGTGGCGGCTTGCGCGTTGGTTGATGCCGACAACCGCGTGCTGATCGCGCAGCGGCCTGCCGGCAAATCGATGGCTGGGCTTTGGGAGTTCCCCGGAGGCAAGGTGGAAGCGGGCGAGACGCCGGAGTCCGCACTCATCCGCGAATTGCGTGAAGAACTTTCGATCGATGTCACGCACGTTTGTTTGGCCCCCTTCACGTTCGCTTCGCACAGCTATGATGCTTTCCATCTCCTGATGCCGCTTTACGTGTGTCGGCGCTGGTCCGGCGAGGTGCAGGCGCGCGAAGGCCAGGCGCTGACCTGGGTCCGCGCGGTGCGGCTTGGCGACTATGATATGCCGCCGGCCGATGTGCCGCTCGTGGCGATGTTGCGCGACCTGCTTTGAAGCGAGAGCAACGGGTGCCGCGATCCGCCTCGCGGGCGGCATCATCAAGGCAGGCTGCGTCTCAACGGGGCTTCATGCCTTGGTTTGTTTTCGGATGGCCTGAAATATGATCTAGGTGGCGTTCTAAACTGCTCGTCAACTGGCGTTCCATGAACGCGCGATAAGCCGTCTCGTCACCGGTCAGCTGAACCGTCTCAATCGCATCCAAATAATCAGGCCGATCCGCCGGTGAAATCAGCACCTGTGGATAGCCCCCGCGCATGAGCACCAAATTCATCAAAAGCCGTGCCGTGCGGCCATTCCCATCGGAAAACGGGTGGATCGACACAAGCTGCAAATGGGCTTGAAATGCCGTCTCATATGTCGGCGGCTGTTGGCTCAAACCATCCCCAAACTCCTTCATCAGATTTGGGACTTGAAACGGGTTTGGGAATTCAACCCTCGAGCCCACGATCCGTCGAGGGTGCTTGCTGTACAACCCCGCCTCATCGCGAAGCGTGCCTGCAACGACCAGCCGATGAATGTCCTTGATCGTGTTCTCACCAATCGGGTCACCGCTCGTCGCAAGTGAACGGATAAATTGCAGCGCATCAAAATGATCGACCGCTTCTTGGTG
>JBCBJZ010000191.1:0-5462 GCA_038522635.1 Pseudomonadota bacterium | reverse complement strand
GATCTCGTCATGACGCGCGTAGCGCTTTCCGATGGCGTGCTGTTCGTCCATCTTGGCGTTGATGCCGGCAGGGCAGGGCTCGATCGCCTGGCCCAGCGATGAGCGCCGCCGGTGCGCGCTGATTTCTGAAAGCGCGCTCCCCTTGCCGACCGATAGCGCCGATCTCGTTTTGCTCGCCCATGTCGTTGAGACGAGCGAAGAGGTGCCCACGCTGCTGCGCGAGGTTTGGCGCATCTTGAAGCCTGAAGGGCGCGTGATCGTAATCGTGCCAAACCGGCGCGGGGTCTGGGCGCGCTTGGAGACCACCCCGTTTGGCCATGGCAGGCCCTATACGCGGGGGCAGTTGGAGCGCCTGCTGGCACGTTCGATGTATGAGCCGACGGCCTGGTCGACGGCGTTGTTTTTTCCGCCGTTGCACAACGCGCTGCTGCTGCGCGGCGCCCTTGCCTGGGAGCGGCTGGGCTCGATGGCGTGGCCGGCATTTGCGGGCGTCAACATCGTCGAAGCGAGGAAGAGCGTCGGCGCGCCCTTGGTGATCCCGGTCAAGAAGGCCGCGTTGATCCCGGGGTTAGGCCCGGCAGCCGTCCCTGTGCGCGCACCCGCCCGCACGCCCGCACGCGCTTAAGACCGCTTCTCTAATTCGAACACGGCCTTTTCAGCCAACAGGTTCAGCCCGCCCATCGGCAGCCAACCTGGCAATTGGCGCCCGGCCACGTTGAAACCCACGATCCGGGTCACGTCAGCGCCGGTCAGCCGGCACAAGTTCGCAAAATCGAGCACCGTGCACATGTGCGCGTTCGGCGTATCGAACCACTCGTCGGGCAGGTTCTTGGTGATCGGCATGCGCCCCGTCAGTAGCAGCTTTGAGCGGACCCCCCAGTGGCCGAAATTCGGGAACGATACGATCGCCCGCTGGCCAATCCGCATCATGTTCTCCAGCACCTCGCGTGGCCGCCGTGTTGCCTGTATCGTCAGGCTGAGGACCGCATAGTCGAAGGCGCCCGTCGGGTAGTCATCAAGATCGTTGTCCGCATCGCCCTGGATCACCGACAAACCGCGCGCCACGCAGGCGTTGACCCGCTCGCGCTCGATCTCGACCCCGCGGCCATCGACGCTCTTGGCATCGGCCAGCAATTGCAACAACGCACCATCGCCGCAGCCGATGTCGATCACCCGCGACGCCGGCGTGATCATGCCGGCGATCACAAGGTGGTCAAAGCGGGCGGGCGATGTATCCGTCGGTCCTGCGTCCCCGAGTGCCGCGTCCCCCGTTCCTGCGTCCCCGTCGCGCGCGTGCGCCTGTGCGATCGTCTCAACGGCCATGGCGGTCACCCTGTGCGATGCCGCGCTGGCGCGCCGCCGCCCCCAAAAACCCGCGAATGGTCGCGAACAGTTCAGGCTCCTCCAGCAAAAACGCGTCGTGACCCTTGTCGCTGTCGATCTCAACGAAACTGACATTGGCGGCGACCGCGTTCAGCGCGCGCACGATCTGCCGGCTCTCGCGCGTTGGATAGAGCCAGTCGCTCGTGAACGAGACCACGCAAAACCGCGTTTTCGTGTTGCGGAAGGCGTTGGCGAGCAGATTGTCGTGCGCGGCCGCAAGGTCGAAATAGTCCATCGCCCGGGTGATGTAGAGGTAGCTGTTGGCGTCGAAGCGGTCGACGAACGTCGAGCCCTGGTGACGCAGGTAGCTTTCAACCTGGAAGTCGGCCGAGAACGAGAATGTGAGCGCGTGGCGGTCCTGCAGCGTACGCCCGAACTTGCGCTGCAACGCGTCCTCCGAAAGGTAGGTGATGTGCGCTGCCATGCGGGCCACCGCGAGCCCGTTGCGAGGGATTTTGCCCGCCCGCAGGTAAGCGCCCTGGCACCAATCGGGATCGGCCATCACCGCTTGGCGGCCGACCTCGTGGAAGGCGATGTTTTGCGAGGAGTGCAGCGCGGCCGAGGCGATCGGCACGGCGGTCAAAACCCGCTCGCTGTGGCGCGAGGCCCATTCGAGCACTTGCATGCCGCCCATCGATCCGCCGACCACGCTGAAGAGCTGATCGATCCCCAAATGGTCGATGAGCCTCACCTGCGCCTTGACCATGTCGGCGATGGTGATGACGGGGAATGACAAACCGTAAGCTTCCCCGGTTTCCGGGTCGATCGAGGCTGGACCGGTTGTGCCCATGCAGCCGCCCAGGATGTTGGGGCAGATTACGAAGAAGCGGTCGGTGTCGATCGGCCGGCCCGGGCCGACAAGCGCATGCCACCAACCGGGCTTGCCCGTCACGGGATGGACGTTCGCGCAATGCTGATCGCCGGTCAGCGCGTGGCAAACGAGGATCGCATTCGACTTCGCCGCGTTCAGCGTGCCGTAGGTCTGGTAGGCGATCTGGTAGGGTGCGAGCGCGCGCTCGCAGTCCAGGATGAGCGGCTCGTCGGCCGGCACTTCGAGCACCGGGCTGGTGGGTACGCGCGCTTCCTCGCTGTGGCGAACATCACGTCCGGCAATCGCAGAAATCGAGGTCACGGCGTGTCTTCCACCTCACGGGTTGCTTCAGGTGCGGCGTCGCGTGTCTTGAGGGGATCAGCGACCATGGAGAGGCGCGCCATCATACGGCGCAAGCGCTCCCCCAACTGTTGCCGTCTCACCCCTCACGTTGAGCGCCGTATGGCTAAAAGCCGGCATCGAAATGTCAATCTTTTCTTTGATTTTGCGCTTGGGCGCGCCTATCACTCGCGCTTGCGCGCACGTGGCTTCAAATGTCCGATCTGCGGTGGACAGCCGGCGCGACCGCATCGACCAGTCCGCATGACGAAGGCGTTTTCCCGATGACCACAAACGACCCGCAGCCGAAACCCGGCGTCATGACGATCGCCCCTTACGTGCCAGGCGACAGCTCCGTGCCGGGCACCGTCGAACCGATCAAACTCTCGTCAAACGAAAGCCCACTTGGGGCCTGCCCGGCCGCACGCGAAGCCGCAGCCGCAGCGATTGCGACCATGGACGTCTATCCCGATGGCGCCGCGCAAGCCTTGCGCGAAGCGATCGCGGAAGCCGAAGCTTTGCCAGCCGACCAGATCGTTTGCGGCGCCGGCTCCGATGAGCTCATCGCACTGATTGCCAACGCTTATCTGCGCGAGGGCGACGAGGCGATCCACACCGCGCACGGCTTCTTGATGTACAACATCTCCACGCGTGCCGCCGGCGGCGTCCCGGTCCCGGTGCCTGAGCGCGATCTGCACGCCGATATGGACGCGATCCTGGCCGCCGTGACACCGCGTACCAAGCTCGTGTTCCTCGCCAACCCGAACAACCCGACAGGAACTTACGTGCCGTTTTCGGCCGTGCGCCGCCTGCGTGAGGGCTTGCCCCCGCACGTCATCCTGGTGCTCGATGCGGCGTACTGCGAGTACGTGCAGCGCGATGATTACGAGAACGGTGCAGCCCTCGTTGCGCAAACGCACAACACGATCATGACCCGCACGTTCTCCAAGCTCTACGGCCTCGCCGGCCTGCGGCTTGGCTGGGCCTATTGCCCGCCGACCATCGCCGCCGTGCTTGAGCGTGTGCGCGGGCCCTTCAACGTCACCTCGCCTGCGCTGGCCGCTGGCACTGCCGCCATCCGCGACCGTGCCTTCATCGCCGCCGCGGTGGACCACAACACGCAGGCGCTTGCCTGGCTGGAGCCCGCGCTGACCGCACTTGGCCTGCGCGTCACGCCGAGCGTCGGCAACTTTGTGCTGATCCACTTCGAAGGCGCGGGAGGGGCAAAGGGCGCGAACGCAGCCGATGCGTTTTTGCGCGCGCGCGGCATCATCCTGCGCAAGGTCGCAGGCTACGGCTTGCCGGGCGCGCTGCGCATGACGGTGGGCACCGACGCGCAAAACCGTGCCGTGGTCGATGCGCTGACCGCGTTCACAGCAAGCGTAGATGTTGACCAGGCGCAGCATGGCGATGCGACGCTTGGCGAGCCGCTATCCACGCGCTCACAGGCAACGCCCGCTGATGCATCCGCCGGTCGCACCCTTTAGCGCGCATGGCCTTTGCACCCTTCCACAAGGTCGCCCTGATCGGCATCGGCCTGATCGGCTCATCGCTGTCGCATGTGGTGCGCAACCGCGGGCTTGCCGACGTCGTCGTTTGCGCCTCGCGCAGCGCGCAGACGCGGCAAACCGCTCTTGACCTTGGTCTTGTCGAAGCGGCCTACGCGGATCCGGCGGAAGCTGTGGCCGGAGCCGATCTCGTGGTGCTGTGCGTGCCGGTTGGCGCGTGCGGTGCGGTCGCGCGGGCGATGGCGCCAGCGTTAGCGCCCGGCGCGATCATCACCGATGTCGGGTCGGTCAAGGCGGCCGTCATCCGCGACGTGGCGCCGGCCCTGCCCGACCACGTGGCTTTTGTGCCTGGCCACCCGATTGCCGGCACCGAGCACAGCGGTCCGCAGGCGGGCTTTGAGACGTTGTTCGATGGACGCTGGTGCGTGCTCACGCCGCCCGCCTGGTCCACCGATGACGTGGTTTCTACGCCTGACGCGCCCGCGCAAAACGTCGATGAAGCGACCGCCCGCGTGCGCGCGTTCTGGGAAGCGTGTGGCAGCCGGGTGACCTTGATGTCGCCTGCGCATCACGACCTTGTCCTGGCGGTGACGAGCCACTTGCCCCACCTGATCGCCTACAACATCGTGGGAACGGCGGCCGATCTTGAAGAGGTCACCCAGTCCGAAGTGATCGAGTTTTCGGCCGGTGGGTTTCGCGATTTCACGCGCCTTGCGGCTTCCGATCCTGAGATGTGGCGGGACATTTTTCTCAACAACCGCACAGCCGTGCTTGAGACTCTGGGGCGCTTCAGCGAAGACTTGGCCGCTTTGCAGCGCGCCATCCGCTGGGGCAAGAGCGAGGATCTTGAGGCGTTTTTTACCCGCACGCGCGCGATCCGCCGCGGCATCATCGAGGCGCAGCAGGACACGGACCAGGCCGACTTCGGGCGCCGGCAGGTGGCTGGCACGTCTGCGCTTCAAGCAAGCGAGAATCGCGGTGCCGAGCGGAAGGGCGGCCGAGGCGGGGCCAGCGAGGACGCGGCTGGTGGCAGTTAGACCATCGGGGTCCGGTGATCTAGCGCCGACAGGGGGCCGGTGAATGCGAGACCCAAAGCGCCGCCGCGGCTTGCCCGAGCCGATCGAGATGAGGCGGCGTCAATCTGGATTTGCGGGGACGATGCCCATGGACCAAGCTGCTGTCGAACGCCAAGCCGCTGAGCACCAGGTTCCCGAACGCGAGGCGCCCGCAAGCCGCGCCTCCGCGCCAACCGCGAACGACCTTTGGGTCTTCGGCTACGGGTCGTTGATGTGGCGCCCCGGCTTCCCCTACGAGGAGGCGGTGCGCGCTACCATCGTCGGCTTCCACCGGGCCTTCTGCCTGTTTTCCCATCACCACCGCGGCACGCCAGCACGGCCAGGGCTGGTGCTCGGCCTGGACCG
>JBCBJZ010000190.1:0-5485 GCA_038522635.1 Pseudomonadota bacterium | reverse complement strand
GTGCGGAAGGCTTCTTTCAGTTTGGGGTCTGTGGCAGCAGCAATTGTGCTTTCGGGTTCGATGGCCAGGTCGGTGAGGATCGAGCGTATACAATCCTCTGATGCAATGTCGCGGTCTTTTAAGAAGTTCGCTTCGAAGACGGCATCAATGAACGGCACTTGCCAAGCGCTTCCCCGCGCCCAAAAAGCAATCCGCGCGGCCAACATGCTGCCCCTTGGGTAACGAGACGGCCAACGAAGCGGCAGGCCCAAGCGGTTGCACGCTCTGTGAACGTCGTGCTTGCGGTATCGGGCCTCGGCCTCGGTCACGAGTTGGGTACTGCTTATGCCCTGCGTCTTTGCTCGAAGCGCAAAGCCGACGAGAAAGGGCTGCCAATCGAACTGCGTCGAGCCACCGGCTGGAATGGCCTGCACTCGTTTCGCTGCAATGAATGCGTACGGGCTCGCAAAATCGAACCAAAACTGGATTGTTGTGGCCATCATGTCCCGCGGATATGCGTCAATGAGCTCAGGTCGCTGATTGTGCAGGTCGAAGTCAGCCGAGGTTCACGCCCAAAAGCAGGATTAGCCCGCGCAAATCACTGGAGTGTCGAAATGGTGCTGCCGGAGAGATTCGAACTCTCGGCCTCTCCCTTACCAAGGGAGTGCTCTACCCCTGAGCTACGGCAGCTTGCATCGTGCGGCCCGCAACGCTCATCCCGCCGGTTGCCCGGGGGGCAGCGTTGAGCGTTGCTGTGTTCCGTGCAGCGTACGCCGCAGGACAGCAGGGCGCCCAAAAATCGCGCTATGCGTTGCAACGAAGCCGCCTGGGCTGGCGGTCGGATGCGGTGGGCGCTATGCCATAGGCCGAGGGTGACTGCAAGTTCAGACGGTTTGCGGGCGACGGCAAGCCGTGAGGCGGGGCTTTGCTGGCTCGTTGGCGGGGTTCGGTCGCGCGCAGCCGATGGAGCCAAACGGCGCCGCATGAGGCCGATGAAGCCCAGGGTTGCGGGAAGCCCAGGGTTGCGGGAAGCCAAGGGTTGCGCGAAGCCGAGGGAAGCCAAGGGTTACGGCATGACAGGCGGAGATGACGGCGCGGATCGGGTGCGGGGTGACCGCTCTCGGCCACGGGCAGAGCGCGAGCGTGAACGCGAAGCCCGGCTCGCAGCGCAATTGCGCGCCAACCTCGTCAAGCGCAAGGCGCAGGCGCGGGGACTGGCGCGTGCCCAGGCTGAGCGGGGCTCTGTACCTGATGAGCAAACCGAGTGAGTCGCCTGAACTGCCACCGTCCGAACGCGTAAAGCCTCGTCATGGCCACGCCTGGGCGCAGAGCGCCAAATCGCGTAGGGTGTGCGCTGACAATTGAAGAGAAACAAGTTCACTCAGGGCGTGGCGTAAGCACCGCGACTTCGCCACGAAATGTGTTTTTGGTGGGGTATGCATCTTGGCATAGCCCGCGGGCCCCTCGGACCGCCTACGACATGGAGACCAAGCGATGGATCGCATCAGGATCGAAGGTGGGCACGCGCTCAACGGTGAGATCCCGATTTCGGGCGCCAAAAATGCTGCCTTGCCGCTGCTGATCGCGTCCTTGCTGACGGCTGACCGGCTGACGCTGAAAAACGTGCCGAACCTGGCCGACGTGAACATGTTGACGCGGATTTTGCGCAACCACGGCGTCGACCTGACGATCGATGGCAAACGCTCGGCGCCCTCATCATTTCTCGGCGAGACGTTCCATCTGAGCGCGCGTGACATCGTCGATACGGTGGCGCCCTACGAGATGGTAAGCCGGATGCGGGCCAGTTTCTGGGTGCTCGGCCCTTTGATCGCGCGGTGTGGCCAAGCGCGCGTCTCCATGCCCGGCGGCTGCGCCATCGGCACACGGCCCGTCGATTTGCATTTGCAGGGGCTGAAGGCGCTTGGCGCTGAGATCGACATCGATGCCGGCTATGTGGTGGCACGGGCGCCCGGCGGGCTGACCGGCAATAAGATCGTGTTTCCGAAAGTTTCGGTGGGCGCGACGCATAATGTGCTGCTCGCCGCGGTGCTGGCCAAAGGCGAAACCCGCATAGAGAACGCCGCGCGCGAACCTGAAGTCAGCGATGTGGCGCGATGCCTGGTGCGCATGGGCGCGCGCATCGAAGGGATCGGCACCTCCACGCTGTTGGTCCAGGGGCGGCCGTCGCTTGAAGGCGCGACGCACACGGTGCTGCCCGACCGCATCGAGACCGGGACCTTTGCGATGGCGGTTGCCGCGGCCGGTGGCGACGTCGAATTGAAGGGCGCAAGCGTTGAGCTGCTCGAGGCTGCGTTGAAGGCGCTTGAGCAGACGGGTACGCAGGTCGAGGCGACGGCGGATGGCGTGCGTGTGGCGCGCTCCAGTGATGCGATCGAGCCGGTGACCGTGGAAACGCAGCCGTTCCCGGGGTTCCCGACCGATCTGCAAGCGCAGTTCATGGCGCTGATGACGCGCTCGAATGGCACGAGCGTGATCCGCGAGACCATCTTTGAAAACCGCTTCATGCATGTGCAGGAGCTGGTGCGTTTGGGCGCAGACATTCAGCTCCACGGTGATTCAGCGACCATCAAGGGCGTGGACACGCTGAGCGGTGCGGAGGTGATGGCGACCGACCTGCGCGCCTCGGTGTCGCTGGTGATCGGGGGGCTGATGGCCGAGGGCGAGACGATGATCAACCGCGTCTACCACCTGGACCGCGGCTTTGAGCGCCTGGAGGAGAAGCTGTCGCGCTGTGGGGCCCGGATCGAGCGGATCTCAGCCTGAGTTCTTGCGCCCGTTGCTCTGGCGTGCCCTGGCGCCGCGACACGCCGGTGCTGCGACGCAGCATGCGTTGCCAGCGTGACCTGCGATGCGCTAGGGTCTCGCTGTTAGATGCTAACGCGGGATCGTACCCTTAAGCCTTTGTTTTGCCTCTCATCTCGCGCTGCGGCATCGTCAGCCGGAGCGGGTGATGCCAAGCATGGCGGGGGTGGGCGCGAACCGGACGACCATGGTTAGGGCTTCCACTTTTTGCGATGAACGTTCCCCAAGACGACTTACGACTGATCGCGCTCGACAGCGAAGACCTCGCTGTCGTGTCAGCGCACTTGCAAGACGCTGTGTTGAAAATCGGCGATATGGCGTACTTGCCGCGCGAAAAACGGTTTGCGGCGATCGCAAACCGCTTTGACTGGTTCGGCGCGCGATCTGGCGGCGACGGCCCCCCACGCAAGGCGAGCGAAGGCAGCTTTGAACGCCGGCGTTCGGCCATTCGGTTTGAGCGCGTGCTCGGCGCACAGGTAAGCGGCGTCAAGCTTGATGCGAAGCGCGATGTGCTGTCGTTGTTGGCGGTTCAGTTCGAGGCTTCGCAGGAGCCTGAGGGGCACATCACGCTGCACTTTTCGGGCGGCGGGGCGATCCGACTGCACGTGGAATGCATCGAAGCGGAGTTGCGCGATCTGGGCGGAGCCTGGAGTGCGAAGTCGCAGCCTGACCATGGCGTCGGCGAACCTGATAACGCTGCCGAAGGTACGTGATCGGGCGGTCGCCCGCGTCCACGGGCGTGCTTACGGCCCGCCTATGCTGCCGCAATGTGTGACGCGAACCTCTATCGTTACGCGAACCTCTGTCGTTAAAAGTGCCCACCATGCCGCTGCGCCTTCATACCGCTGATGCCACCTTCGATGAGGCCTTCGCGGCCCTGCTGACCATGAAGCGTGAGGTCTCGCAAGACGTCGGCGCGCAGGTTGCCAGCATCATCGCGGCCGTGCGCGAAGAAGGCGACGCCGCGCTGCTGCGCTTTAACGAGACGTTCGATCGCCTGACGCTTTCCGCCGATGCGTTGCGCTTCAGCGTCGATGAGATCGCAACAGCAGTTGACGCTTGCTCGCCCGACGCTTTGGCCGCGTTGACGTTGGCGCGCGATCGGATCAAAGCGCATCACGAACGCCAGCGCCCGCGCGATGACAATTATATCGATGATCTGGGCGTGCGGCTGGGCACGCGGTGGACGCCGGTGCAGTCGGTCGGCCTTTACGTGCCGGGCGGACGCGCGTCGTACCCCAGTTCGGTCCTCATGAACGCGGTGCCTGCCGTGGTTGCCGGGGTGGCGCGCATAGCCATGGTGGTGCCAACGCCCGATGGGGTGGTGAACCCGCTCGTGCTTGCGGCCGCTGATCTGGCAGGCGTCGGCGAGATTTACCGCGTCGGCGGCGCCCATGCGGTTGCGGCGCTGGCCTATGGCACGCTCACGATTGCGCCCGTGGTGAAAATCGTCGGGCCGGGCAACGCCTATGTCGCCGCCGCCAAGCGCCTCGTCTACGGGCAGGTCGGCATCGACAGCATCGCAGGTCCTTCAGAAGTGCTGGTGATTGCCGATGCCGCCAACGATCCCAGCTGGATCGCGGCCGATCTCTTGGCGCAAGCCGAACATGACAGCGTCGCGCAATCAATTTTGATCACGGACGATGCCGGGTTCGCCGATGCCGTGGCCGCTGCCGTCGAGGAACAGTTGCCGCACCTCAACCGACACGAGATCGCGGGCGCGAGTTGGGCAACCTACGGTGCGATCATCGTCGTGGACGATTTGCGCACAGCAGCCCGCCTCGCCGATGAGATCGCCGCAGAACACCTCGAGATCGCCGTGGCCGACCCTGAAACGCTGGCCGCCTCGATCACCAATGCCGGTGCGATCTTCTTGGGCGCGCACACGCCTGAGGTTGTGGGCGACTATGTGGCGGGCTCCAACCACGTGCTGCCGACGGCCCGCAGCGCGCGGTTTTCATCCGGGCTCGGCGTGCTCGATTTCATGAAGCGAACATCGCTGCTGCAACTCGATAGGTCGTCATTGCAGGCGTTGGCGCCGGCCGCCATGGCGTTAGCCGATGCCGAAGGGCTCGACGCGCATCGGCGGTCCGTCGCCATCCGGCTCGGTGACACGCGGTGAGCGCTGAGACGCCCCCGGGCGATGATGGCGCACGCTCGCCCCAGCGTTTGAGCGCGCTGACGTTGGATGAGCAGTCCATCGGGCGCACCCACGCCAACATCGAGCATGAGCGCGAGGTGGCGATTTTCGACATCCTGGAAGAGAACAGCTTTGCGCTAACGGGTGAGGCAGGCGGCGTCGGCGGCAGCGAGGGTGGCGGCAGCGCACTGACCGGGCCCTACCGTCTTGAGCTCGGCCTGCAGGATGATCGCCTTCGCTTCCGCGTGAGCCAGGACCCGGGCGAGGGCAGCGACGCAAGCGGTGGCGATGGCGCCGCCCCGTTGGACCACATGGTGCCGCTGGCCCCCCTCCGGCGCATCGTGAAGGACTATTTTCTGGTTTGCGAAAGCTATTACGAGGCGATCAAGACGTCACCGCCATCGCAGATCCAGCTGATCGACGAGCGAGAAGTGGACAACTCCGAGGAGCAGTCGCTGATTGAAGCCTCCGAAGAAATCCGCTCGCGCAAGCTGCAGCAGGAAACCGAACGCTGGTTGATGCAGCTGCGTGACGAAGCGTTCG
>JBCBJZ010000189.1:0-5491 GCA_038522635.1 Pseudomonadota bacterium | reverse complement strand
GCTGGTATAAAATCGGGTCGCCGCCCTTATCGGGTACAAAAAACCCGGTGCCGAAATTCCGGTCGGTCAGCAGCATCGTAATCGCGCCGCCGAGGACAGGCACAGCGAGAACCAGTAGAAAAGCTGTCACAAGCATCGCCCAGACAAAAAGCGGCATTTTGTGCAGCGTCATACCAGGCGCGCGCATATTAAAAACGGTTGTGATGAAGTTGGCAGCGCCGAGGATTGAGCTGGCCCCGGCCAAATGCAGCGCAAAATCGCCAGGTCCATCGCTGGTCCTGGATGTCCTGACGTTGAGAGCGGAGCGTAAGCGGTCCAGCCGCCGCCGAACCCGTTGGCACCCGGCACGCCTTCCACGAAGAGCGACATGATCAGCAGCGCGAACGATGCCGGCAGCAGCCAGAACGAGATATTGTTCATGCGCGGGAACGCCATGTCCGGCGCGCCGATCTGGAGCGGTACGAACCAGTTGCCGAAGCCGCCGATCATCGCCGGCATCACCATGAAGAACACCATGATGAGACCGTGGCCGGTCACAAACACATTGTACGTGTGCGGGTTGGCAAAGATCTGCATGCCAGGTTCTTGCAGCTCGATGCGCATGAACACGGACAGCACGCCGCCCACAACGCCCGCGAACATCGCGAAGATGAGGTACATCGTGCCGATGTCTTTGTGGTTCGTCGAAAAAAGCCAACGCGCCGGGCTGTAAACGGACGGCGTGTGGTCGTGATCGGCGTGAGCTGCGTCGGCCATCGCGTGGCACCTTTCTTTCCATCGTCTGGCAGGTCAGGCGTTACCGCACACCGTTCTTGCCGTGAAAGTCGTTTCGTTTCCCACGCCACGGGTCGAGGCGCGTCTTCCAGAATGACCACCGCTCAGGTGTCGAACGCCAGCGGTGGTCTTGCCCTTGTCGGGACCTACCCTGCCCCGAGTGGGCCTTGGCGGATCCTACCGGAGGCCTCAGCGGGTGGCCGTCGGCGCGGCCGCGGTCGCATCACCGGGCGCTTGGCTGCGCGCACGCGCAAGCTGGCGCTCTTTGGCATCGCGCTTCGCGGCAGCCTGGATCAACTCACGTGCCTTCTGGTCAAGTTCACGCTGCTTCTTGCGGTCCCGCGCCTTCCCGGCCGCAGCCGCATCCTTCTTCAGCTTGATCCAGCTCGCATAGACCTCTTGATCGACCACCCGAACCGCAATCGGCATCGCCGAGTGGTCCTTACCGCAAAGCTCCGAGCACTGCCCGTAGAACACGCCCTTTTTCTCGGCGTTGAACCATGTGCGCGCCAAACGCCCAGGCACCGCGTCCATCTTCGAGCCGAATGACGGGATCGTCCAATTGTGGATCACATCACCGGCCGTGATCTCGACGATGACGTTTTTGTTCACCGGAACAACGACTTCGTTGTCAACGCTGAGGAGGCGCACCTTGCCCTGCTTGGTCCACAGCGGCTTGGCGGCGTTGTACATGGCCTTGATCTTGGCGAGGCCCTGCAGTTTGCCGAACTGCTCCTCGAACTTTTCGCGGCCAAGCTCCGCGCGTAGCACATCCTCGTCGGTGACCGGCCGCGTCTCAAAATTGACGCCGTCCTCCTGCGGGTAGGAATGCGCCCAGTACCACTGGTGGCCGGTGGCCTTCACCACCACGTCCGCTTTCGGGAAGTCGTACTGCATATAGAGCAGCTTGAACGACGGGATCGCGATCACCAGCAGGATCAGCGCTGGCACGGCCGTCCACACCAACTCAAGAACCGCGTTGTGCGTAGTTTTCGATGGCGTCGGATTGGCGCGCTCGTTGAAGCGCAGCACCACGTAGACCATCAACGCCAGCACAAACAGCGCGATCGCGATGATGATGATGTTGGTCAGGTCATAGAAGGCGTGAATTTCGCGCGCCACCTTGGTCACGGGCGCTTGCATGCCCATCTGCCAGTTTGTTGGCTGTCCCTCGTAGGCCACCGCAGGCAAAGTCGACAGCGCACCCACGCTGAACAGTGCTGCGGTTGACGCCGAAAGCGTCATCAATGTGCGCTTTATCATGCAGGTATCGGTCCCCGTGCCCGTTAGAGCCTTTCCATTGCTGGCCACACAACACCGGTCATGGGCTTAACTCAAGGGCTACGCTTGCGGCATTTGCACGCGATTTAGCCGTAGCGCGGCGCCCCGTTGGAAATGCGCGGAATGCTGGCGTGATCGCGCAGCTCGTGGTCCCAATTCGGCCCAAAAAACCGGCCACCTGAGGCCTGAACGCCGATCGACGCGATGGCGCCTTGAGGAGGGCTCGATGTGACGGACGCAGGACCTTTGGCCCGCCTATGCATGATTGTTGTGCACAACGCCTTCGCCCAGGCGCTGCGCGGGAGCCTGGTCGTCATCGCGCTTGTTGCAAGTGTTGCCACGGCGACGGCGCAAGCGCCCAAGGCCGATGGCACGGTACGCGCGCAATACGGTGACTGGCAGGTGGTCTGCAAACCGCCTCCCGCGGGCGCCAAGAACGAGATCTGTGCTCTGGTTCAGAGCGTTACCGCGGAAGATCGTAACAACGTCGGGTTGACCGTCTACTTCCAGACTTTTTCGAACGGAACGCAAGTGTTGCGGGTGTTCGCGCCCCTCGGCGTTCTGCTGCCGCCAGGTCTTGGGCTGAAGATCGACAACAAGGACGTGGGTCACGCCCCGTTTCTACGCTGCCACTCGTTCGCGTGCTTCGCACAGGTGCTCGCCCCCGCCACGCTCGTGCGGAAACTTAAGACGGGCAAGACCGCGGTCTTCATCATCTTCCAAACCGAAGAGGCGGGGATCGGCATCCCGATTTCACTACGCGGGTTTGAGCAAGCGCTCGCGGCGTTGAACAAGTAGCGGCCCTGGTGACCTTCAATGGTAACGTGCGGTGGGCGACGTTCGGCGTTCGACCGTCAGCGGATGGTCTTCACGGCTTGATCACCGTCATCCGGGTCAGGTCGTTACGCTCCACGTAGCGGCCCCAGGTCTTGTCGTAAGGGTGCACGAACGGTGTGCGACCCTGATCGTTCTCCAGCGGGCGCGATTGGTTGTGCCAGCGGAAAATACCACCACGCATATTGGCAACGTATGAGACGCCTCGGCCCGAAAGCGCATCGCCGACCCGCTCCGCCAGCCGCGATGAGCGCACCCCCACCGAGCAATAAAAGACGACCTTTTTGCCGCGCAGCTTGTCGGCGAAACGCGCCATGAACTGCGCTTTCGAGATGCCAGGATCGACCCGGGTTGCGCCAGCGATGCGGCTGACCGCGTACTCGCCGGGCTTGCGCACATCGAACACCACGACGTTGGGTTCGCGCTTCATCAGCTTCGCGACGTCGCCTGCGCTCACATGCTTGATCGTATCGTAGCGCTGGTCCACCTGCCGCTCGACATCCGCCAGCCGCACCCGCTCAGCATTCTGCGCGCTGACCACGTAGGCCCACGTGCCAGCGGTGCCAGCCAGCAGCGCCAAGCCAAGCGCGTAGGCCCGCCAGGTCGGTCGCATCCCTTTGATCATGGTGTCGAAGCCCTTAGCGTTCCAATGCATGAGGCATAAGCCTCACGCCACTATCTTGATGGGGGGCGAATACCATCGCACGGGCCGCGGCGGAATGAGGCCGATCTACAAACCCGCGTGACGCGTGCGTGAACACCATCCCTCGTGTTCGTGCCGGCCCTCGTGTTCGCGCCGGCCCTCGTGTTCGCGCCCGCTAGCACGCGACATCGGCGGCGCGTCAAAGATCGCCCCGGCTATCGCCTCAGTCATCGATCCCAGCTCACCGCGCGTATCTCCCTAAAGCTGGATCGCGCCGCACCCACCTGCGGATGCGCGCCAAACCCAACAAACCGAGGCCGGAAACTCGCCACGTTGCACCATTAACCTTTCCATAGCGAGGCGATGAGGGTTGGATGGAGCCACACAGTCAGAACGGCGTTTGTCGGTGTGATCAGGCATGCGGTTTGATGAGGCCGGGGCGTTGATGCCGTTGAAATGGAAGTGATGAGCAGGATCGAAGAGCACGTGCACACGGGCGAACCCGACCAAACCGGCGCCGGCGATGAAGGGTCGAGCCAGACCGGCAATGCAGGGCAAGCCCCCTCATCCACAAGCGGACCACTGAGCCATACCCGCGTGTTCGATCCCCGCTTCCGCAGCAAAATCGCCTGGACCGCCGGTCGCCATAAGCCGCTTCGCGACTTGGCAACCTCGTTCCCAGCACTCCTGTTCGCGCTTGCCACGGGCTACGGCACGCGCACCGCCCGCAAGGACGCCACCGCCATCGTCATGCAGGGCGGGACCTTAAGGGCCGCCTCCAGCGCGCTTGGCCTGCCTTACTGGACCCGCAAGCTGCCCGCGCAGGCCCTGATCCAACCGCTCGGTCCCTTGCCGGGCGGCGATCGTTTCGATCATCGCATGCTCAATCTCATACCGCGTCTGCATAAGCCGCGATGGCTCGCCAACGTCAGCGCGGCAACGATGCTGTGCGATGAGGCCTTTGGCAGCTGGATGGCGGCGCATGAAGAGACGCTAAGCCGTGAAGTGGCTGACACCGACATCGCCTGGCTCGCCGTCTGGGCCTGGGTTTCGATGCAGGCGCCGCCGCCGCCGCAAGCGCCAACGACCGGTGAAGACGGTGCCGCGCCCGATGCCCTTCAGCCCTCGCAGCTTGAACATGCCTGGCGCGCCACGCGGTTTTTGAACGGTCGCTTTATGGGCAGCATCGGCATCAACTGGGCGCTGCGCGAAATGCAATTGTTCCGCCGACGCGTGCATTTCATGGCGCAGTTCGAGGCGGTGCCAAGCGACATGGCGTGGCTGCGCGATGCTCAGATCGGCGACTACGCCTTCCAGATTTTACGCACCACCGAGGACCTGCTCGACGAAGCCGAGGCCATGGACAATTGCCTCGACCATTACGTTGGTCCGGCCACAACCGGGCACGGCGCAATGGTCTCGATCCGCAAAGAGGGCCGCAGCGTTGCCGACCTTGAAGTGGTGCATCACCCTGACAGTTGGGGCGTGCCCCACCTGGCGCACCTGCGGGCACGGCGCAACAAGAAGCCGCCGCAGGCCGTGTGGCGTGCCGCGCACTTGTTCCTCGCCGATCAACCGTGGAGCAGCGCGCAGAAGCCGGCGGCCGCGCCTGCGCCCCATGCGGCGAAGTTACTGCGCACATTTTGGAAGCCGTATCTCGATCACGTGCGGGCGACGCCCCATGCGACCTCGATGAACGCGCTGCTGACGACGCCACCGGCGCGCCCACCCGGCGAACCGCGGCGTGCCGCCCGGCTTCGCGTCCGGCGCCGTCCGCGCGCTCGCACCAGTGCGTAAAGGTAAGCGTCCAGCGTGCCAAGCACCTGAGTGCCACGCGTCAGAGTGCCAAACGTCTGGGCCAGCGTCCGCCTCAGGCCTGCGATCGCAACGCCGGTTTAGAGTTCATCCGCTTCAGGTGGAATCGCCTGAAGCGAAAGATGAACGGCAAAACAAGAGCTT
>JBCBJZ010000188.1:0-5499 GCA_038522635.1 Pseudomonadota bacterium | reverse complement strand
GATGGCCGAATACGACAAGAACTATATTTTCATGCCGCTCGGCGAAGCCAAGAAGTACTTCAACCGCGGTGATGCCGTCGACGTGTTGCAAGTGCTGGTGGACGATCCCCAGGCGGTCGGTCGCTACGGCCAGGCGCTGCGGCAAGCCGGAGGGCCGGCGATCCACGTGCGCGATTGGCGTGAGCGCAACAAGAGCTTCCTGACCGTGCTCGAGGTCGAGCGCATCGCCATGTTCATCATCCTGTCGCTGATCATTCTGGTGGCCGCCTTCAACATCATTTGCGGGATCATGATGCTGGTGAAGGACAAGAGCCGCGACATCGCGGTTCTGCGGACCATGGGCGCGACCAAGGGCGCGGTGATGCGCGTGTTTCTGATCACCGGGGCATCTATCGGATTTGTGGGCACGCTGGCGGGCCTCGGAATCGGCCTGCTCGTCTGCCGCAACATCGATGGCATCAAGGAGTTCGTCGCCTGGATGACGAACACCAAGCTGTTTGATCCCGACGTCTACTACCTGTCGCGCCTGCCCGCCAAAGTGGACGTGGTTGAGACGGCCATGGTGGTCGCGTTTGCACTGTTGCTGTCGGTGTTGGCGACGCTTTATCCGTCGTGGCGCGCGTCCCGGCTCGATCCGGTTGAAGCGCTGCGTTACGAATGACGGGGGCGCAGGTCATGCAGGATCGCACCATCACGCCGGTTTTGAAGCTCGAGGGCCTGGCGCGCACCTTCGAACAGGGGCAGCGCACGATCCGCGTGCTGCAGGGTGCCGGCGCGAACCTCTACGCGGGCGAAGCCGTGGCGTTGGTCGGCCCCTCGGGCGCTGGCAAATCCACATTGCTGCACATCGCGGGGCTGTTGGAAACACCGGACGCCGGCCGCGTGGAAATCGAGGGACGTGATTGCGCGCGCATGGATGATGCCGGCCGGACCCGGGTGCGGCGCGCGTTTTTGGGCTTCATCTACCAGTTCCACCAATTGCTGCCAGAGTTTTCCGCGCTCGAAAACGTGGTCATCCCCCAGATGATTTTGGGGGTACCGCGCAGCGATGCGGTTGCGCGCGCAAGGACGTTGCTTGACCAGATGGGCCTTGCGCCGCGGGCGGAGCATCGCCCCGCTGAACTTTCAGGCGGCGAGCAACAACGCACGGCCATCGCGCGGGCCTTGGCGAACAGACCCCGCCTGCTGCTTGCCGATGAGCCAACCGGCAATCTCGACCCAGAGACGTCGGAACAGGTGTTCGCCACCCTGATGGAGCAGATCCGCACCGAGGGGGTCGCGGCCCTGATCGCCACGCACAACATGGACTTGGCGCGTCGTATGGACCGCGTGCTGACGCTTGAGAACGGCCTGTTGGTCGAAGCTTGAGCTTCCACGCTGGCGGTCCGGCTGCCCAATACGCGATTCAATTGGGGATCGCCGCTTGCCCGGTTCGCGTCGGCGGCTTTCAGGGCGGTGAGCGCCGCTTTAAGGTCGCGGTATGGGTGAGCCGATTCGAACATCGCGGGCGCAGCGGCGGGCAGCGCTGCTCAGCGCCTCCACGACTGAGACCACCGAGGCCGTGGGCGCTAAGAGAGCTGGCGCGATGGCCGTCTCCAACGCGTCCGGTCAGGACAGTGACGCCCCCGCCTTCGTGCATCTCAAGGTTCACTCGTCCTATTCGTTGCTCGAAGGCGCGTTGCCGATCGCCAAAATCGCCAAACTGGCATCCGACGAAGCCATGCCGGCGGTGGGGCTCACGGACACGGGCAATCTGTTTGGCGCGCTTGAGTTTTCAGAAAAGCTCGCCGGTGCCGGCATCCAGCCGATCGTCGGTGTCGCGCTGTCGATCGCGTTTGAAAGCGATGCCGAAGATGCCGGGGCGCGGCCGACCGGCATGCGCGTGTTGCCCCATCGGCGCGCGCTGAAAAGCGGCCGCCTTGCGCTGCTGGCGATGAATGAGACCGGCTACCTCAACCTGATGGCGCTAGTCAGCCGCGCCCACCTGCAGACGGGCGATACCGATGACTTGCACGTGCCGTGGGAAGCGCTGCAAGGCGACGCTGCCACAGGCTTGATCTGCCTGACGGGCGGGCCCGACGGTCCGATCGATCTCATGTTGGCTGAAACGGGCAAGCGCACGGGCGCTGCTACCAGGCTTGCCGCGCTGCAAGCGGTGTTTGGGGATCGGCTCTACGTTGAGCTGCAGCGCCATGAGCGTGCCGACGGTACGATCGAGCGCGGCCAGGAAAGCGCGCTCATCGATCTTAGCTATGAGGCGGGCGTCCCGCTGGTGGCCACGAGCGATGTCTACTTCGCTACCCGTGATGACCACGAGGCGCATGATGCCCTGATGTGCATCGCGGAAGGCACGTTCGTGACCGTGGAAGAACGTCGTCGCGTGGCGCCTTCGCATGCGTTCGCGTCGGCATCCCAAATGGCTGAGCTGTTCGCCGATATCCCCGAAGCGCTCGCAAACACCGTCGAGATCGCGCAGCGTTGCGCTTACCGTCCCCTCGGCAAAGATCCGATCCTGCCGAAGTACGTGACGGCGGCAGAAGGCACCGATGAAGCGCAGTTGAAGGCTGAGGCCGATGAACTGACCCGGCAGGCCGAAGAGGGGCTGGCGGCGCGTCTCGCTAGCCATGGTCCAGCTGACAGCTTCACGCGGGAAGACTACGAAAAGCGGCTCGCGTTCGAGCTGAAGATCATCGCCGGCATGAAGTTCCCCGGCTATTTCCTCATCGTCGCCGATTTCATCAAATGGGCCAAAGCGCACGGCATCGCGGTGGGCCCGGGCCGGGGCTCGGGCGCCGGCTCACTGGTCGCCTATTCGCTGACCATCACCGATCTTGATCCGCTGCGGTTCGGGTTGCTGTTTGAGCGCTTCTTGAACCCTGAGCGCGTATCGATGCCGGACTTCGATATCGACTTTTGCCAGGACCGGCGTGAAGAGGTGATCCGCTACGTCCAGACCAAGTACGGTGCGGACCGTGTCGCGCAGATCATCACGCACGGGAAGCTGCAGGCGCGCGCAGTGCTGCGCGATGTCGGCCGCGTGCTGCAAATGCCGTTCGGCCAGGTCAACCGTCTGACGCAGATGGTGCCGAACAATCCGGCGAACCCGGTGACGCTGCCCGAAGCGATCGAGATCGAGCCCAAGTTGCGCGATGAGGCGGATAGCGATCCGACGGTGGAGCGCTTGCTGGAAATCGCGCAGAAACTCGAAGGCCTCTACCGCCACGCTTCCACGCATGCCGCGGGCATGGTGATCGGTGATCGCCCGCTTGAGCAGCTCGTGCCGCTTTATCGTGATCCCAAGTCGAGTTTCCCGATCACCCAGTTCAACTGGAAGATGACGGAAGCGGCGGGCCTGGTGAAGTTCGACTTCCTCGGGCTGAAGACGCTGACGGTGCTTGAAAAGGCTGTCGCTTCAATAGCCCGGCGCGGGATCACACTCGATCTGGCGAGCTTACCGCTTGACGATGCGGCGACCTACGAGCTGTTGGCCCGCGCCGACACGGCGGGCGTGTTCCAGCTTGAAAGCGTCGGCATGCGCGATGCGTTGCGCAAACTGAAGCCTGACCGGTTTGAAGACATCATCGCGATGGTGTCGCTCTACCGGCCGGGGCCGATGGATAACATCCCGACTTACATCAACCGCAAGCATGGCGACGAAGAGGTCGACTACCTGCACCCGATGCTGAAGCCGGTGCTCGAAGAAACCCACGGCGTGATCATCTACCAGGAGCAGGTCCAAAAGATCGCGCAAGTGATGGCTGGCTACTCGCTGGGCAAGGCGGACGTGCTGCGCCGCGCGATGGGTAAGAAGGATAAGGCGCAAATGGCCGAGCAGCAGGCAGCCTTTGTGGCTGGTGCTGTCGAGAACGGCGTCAAAAAGGAAGACGCGGTCTACATCTTCCAACTGGTCGACAAGTTCGCCGGCTACGGGTTCAACAAATCGCATGCGGCCGCCTACGCCCTCGTCGCCTACCATACGGCCTATCTGAAGGCGAATTACCCGGTCGAGTTTCTGGCAGCCTCGATGTCGCTTGACCGCGGCTCCACCGAGAAGCTCGCGATGTTCTGCGGGGAAGCGCGGCGGGCCGGCATCGCGATCCTGCCCCCTTGCGTCAATGCGTCGGGCGTGGATTTCCTGCCCGAGGAGGGCGCGGTGCGTTACGCGCTGGCGGCCTTGAAGAACATCGGCGAAGCGGCCGTTGAGGTGCTTGTGGCTGAGCGTGAGGCCGACGGGCGCTTTGCGGATCTCTCCGATTTTGCCCGCCGGTTTGATCCCAAAGCGTTGAACCGGCGTGGTCTTGAGACGTTGAGCGCGGCCGGCGCCTTCGATGGGTTGGAGCCCGACCGCGCGCGCGTCCACGGCAACGTCGAACACATCATGGCGTTGGCCACGCGCCTTGCGTCCGACAGCGAAGCGGGGACCAGCGATCTTTTCGCGGCGGCTGCACCGGCGAGCGTCGACTTTCGCGCAGTCAAGCGATGGACACCGATGCAGACGCTGCAGGCGGAGTTCGATGCGGTGGGGTTCTACCTTTCCGGCCACCCCCTCGATGCCTACGAAGACGCGCTCGCCAAGCTGAATGTGCAGGCCTACACCGCGTTCGAAGCGGCGACGGAACGCGGCATCCTGGCGGCGACGCTGGGTGGCATCGTGGTGTCGGTCCGTGAGCGGCGCTCGCAGAAGGGGAGCCGTTTCGCCTACGTGATGTTCTCCGATGGCAGCGGGCAGTTCGAGGCTGTCATCTTTTCAGATGCGATGGACGCCGCCGGCGATCTGTTGAAGCCGGGGACGCCGGTTCTCATCAACGTCGAGGCGGACCGTGAGGGCGAGACCGTGCGTCTGCGCGCGCAAAGTGTGCGCGGTCTGGCGCAGGCGGCGCGGTCGGTGTCGAAGGGCCTTTGCGTGGTGGTGGAGGAGAAGGCGGTGCTGGCGGGCGCGGTGCTCACCGATTTGAGCGCGTTGCTGGCGCATGCGGCGCACGGTGCTGGTGAAGGTGACAGCGTCAACAGCGGCGCGGGTAGCGCACGGGCTCACGGCGAGGCGCTAGGGCAGATCGTGCTGCGCTTTGACGTGCGCGCGGTGCATGCGGCGGGCGCGATGGCGCAGCAGGTTGGAAGCGGTGGCGGTCAGGCGCAACCGGCTGTCGCGGCAGACACGTTCAGGCAGAGCGTTGAGGTGACGTTGCCCGGTCGCTACGACGTGTCCCCGTCGCTGCGTGGGGAAGTGCTGACGCTCGCGGGCGTCATCGATGCGCGGCCGCTTTGAGCTATAAATGCAGAGCAACTTTGGGCGAAAACGCGAGGCGTGCGTGTTTGGGTCTGCGTTGAAGCGGCGTGGCGTTTACCGCAGGCAAAGCTGCTCTTCGATGGCGAGGCCCGCCACATAGCCGCTCGCCCAGGCCCATTGAAAATTGTAGCCGCCGAGCCAACCCGTAACGTCGACCGCCTCGCCGATGAAGTAGAGCCCGGGCACCGCGGCCGCCATCATCGTGCGAGATG
>JBCBJZ010000187.1:0-5660 GCA_038522635.1 Pseudomonadota bacterium | reverse complement strand
CGGTGGAACAATGTCGCCGTGCCCTTCCGCTGCGAGGCGGAACTTCTGCATCGGCTCGCTGTAGAGTTGGAACGTCAGCGGCTCATCATGCGCCAGGAAGCCTACGCTTTGCGCCCAAGCGAGGTAGTCCTTGTTGGCGTGCTTGAAGTAGCGCTGTTCGGGCGGCAGCTTGTAGTGGTGGAAGGCGCCGTTCTCGATGTAGCGCTTGAGTTGGTCCTTGTTGGGGGCACCTTTGCCGTAGGCCTCGCCGTTCTCGCCGCGCCAGCCCGCCAGCGGGCCGACGCCCGGCGCACGCTCGTGGTTGACGATGTAATCGGCGTATCCGCCCGGATACTTGGCGCTGCCATCCTCGTTGACGAAACCCGGCAACTTGAGGCGCGCGCCCAGATCGATCAGCACCTCCTGGAAGCCACGCACCTCGCGATCGGGCTCAACCACCGGATGGCGAATGCCGTCGCACGGTCCATCGGGCTCGGAAATCGGCCGGTCGAGCAACGAAATGCAATCGTAGCGCTCAAGGTAGGTGGTATCGGGCAGCACCAGATCCGCAAACGGCACCATCTCCGAGTAGTAGGCGTCTGAATAGATGATGTGAGGGATCTTGTAGGCGCCGGTCGTCTCGTCCTTGGCGGTCAGATAGGAGAGCGTGCCGGCCGTGTTCATGGCCGAGTTCCAGCTCATGTTCGCCATGTACATCATCAAGACGTCGATGTTGTAGGGGTCAGCGTTGGCCGCGTTGGTCAACACCATGTGCATCAGCCCGTGGGCCGACATCGGCGCATCCCAGCTAAAGCCCTTATCGATGCGTTGGGGCGTGCCAGCCTCATCGAGCACAAGGTCATCCGGGCCCATCGGGAAGCCCAGTTGCGGCCCGGCGAGCGGTTTGCCGGGCGTCACATGCGCGGGCTTGCCGTGCGGCTTCAAGCGCGGTGCGATGTCCTTGGGATAGGGCGGCTTATAGCGGAAGCCGCCAGGGCAATCGATCGAGCCCAGCAAAATCTGCAGGACGTGGATCAGCCGGCAGGTGTGAAAGCCGTTGGAGTGGGCCGAGATCCCGCGCATGGCGTGCATCGAAATCGGGCGGCCGATCATCTTTTCATGGCGGCGCCCGTGGATATCGGTCCAGGGCTGGTCGAGCACCACTTCCTGCTTGAAGGCCACATCGGCCAACTCAGCAGCGATCCGACGGATGGCGGCAGCCTCGATGCCGGTCTCGGCGGCGACCTTTTCGGGCGCGTATTCGTCGCTCAGGTAGCGCCGCGCGATGAGCTCAAAGACGGGCCGCGCGGTGCGACCGTCTTCCAGCGTCACCGTGCCCGACATCTTGGGCGCTTCGATGGGCTCGCGCGCGCTGACCAAACAGTCAGCGGCCTGGTCATAGCACAGCGGGTGGCCGTCAGCGTTGCGCGCAATCAGGCCGTGTTCGGCGGTGCCCGGTGCTTCGATCACAAGCCAATGGGCGTTGGTGTAGCGCACCAGAAAATCGAGATCGACGTTTTGGGTGCGCAGCAGTTCATAGATCAGCGCACCCACGAACAGCCCATCCGTGCCGGGCCGGATACCGACCCACTCATCGGCGATCGCGTTGTAGCCGGTGCGCACCGGGTTCACTGACACGATCTTGGCGCCCTGCTCTTTGAGCTTGCCCAGACCGATCTTGATGGGGTTGGAGCCGTGGTCCTCTGCGACGCCGAACAGCATGAAGTACTTGGTGTGCTCCCAGTCCGGCTCACCGAACTCCCAGAAGGACCCGCCGAAGGTGTAGAGCCCGGCTGCGGCCATGTTGACCGAACAAAACCCACCGTGGGCTGCAAAATTTGGCGTGCCATACTGCATGGCCCACCAGCCGGTCAGCGCCTGGCTCTGATCACGCCCGGTGAAGAAGGCGAGCTTCTTGGGGTCCTTGGCCCGGGTCTTCTCGAGCAGGCCGACGGCTTCGCTCAGCGCTTCTTCCCAGGATATCTCTTTGAATTCGCCTGAGCCGCGCGGGCCGACACGCTTCAACGGCGCCCGCAGGCGCGAGGGCGCGTAATGCTGCATGATGCCGGCTGAGCCCTTGCCGCAAATCACGCCCTTGTTGATCGGGTGATTGCGGTTGCCGTCGATGTAGCGCACGCGCCCGTCTTTGAGATGCACGCGGATGCCACAACGGCAGGCGCACATGTAGCAGGTCGTCTCCTTCACCTCGTCGGCGACGGGGGGTGAGCGATTAAGCTGCGGTTCCAAAGCGACCTCCCGGTGGGCGTTATCGGCGTTATCAATTTCGAGACTTTATGGCTCATTTTTTGATGCCCCGCTAGGGCCACCTCGCGCATGGCCGGCATGCGGGCTCACAGGAGCGGGGGCGGGAGAGAGGCCACAGCGTCCCGCAAACGCGCAGTTGGCGACGGCCTTGTTCAATTTCGTGCCGGTTCGTGGCGGGCACAGGGTGCGACATTTGCAGCAGACTTTACGCGTGCAACGCGTCTGCGCTCGTCTTTCAGCGCAAAGGCGAGGCTTGAACGTACGTCTCCACGGTTCGTGCCTTGCGCGCGTTGCGCTGGCCCGTCACGCTTTGAGGATCAGACCCATGAACCTGCAGCCGCCCGCCCGCGCCTTCATACCCGATGTCGTTCGCGAGATCGATTACTCCGGGCCGCTAAGCACGCTGACGGGGCTGCCGAATGAGGCCTACACTTCGGCGGACTTCGCCGCATTTGAGCGCGACGCGATTTTGGCGCGCACGTGGACCTGCGTTGGCTTTGGGGCGCAACTGCGCGAGGGGCGCGGCGAAACGGGCTACGTCAAACCGGTTGAGTTGCTGGGCCTGCCCTTGCTGCTCGTACGCGAGCGCGATGACACGTTGCGGGTCTTTCACAACACCTGTTCCCACCGTGGCTTGCGGCTTGTCGATGAGGCGAAGCGCACGACCGGCCTCATCACCTGTCCCTATCATGGCTGGTGTTACGCAACGTCGGGAAAGCTGCGCAAGACGCCTCACATCGGCGGCGAAGGCATCCACGAAGATGCGCGCTTCGACCCCACCCCACACGGCCTGCGCGAGGTGCGCAGTCACGTCTTCATGGACATGATCTTCGTCAACATCTCAGGCGATGCTGAACCCTTTGAAGACTACATCCGCCCGGTCACCGACCACTGGCATGAGTTCGACTTCACCGCCTACAGGCACGGCGGCGACAACTCATCCTGGTTCATCGATGTGCGGGGCAATTGGAAGCTCGCGCAGGAGAACCACGTGGATGGCTACCATCTGCCGTTCATCCATCCCAAGCTGCAGAGCTATTCGCCGCTGGCCAAGCACTACCCGCTGCTGATCGACGGGCGCGCCTCCGGCGTCGGCTCGCACGGCCAGGACCACAATGGCCTGATGGGCGATGATGTGATGCCGATGACGCCGGGTCTATCGGAGCCCTGGCAGAAGGGGCGCGCGGAGTTCCTCAGCATCTTTCCCAACATCATGATGGGCGTCCACAACGACCACATCTGGTGCGGCATGCTGCTCCCGCAGGCGCACGACCATACGCTTGAATACATGGAGCTCTACTATCACGGTGAAAGCGCCACCGATCCCGCCTACGCCGATGCACGACGCATGTGCCGTGACCGCATTTACGAGGTGTTTTTGGAAGACAAAGAGGTGGTGGAGCGCATGCAGACGGGGCGCCATTCGCCAGCCTTCCAAGGGGGCGCGTTGTCGCCGGCGCTTGATGAGCCGAGCCACGCGCTCAACGCTTGGATGGCGGGAGAGATCGCACGCGTCGTGGACAGCGCCTGAACGGAAACGCGTGCGCTGCGGTCATCGTGTTGGCTGCGGCCGGCGCTTTCGCGGCGGCGTAAAGCATGAAAATCGTGGTGATCAGCAATCCGCCATGCAGCGCGATCAGGCGGCCTCAGACGACGCGCCGCCGGCTTCGGTCTGCAACCAGGCTGCGCAGCACGCTTTTGCCAAATCGCGCACCCGTAAAATGTAGCTTTGCCGCTCCGTGACCGAGATGACGCCGCGCGCATCGAGCAAGTTGAAGATGTGGGACGCCTTGATGCATTGGTCGTAGGCCGGTTGCGCCATCAGATGGCGTTCAGCCCCGCCTTGCCCCTTATCTAGAATAGAGCGGCATTCCACTTCGGCGTCACGAAAGTGTGCAAGCAGCATCGCGGTGTCTGCGTGCTCGAAGTTGAAGCGCGAGTATTCGCGCTCGGCCTGCAAGAACACATCGCCATAGGACAACCGGCGCGGATCATCCGGCGGGCGACCGTTGAAGTTCAGATCGTAGACGCGGTCGACGCCCTGGACGTACATGGCGAGCCGCTCCAGTCCGTAGGTCAACTCGCCTGAGACCGGCCGACAGTCGAAGCCGCCGACCTGCTGGAAGTACGTGAACTGCGACACTTCCATACCATCGCACCAGACTTCCCAGCCCAGCCCCCAGGCGCCCAGCGTCGGGCTCTCCCAATCATCTTCGATGAAGCGAATGTCGTGCACCCGCGGGTTGAGCCCGATGCGGTTGAGGCTCTCCAGGTACAGCGCCTGCAGGTCCGGCGGCGACGGCTTCATGATGACCTGGAACTGGTAATAATGCTGCAGCCGGTTCGGGTTTTCGCCATAGCGACCATCGCCCGGCCGCCGCGACGGCTGCACGTAAGCGGCGTTCCACGGGCGAGGGCCTAACGCGCGCAAGGTGGTCGCGGGATGGAAGGTCCCGGCGCCCACTTCCATGTCGTAGGGTTGCAGGATCACGCAGCCTTGTTCGGCCCAGTAGGTTTGAAGCGTCAGGATCAGGTCCTGGAAGGACGTGGTGGGATCAAGCGGCCGCGCGGCGCTCGGCACCGGGGGCGAAGCGCTTGCGCTCGTTTGAGACGCCGCGCTACTTGCCTTGGGCGGGCGCTTTGCTGGTTTGGTGGCCTTGGCCATGGCGGCGATCCTTCGTCAGCGATGCGATGGTGTGGTGGCAGGCAAGACAAGTGGAACGGGCGTCAGGTCAACAACGAGCGATTCTGAAACGCCGGGCCCGCGCGCGACGCATCCCGGACGAACCGCAGCCTAAATGCACTTGCGCTGCCGCGCGTTCAACCGCTGCTGTTGCGATCGCGCGGTTTAAATTCACCCGTTTCCGGATCGCGCTCCAACGTGCCCAGGTCCTTCTCGAGCGGCCTTTCCTGCGTGCGCCGTGTGAACGCGTCGCGCGCCTTCTTGACGTCCTGCGCCAGGCGGCCTGATCGATGCGCGAGCCACCGGTATCCGAGAAACACGCCAGCGCCGACCACGGCCAACGCCAAAACTTGGGGTAACGCCATGGGGCTGCCTCCTGTTGTTGCGCCGCCGTTTAACCTTGCCCAGACCTGCTGAGACTGGCTGAGACCGGCTGAGACCTGCTGGGATCTGCCGAAACTCTTGCCGGCGCGATGATCACAGCGGTTAGAGCCGCGCCATGCGCGCGGCTCACAAGCCGAAGCGGGACCACATCGCGCGCGTCTCAACCGCCGAGATCAGATCATCGCCTAACGATGCAGCACCCGTAAAGCCACCGCCTGTGAGCGCGCCGCCCAACCGCGGCCGCCGCAGCCGGCTCAACAGCCCGCCGCTTTGCATCGAAATGACCCTCAGTTGCACATCATCGCCGTGCAGCGCCCGCATCTTCGTGCGCATGTCATCGACGCCATCG
>JBCBJZ010000186.1:0-5701 GCA_038522635.1 Pseudomonadota bacterium | reverse complement strand
AGACAGCGCCGACGTCTTCGCGGCGGAGTGCCGGATGTAGCAAACGCAGCGCGGGGGCCAGTTCCGGCCCCCGCCTCTCCGTCACGGGAGGCCCTTCGATGACATTGCTAATTCTTGAACAGATCCTCAACGGCGTGCAGCTCAGCTACCGCGGGATCGCGGCGCCGTTCTACGTCTACACCGATACCGAAGCGGCCATGGCGCGCATGATGCCGGAGCGCGTGGTGCCCGATACCTCCAACATGCTGTTGTGCCCGATGCCGGGGCTCGTGAAATCGGTGGCGGTGCGCGTTGGCGATCAGGTCCAGGCGGGCGATGCGCTTTGCGTGGTGGAAGCGATGAAAATGGAGAACATCTTGCGGGCCGAGCGTGATGCGACCATCGCGGCCGTCCATGCGGGTGAAGGCGACAGCCTTGCGGTGGACGCGGTGATCATGGAGTTCGAGGCCTGAGCGCGCTTTATTTCGCCTACGGGTCGAACATGTCAGCGCGGCAAATGTGGCGGCGTTGCCCTGGCGCACGTGCCTACGGCGTTGGACGCCTGGACGGGTGGCGCTTTCAGATCACGGCTGGCGCGGGCGCCAACATCGTGCGGGCGCCCGGTGCCTGCGTTTACGGCGTCGTGTGGCGGGTGGAGGCGCGCCATCTTGCGCAGCTCGATCGATGGGAAGGCGTGGCAGCGCGCCGCTACCGTCGCAAGCGGCTGGGTGTGGAGGTTGCAGGCGTGATCCGTCCGATGGTCGCTTACGTGTCTGAACGCCACCATGCGGGCGTTGGCAAGGTCAACTACATGCTGAGCGCCGTGCTGCCGGGTGCTCGAGCCTTTGCGCTGCCGCCAGCCTTTATCGCCGAACTCTCGTCCTGGGTGCCGGTGCGACCGATCGGGGAGCGTGTGCGGGCTTACCGGGGCCGGCGTAGCGGCGGCTCTCGCGAGGTGAGGCGGGCGAAGGGACGGCGGCCTACGTTGTGATCGTGATCCCGGCTAGATCATCGGGCGATGATCTCGGCCGTTCCGCGCCGGCAAAGCGGTGCAATCGTTACATCCCTACAACCCACGGCGTGTGATCGCCCTCGCTGCCCCCTCGCGCTAAGCCTCAGGCCTTGTGGGCCAGCGCGAAACGCGCTTGAACGGCGCGGCTTCCAGCCCCTTCCTCGGAGAGCATGATGCGAAATTTCCACGATCCTGGACGTTCTGCCGCCTACGCATCGACCGCCATGTGCGCCACGTCCCATCCGATGGCGTCGCTGACGGCCGTTGAGACCTTGAAGGCGGGCGGCAACGCCATGGACGCCGCCCTCGCGGCCTCCGCCGTGCTGACCGTGGTTGAACCGCATATGACGGGGATCGGCGGCGATTGCTTTGCGATGATCGCTGCCCCCGATGGGTCATTGCATGCACTCAACGCATCGGGCCGCGCGCCTGAAGCTGCAACGCTTGAAGCGTTGCGCGCCAAGGGTGTCACCAGCCTGGAGATGGGAAGCGCGCATGCGGTGACCGTGCCAGGGGCCATCGATGGGTGGGTGCGGCTGAACGCGGATTGGGGGCGCAAGCCGCTCGCCGAACTGCTGACGCCCGCGATCATGATGGCGCGCGAAGGCACGCCCGTCGCGCCGCGCGTTGCCCGTGATTGGGCTGCGCAAGTCGACAAGCTTAGCGGTGATGAGGGTGCGCGTGCGCATTTGCTGGTCGACGGTGCAGCGCCGCGCGTGGGCGATGTGATGCGCTATGAAGGGCTGGCGCGCGCGTTGGAGGCGATTGCGCAAAAGGGGCGTGCGGGCTTCTACGAAGGTGCCGTCGCCGCCGACATTATCGCCACGTTGCAGGCCGGTGGCGGGCTCCACACGCACGATGATCTCGCTTCGCAAGCGAGCACCTACGTGGCGCCGATCGCGGTCGACTATGGCGGACTGCGCTTGCACGAACTGCCACCGAACAACCATGGCATCGTCGCGCTGATGATCTTGCGCCTGATCGAGACGTTGAAAGCGAAAGTCACGCTGCCTGACGATCCGAAGGCCGCTGCGCGCTATCATCTGATGATCGAAGCGGCACGGCTCGCTTATGCGGCCCGCGATGCATTTGTCGCTGATCCCGATCAGGCCGATGTGCCCGTGGGGCATCTGCTGTCGGATCACCTAATCGACACGCTTGCTGCGCGCATTGATCCTGCAGCGCGCACCGCCGACCTGGGACCGATCCCTGAGCCTGCGGGTACTGATACGATCTATCTAAGCGTGGTTGACGGCGATGGCATGGCCGTCTCGTTCATCAACTCGGTGTTTTCCGCGTTCGGCTCCGGCATCGTGACTCGCGAGTTTGGCTTCGCGCTGCATAACCGCGGGCAGGGCTTTTCGATGGATGCGGGGCACCCCAACGTGATCGCGCCGCGCAAACGTCCGATGCACACGCTTGTGCCGGCCATCGCGACCAAGGATGGCCAGCCCGTGCTGTCGTTCGGCGTGATGGGGGCGGCATTCCAGCCGATCGGGCATGCCTATGTGATGACCAACATGCTCGACTACGGCATGGACCCGCAGGAGGCACTCGACCATCCCCGCGTGTTCTTCGATGGCGATCAGGTCGGGTGCGAACGCACCGTGCCGCGCGCGACGATCGATGGCCTGCAGGCGATGGGGCACGATGCGGTCTACGTGGATGACCCGTGGGGTGGCGGGCAGATCGTGCAGATCGACCGCGCGCGTGGCACGCTGATTGGCGCTTCCGATCCACGCAAAGATGGGATCGCGCTTGGCTATTAGAGTTCATCCGCATCAGGTGGAACAACTTGAGTGGTTCCCGCGTACGCTTGCCTTAAGCGAGGCGCTCGGATGCTAAACGCAAGCCATCGAGGATTGGCTCGTAGGCTTCATCATCGCGGGCTTCCGGGTAGACCGCATAGACCGGGTAGATGAAGCGGCGGGCGCGGGCGACGGCGCGCAAACGGCCGCGCGTCAGATAGGGCCGCACGATGCGCATCGGGAAGTAGCCGCTGCCTTCGTTGGCGAGCAGATAGTTGAGCCCCAACGAGCCCAGATCGAGGTTCAGGCCGGCGTTGCTGCGACCGGGATAGGCTGCCTCGTGCTCGTTGCGGAAGTCCGGCCCCCAATCGACAAACACGTAGTCCTGCGGGCTGCGCCGCGTCGCCTTCGAGCTCGTCACCAGCACCAGTTCTTCATCGAACAAGTGCTCAAGCTCCAGCCCTGGCTGGTGCAGCGGTCGGTAAAGGATCGCCAGATCGAGCGTGCCTTCAAGCAGGCGCTGCAGCAACACGGGCGCCATGGCACCGCTCGCAGAGACCGCCACGTCGGGGCGCGTGCGCCGGAGCTTGGCGATCCACTTGAGCAGGAAACCTTCCCACAATGTGGTTTGCGCGCCGATCGAAAGGTGGTCGGTGTGCGCATCCGAAAGTCCGACCTCAAGCTGCGCGTGTTGCCAGACACGGATCATGGCGAGCGCGTGCTTCTGGAACTGGGTGCCGGCCGGCGTCAGTTCTGCACCGTGCTTGGAGCGTTCGAAGAGCGGGCGGCCGAGCATCTGCTCCAGGCTCTTGATGCGCGTGCTCGCCGTCGATTGCGTGATGTGCATCTTGCGCGCAGCATCGATGAAGCTTCCGGTCTCGGCGACCATCAAGAACGTTCGGGCGAGGGTGATGTCCACGGGGCGCGTCCAGGGTCCGTGTTGGTGCGACTTCGCGCTTAACCATGATCTATCGATTTTTTCGATAGATCGCTTGGGAAATTTCCGTTTGCTGTTGCCAAACATCTAATGCAACCAAACGAGCAAGGCCAGGGTTTCACGCAAAGCACCTGGTCACCCACAGTCGCAAAGGAGTCCGTCATGGCGACTAAGGCAAAGGCACCGGCGAAAAAGAAGCCGGCCAAAAAACCTGCAGCGAAGGCTGCCACCAAGAAGGCGCCCGTCAAGAAGGCCAGTGTGAAGAAGGCCGCTGCGAAGAAGACCCCCGCAACGAAGAAGTCGGTTGTGAAGAAGGCGCCAGCCAAAAAGGCGCCGGCGAAGAAGGTCGCCAAAAAGCCCGTGGCCAAGAAGCCGGTCGCGAAAAAGCCTGCTGCGAAAAAAGCGCCCGTGAAAAAAGCAGCCGTGAAGAAGGCGCCCACCAAGAAGGTTGCCGTGAAAAAAGCCCCAGCGAAGAAGACGGCTGCCAAGAAGCCAGCCGTGAGAAAGACCGCCGCGGCAGCGAAGAAGCCTGCTGCCAAAAAAGTAGCCAAAAAGGCTGCCAAGAAAACGTCGCGATGATCGTTGACCGTGTCAGCACCAACGGGTGCTGACGCGGTCATGGCCACAGCCTTGCAGCGCTTTGCCCCGTGGTGTCGTATGGTGGCATGGCGTGGTGATGCTCGTGGTGATGACGTCAGCTTGATGGGCTGCGATGCCAGGAGGCGGACCGGTATGAGCGTTCAAGAGCCAGGCTTTCCAGGCGCGGGTGCGTTACGTTCAGCCGTGTGGTCGTTGCCGCGCACCATCGTTGTTGGGCTTACGCTCGCGGGGGTGGCGGGCGCGCCGGCTTTTGCCGCCACGATCTCGAACCGCGATGAAGCCCCGCGCACGCTTGAAGTGCTGCAGGGCTCCGAGCGCAAGCGGGTGACCATTGCGCCTGGCGGGACGGTGACTGAGGTGTGCAAAGCCGCATGCGAGGTTCGCCTCGAAGGGCGGCGCGATGACGCCTACAGCGTCCTTGCCAAGGACAAGGTCGCGATCGAAGCGGGGTACCTCTACTTCGATGATAAGCGCGCACCGCCGTTGCTCGCCACGCCGGAGCCGCGCCGCCGTCCGACCCGCTAAAGTCGATCCGCGTCAGGCGGAACCGCCTGAGGCGAAAGTTGGCCGTCCAAGCGGCGCGGACGCATCGAACGTGGGCCCGAAGTGCGTTTCGAACGCGGAGCGCAGCGCACGGTCGACGTCGCTCATGGTGACGGCCGGCACAAGGTCACGCAAGCGGGTGATGCCATGGTCGCGGATCCCGCAAGGGACGATGGCGTCGAAGTGCGTCAGATCGGGCGCGACGTTGATCGCGATCCCGTGCGCGCTCACCCAGCTGCGGATCTGGACGCCAAGCGCTGCGATCTTGTCATCGCGGCCCTCAGACCGTGCGATCCAGACGCCGGCGCGCCCAGCACGCGGTTCGCCGCGAAGGCCGAAGGTCGCCAGCGCATCGATGATCCACGCTTCAAGCGTACGCACGAAGAGGCGCACGTCGCGGGTTCGCGTGCGCAGATCGAGCATGACGTAGACCACCCGTTGTCCGGGTCCGTGATAGGTGAGTTCACCGCCACGACGGGTCTGGTGCACGGGGAAGCGTGCAGGGGATACGAAGTCGGTCGGTTTCGCGCGCGGTCCAGCCGTGTAAAGCGGCGGGTGTTCGAGCAGCCAGACTTGTTCGCTTGGCGTTGGCCAGACCTGTTTGCTTGGCGTTGGATAGGCGTGCGTTGCGGCGGCGATGTCGTCTGGCACGGGTCCTTGCGTGGGCGCGGTGGTGGCTGCGCGTTGCGCGATCAGCGCAGCGACGTGTGCGTCCATGTGGGCGAGCGCTGGCACGTATGCTACCGGTGCGGTGCTTACACACCAGGCCACGGGCTGGTCAGATCGCATGGGCGTCATAGAGGCTTCACGAGTTCGCCCCCCAGGCGGTGCATCGCCTGTTGCTCCAGGCGGCGCATAGACGGAAGGCCGTGCGATGGGGAA
>JBCBJZ010000185.1:0-5743 GCA_038522635.1 Pseudomonadota bacterium | reverse complement strand
CGATGTTGTTCGCGTTTAAGCCCTGACCCGGTCAGAAGCGCCGTAGCGGGCCGGGCTCGCACCGTTGCCGAAGGCGGCGGACAGCTTCGCGCGGGCCATAACACAAGGCATGACACGCGCCATGACAGGCGACGCTTCTCGCGTTTGCTAACTTGGTCGGAGCACATCAGCGAGCCTGCCTCCGCCACGCGTCAGCCATAGCCCCCCGGCGATCGTAAGCAACGTTCCAAACAGCGCAAGCAGCCCCAGTGCTCCCGCCATCGCGACCACATCATCGACGGGCACCGCTTTCGTTTCGTTGCCCACCACCTGGGACAGCGCCCCCGATGACCAACTGATCACAAGCACCAGCGCCGCGGCAAAAAAGGCCGAGAACCAAATGAACCCGATCTGGACCACCATCGCAGGCACGATGGCCAACGAGCCGACCCCTTGCGCGCGTAGCACGGCGTACTGTGCTTCACGCTGCTTGAGCTTGCCGAGGAACAGCGCCAGCACAACGGCGATCGACACAAACGCGCCCAGCCACAGTAGAAACGTGAAAAGTGAGGACAGCCGGTTCGCAATATCGAGCAGGCTGCCGAACTTCGTGAAAATCTCAAGGTCGTATTCGAAACGATTCTCGAAAAGCCAGGCCTGCATCGGCTTGAAGGACGTCGCCTCGAAATAGAAAGCACCACGCGTGAATTCAGCAAAATTGTAGTCGGCGAGCTTGCGCCATTTCGCAAACGAGCGATGGTCCATCACCGCGTCGAACTGGTAGTCGCGATCGTAAATGGGCGTCTTGGCAAGGCCCAAAACCTTCAGTTTCGCGAACTCGGTGTTGGTGCGGATCGATAAGAGCGGGTTACGGTCGCCGCCGCCGCCCTTGAAGCCGAGCCGGTCCTTAAGGCGCCTCAGGCCGCGCGGCGTGAGCACCACCGTCATCGGCCGCGCCGTGTCGCCACACGCTTTCTGGAAGAGGTCCCCCAGCGTACCGCGCAGTTTGCCCTTCGTTGTGTCGACGGGGTCAAAGATCTTGATCGAACGCAGCGCCAACTCGTTGTGGTCAGCCTTCAAGATCCGCAGTTCGACCGACGCACCATCCCCGCCGCGGCCCTGAAACGCGTCCTTCAGCTTGATCGTGTGCTTGGTTCCGTTATCGCGACCGAAGACCGTGGCGTTGGCCCCACTGCATGACGGGTGCTGCTTAGGCGCTGTCTCGCGGTCGAGTTCATCCCAGAAGGCATCGTCCTGATCGGCTGCGGCCTTCACCTTGGGGCTGGCCCCGCTCCTGGGCCTAGCACTATGCTCGGCATTCGGCTTGGTCTTGAGCTCAGCCTGCAACAGGCGCGCTTGGGGTGGCTGCTGCGCGGTGCGCTTTGGCGTGGTCGCCGTTGGCGGCGCGGTGGATTGATCGCTTTCGCCGCCCAGCGAGGCTGCAATGGTGCGCCAAGCGCGCTGCACCCAGGCAAGAGCGGAGGGCGCCGGCGCATCCGCTACCGCCGCGACTTGCCACGGCCGCGTTTCGTTGAACGTTTTGAGCTTCGCTTCGGTGAGGGCGGCCCGTTCGTCCAGGTTGGAGCCCGCAACGATGACGTGCCGCAGGGCGGGGTCGTTGACACGCTTGGTGAAATGCTCATCGACCAGTCGTTCGGTGGCGAGCAGGGCGACCCCAAGCAACGTCACAAAGCAGACGATGGCGGCGGCTGACAGATCGCGGTAGTTGGCAACGGCGGCATGCGTCCAACGTATCGGCGCTGTGATCGCGCGCAGCAGCGGGTTCCCTTTACGCGACGTGGTGAGCGGTTCGTAGAGCTCCTGCACGCCCCAAGCGATGCCGCTGGTGAGGAGCCCGAGCCCTCGAAAGCGGCGCCTGTAGTACTTTGGGTCCTGTGGCGGTTTCGGTTTCCCGGACGCATCGACGCTTGCGTAGGCGATGGGCCTTGCTGTGCGCGGGGAAGCCGGCTCCTGCGTCTGTTGCGGCTCAGCAGGCGGCATGGTGTGCTTTGCGACGAACGCATGCTGGGTTTCAAAGCCCGGCTCGGGCTGCTCCACATCCGCAGGCGTGGTCGTCACCGGTGCGACGGTCGGCGCAATACGATCAGGCGGCGCAGCACGATCAGCCGGGGCCGTCGCCCTGGCCGAAGCACCGTAGACCAGGCGCTCCAAGACCGCCGCATCGCGCGGATTCGGGATCGGCCGGCCGGTCTCACGCGATTCATCGATGAGCTGCCCGCCTTTGCGCAGGATCAGCACCTCGTCCGCAAACGCCGCGGCCAGTTCATAGTTGTGCGTGGCCCACAGCATCGTGCGCCGGCCTTCACCTTGCTCGATCCAATCGGTAAGCATGCTGACGATGTCGCGCTTCATGACCGGATCGACGCTGCTCGTCGGCTCATCGCACAGCATCAGTTTGGGGTTGCGCGCAAGCGCACGCGCGATCCCGACACGCTGCTGCTCACCACCCGACAAAAGCGAGACCGGCGTGCTTAGGTGCAGCATCGGTTTAGCGTAAGGATCAACGGCCCTCGCCGCTTGCGCCCGCGTGTCGAACTGCGAGGCTTCAAGCCCGACGAGGTCGCGATAATACTCAAGGATCTGCTGATCGGCGAGATAGCCAGCCGCCTGACGCGGGATCGCGATGTTCAGCGCAATCGAAGCGTGGTTGAGCAAGTACCCGTGCTGGAAAACGTAGCTCACATCGCGACGCGGATAGCGCACGCCCCAGTGGTCGATCCGCCGTGCGCGTTCGCCTGGCAGATGCAGCGTGATCTCCGCCTCACGGCCGGTGGGCTTGTCGAGGCCACTCAGAATGTTGAACAGCGTCGACTTGCCGGACCCCGAGGGCCCCAGCACTGCGATGATCTTGCCAGCCGGCAGCGTCAGCCGGTCGATCGACAAGACTGTGCGCAAGCCGGAGCCGGACGCGGTGCGAAACTTTTTTACGATCCGACGCGCGTCAATAAGGGGATCGTATGTGGGGTCGTTCATTGTGCAGCGGTTTCGATGTCACCGGGGAAAAACTCCACGGGGATATAAAAATACGAGATCCCGTTCTCCAAATTCCACTGCCAATCGAAGTCTTCCGGTTTCACGTCCGCCTTGGGTTGCCACTTGTCCTTGAGGGCACCCGGCGCCTCCAGTTGATTGGGGCGGATACGCTTGCGCTTGACCACATACTCGAAAAGCTGGGCGCTTTTACAAATCGACCCCCGGAAACGCGCACCTTCAGCTTTCCGTCCCACGCGTTTCCAGTATCTGTCGAGATCCCGCGCGGTACGATCCAGAACCGTGGAAAAATGCTTCTTGGGCAGGAAGAAAATGCGGTTCAAGTTATCGATGACCGTGTCACGTGCGTCGTAGTCGCCACCGAACGTCTCGACCAGTTCTTCAAGCAAACGCTCGATGTTGCGACTGACATCACGCGAACGCGTTAGCGTCCGGCATGTGCGGTCGAGGAACTTTTGCAGCTCCCCTACCCGGCGATCGTCCATCGCAATCCAGAAGCGCACGTTCTCAGCATCAGGTTCCACCTGGACCCAGGCGTCCGTCATGAGCTGCTTGTATTGGAAAAACCGCTCGATGGCCTGGCTGGAGGTGATGTTGTTGGCCCTGAGGATGGCTTCCATAACCTTGCGTTCGCGCGCAACGATCTCCGCCTCTGGCAACACTTTCCCCGCGGTCGGCCCCTGACCCGCGGGTGCCGTTGCCGTCGGGGGCGGCGCAACCGGGCGGCGGGGCTCATCCAGACAACGACCCTGCTGCTCCACGCAGGCTTTCGCAGCGAGCGGTGCGCGCACGGCGATACCGATGAACTGTGCGACTTGCGCCCGCGTGTTCTCCCGCTTTGCATTGCGCTGATACGTCAGCGCGGGTGCGAACCCGGCAAAACGGTCGTTATTCGGATCCCCGTCGTCCGTGCCGTTGATTTCTTTGGCTTGGCGGATGAAGTCCTCATGCCACTGCCAACCGCGATCCGTCTTGCCTCGCACGTTGATTGCTTGGAACATCGTCACGCGCTTGAACTTCAGAGCTGCAGCAATGTCCTGAGCGGTCAGTGTTTCGTTGTCGCCTGCCGCGCGGTTGCCTGCATCACCGATCCAAAAGACGATGCGCGCGCTTGTATCTTGCCGCCAACTAGCATTGGTCGCCGCACGGCGAATCGCTGCGAAGCCTGCTTCCGGCCGATCGCGCAACTTATCGGAAAAGCGTCGCCCCACGTTACGCAGTTGACGCAGGTTGCCCCATCCGCCCTCGTCCGCGAAGTCAATCAGCTCGAAGTCCATATTGTCGGCGTCCGCGCGGGAGGACTTGTAATCGCCGTACACGGCTGCGGCGACGCGAATACGTGACGTGCCGCTCCCCCGCCTACCTTTATCGGCCCGCTTCTTCGCCTCCTCCAGAGCATCGCGCACGCCCTGCACGATCGGCCTGAAATAGGGGCGCATGCTTTCCGTCGCGTCGATCACGAATAAGATGTCGACATTGCCCGCCAACTTACGCACGCGGGCGAAATCGTGACGTTGCTGCGAGGCTTGCGCCCGTGTCAGGCACTCGCTCTCGGACTTGCCCTCAGGGCACAGCTTCGAAAAGTGCGCGATACGGTAAAGCGTTCGGTCATCTTCGCCGTCCTGATCTCCCAACACGGGGAAGCGCGCGATGTTGGTGCCGACCGGCTCCCTATAATTGGCCGGCCGCCGGCTAAATTCGCGTCCCGGAGTACCATCGACGGCGCTCACTTTGTCGGGATAGAGTGACAAGTTCTCTGAACTGCGGTCGCTGAAATAAAGCGCAATCTGGCTGTGCCACAAAAACACATTGGCCTCACGTACCCATCCTGCCAGGCCCTTATCGTAGGGGTCTGTGCCAGCGATGTAATACCAGGTACCCCCTGAGCGATCCCGCTCCTGACTGTAAATGAAGAAGATGCTGAAGATGCCGATCTGGCCCTTCTCATTGGCCTGCACGCTCGGCCCATCGTAGATCGTCACCGACTTCGCCTTATACAGATCGCGGGTGCCACGATCCTTCAGGGCCACGTTGCTGCGGATCAGCGCCTTCACGAAGAGAGGATTCTTGATCCGGCCCTTGCGTGCGGTCTCGAGCGTTTCAGCATCTGGATCATCACCGACACGGCGCCGTTCGCGCCCGACCAGAATGCGCTTTTTGTCGACCCAACCGCACTGGCGATCGTTCCCCACGGTCTGGACGAGCGCGCGCGAGCCCTCCACCCTGTACATCTCAAGCTGGTCGCGAAACCCGATGGTGACACCCGTCGTCCCGTCACCATCTGATGAGCCGTAGAAGATGGTGCGGTTGCGCAGTGACAAAGCCTCGACTTCTGGCAGCGTGTCTTTGGGGCACAACGTTGGTGCGAGAGCGGCACTCGGATCAGGAATTTGCGGTGCGTCCACATCCACCGACTGTGCTCCGGCCGTGTAAGTTGAAAGCCCCCCGACCAAGATCGCTCCCATCAACGTGTACGACAATCGCCATGAGCATCGCAAAAGAGCCCCTCTCATTTCAAACTCCTAAAATATGCTTCTCGAACACCGCCCAACACGAATTCGGTGTCCCCCCGAAGATTACCTTCGTTCACGACGATCACACTAAGGTTGGGATCTTTGCTGCGACAACGCTTTTTGTCGCCGTCTTGATCCAGCGCTGGAAGGTTTGCTTGTTTGAAATCGGATTCCGCTGCAACGGCAACGATGAGCATCCGACGGAGTGTCGACACGTCTTTCCTCATCCGTCGGTATAC
>JBCBJZ010000184.1:0-5860 GCA_038522635.1 Pseudomonadota bacterium | reverse complement strand
TTAGCGGTGGGCGCAGATCAGGCTGCGGCGGATGTAGGCGCGGCAGGGCTTGCGGCCGTGGTGGAAGCGCTTGAACTTGCGGAAGCGTTTGAAGCCGCCGAAGCGCTTGAATTTGTGGAAGCGGTTGAAACCGCCGAACCGCTTGAACTTGTGGAACCGCTTGAAGCGGTGCCCGCCGCGGCGAAAGCCGACCGTCTCAACGGTGCTCTGTGTGGCTGCCGGAGCGGTCTTGACGGCGCCGAGGCCGGTCATGGCCTGGGCCGGTGCGATGGCGCCGACGATGGCGGAAGCGGCGAGGGCAGCGGCGATGGCGAGCGATTTGATGGTCATGATCAGGTCCTCAAGGTTGGGGCGGTGCGTCCTTGCCCGCCGATGACCTTGAGATGGGCGCCCCAACGCCGCCCGCGCGTGACCTACATCACAGTTTGTCGACTTGGCCGTGAAGACGTGCGGCGGCCGCTGCTGCCTGCCAGGCCGATGAGCCTTGTCCTCCGCCCTTACCCCTGACAACGATCCTTGATTTTCCATCTTGGAAACAGCCACACAAAAACTTGGCCCGCTTCGAAAGCGAGACAGCAAGGGGTGCAAGCTTGGTGCACGGCCGGCTGAGCGGCGGGCGCAGATCAGGCTGCGGCCGCCGTCGACGCCGCAGGATCGGCGAACCGCTACCCCTCATTCGAATCGACCTAACCAAGGACAACGATCGCAACTGGTGGGACGCATGCCTTGAGGCGCGGTCCTTATCGTTGCCAATGTTGGCAAATCGAGAGTTTCGTTCGCGTATTCATCACCCCACACCACAAGCAGCGTGGACGACGACATTTGGAGCGGATGAACCACCTCCTGAGCGTTCACATTGGGATAGCGCTTGGTGGTGTCCCAAACGGTCACTGATGCGACGATAAGGTGGTGACATGCGGACGATGGCGGGCTGCACCAGGCCAGATTAGAGATCAAGCAGCCTGGCCCGTTGATCCGTGGGGTTTTACGGAGCTGCGCTGCAATTCATAGGCAGGCCCGCGGTCAATAGAGATACCCCAGCATGTCCAGTTCGGCCTTGTCCGGCCAGTCGATGTCGCCGAGCACCAAGCTCATCATACAGTCTTCGAGCGCCTCGAACTTAACGCCCAGGCTCCGATGATCGTCCAGGGCCAGCCAACGGCAGCGGTTCGGGCGCAACGCAAAACCGCGCGCCGCGTACAGCCGTGGGTCATCGGCGAATAGCAAGACCATGTCCGCCCCGGCTTGGCGCGCGGTATCAATCAGCGTGTCGAGAAGCTTACCGCCAATGCCGGTGCGTCGTTGCTGATTGCTAACACAGAGGTCGATGACGCCGAAAACCCGCACCGGTCGTTGACCCAAACGCATCATCCGATGGCTGAGTCCAATCTGGCCGCAGATCTCGTTGCCTTGCCAGGCAAGAAAGCGGCTGTTCGGTAGTTGTTTGAAGTAAACCCGCCCGTTGAAGGTGTCGGGAAAGCACGCATCGAGCAGGGCAGCCAGTTGCGTGATCTCGGAGGTAGAGAGCTGGTCTTCCTCGCGCCGTTCGATGCGGATCTCGGGGAGGGCATTAGTCTCGTCGCGCAAATTGGTCATGGTTGACCTCTCTTTCCCCGACTGAGCCGTAGCATCCAGCATCACAAAGCCGCGCCGTGCCAGCACGACGATCGTTGCGTCCTGCTGGGCACGCTCAGGCCTTGCGCGCGCACCCACAGCTCAAGCACTTAGCGCCTCGCCTTGGGCCCCACAGTTGCTCAGCACTTTAAGATCCTTGATCATCTTCGGTCGGTTTCGGGCTCTCGCGGCAAATGAAAGCCAGCGAACGGGTTCGCGTAGGTGATCGTCCGCGGCTGACCGCTTCCCTCAAGCTCGGCGTTGATGCCGTCGACCAGGCCCTGCAGCGTGCCGCGCAACGTCTCTACGGTTCGTGCGACCAGGGCGTCTTCACACGCACTCGCGGCCGCGCCGTCGCCCTCTTCGGCGCGCGCGTTCACCGTGCGCAGCGCCTGCGATAGATCGAGCGGATCGGCCACCCGCACGTAGGCGGTCCGTGCCCCCACCGGACGGGGGATGAGGTTGTGCAGCCGATCGCCACCCGTCGCCATGCAATAGTCAGCGCGCAGGCGCTTGAGCGTCTCGGCGACCTGCTCCTGCGTGATCCGTGCGCCAGGGTAGAACGCCGGCCGCATGCGGTTCAGGCGCAATAAGGTGCGCTGCTTCTCGCGGATGGAGCGCGTGGCTGGCGCATCGCGTTTCGTGCTCTGCGCCCGCAAATGCCGGGCCGCGCGACGCGTGGCGCGCTCTACCCCTTCGGCCTCATCGTAAGCCGGCGCGCCGGCCGCATCCAGTTCGCCCATCAGCGTGTCATGCACCTTGGCCAGCAGAGCTTTGTGGCGCTCGAAGTAGGGCGCGCGCGTGGGGTGCTGCGCGTAAGCGATCTCATCGCGGGCCAGGAGCGCATCGTATATGGCGTACGCCCGGCGGGCCGGATCGGCGCTGGCCTCACGCGCGTTGCGACCGGTCGTGGGTAAGGTGAGGCGCGCTTCGATCAGATCGAGTTCGCGATGCAGCGCAGCCGTCACATCGCGGTTGAACTTCAATTTCCAGGCGATTGGCACCACCACGGCCCGGCTGACCCCACCCAGCTGATCCTGCTGATCCTCGATACGTCGCGCCGCCTGCAGCGCCATATCGACAGCACCTGCGAACAGCGGTCCGACGTGATCGCCATGCCAACCGACGGTGCCTTCGGGATGCAGCAGCACGCCATGGCCCTTTAGCGCCCAGGCGACCGAGTGCGCACGCCCGGCCTGGCCGCCCTCGCCTGGAATTTGCGCGATGAGGTTGTTGCGCAGCCAAAAGCCTTGCGCGAAAGCCCCCAGACCGTTGACGATCGTATGCGTGGCCCAACAGGCCGCGAGCGGCGCGTGGCGCACCAGCACGTCTTTGTCGATCATCCAATCGGTGAAAAATTCGGGATGGTTGGGTGTGATGAAGGCGGCGGTCTCGCTGTTGACGGCGGCCTTGAACCGGGCGCGATCAGCGGCGGGGAAATCAAGGCGGCGCACGTCCATGAGGCCGCGTATGCCGGGGACGGCGCTGAGCAACGGCACATCGCGCAGTAGCGGCAGACCGTGCAGGCAGAGCACGCGGTTAACCGGGCCAAGCGCCTTGATGAGGGTGCGGTGCGGCGTTGGCGCGCGGAATGTTTCAAGGCGGCTGCGGGCTTTGCCATCACGCTTTTTGCGGGGCATGTCGGCAGAGGGGCCCGATGCTCGGGACGATGCCGGTTCGGCTGTGGCTGCTTTCGTGCCTTGCGCTGTGGCTTGACGGTCATCCTTGGCCTGAGGCGACGGGCAGCGGTCCACCGTCCCTATCCCCTTGCCTGTTCCGATCTCCTTGCCCATCGCCGTTTGGGCGTCGCCGCGCTCGCTCTTCGCCATGGCGACACCTCATCTTGCGTATGCTGCGGTTGGTTGCAGGCGCGACCGATCTTGGTCAGCGGCATGGCATCCGCCGATCGAGGGACGATGCGCCGTGATCGGGCCGATACCTGAAGATAACGGCGCGGCTTGAAATTCCCATTAACCCTGCCGCACTTTTGACGGTAGGTTGCCGCGGAGGTTTGCCCCTCCGCCGTACCGCGTGCCGCCACCGCCGCGCTGCGCCGCCATAGCCCACCGAAGGAAGACGCGCCCATGCCGCTCAGCATCGCTGTACAGATGGACCCGATCGACGCGATCGATATCAAGGGCGACTCGACCTTCGCCATTCTGCTCGAAGCGCAAGCGCGCGGGATGTCGATCTTCTATTACACGCCCCACGACCTGACGCTGGATGGCGGCCGTCTTATGGCGCGTGGGGCTGATCTGAAGGTCGCTGATCAGGTCGGCGCGCATTTCGAGCTTGGCGAAAGCCGGCGCGTGGACCTGGCCACGTTGGACGTGGTGTTGCTGCGCCAAGACCCGCCCTTCGACATGGCCTACATCACGACCACGCACCTGCTGGAGCGCATCCATCCGCAAACGTTGGTGGTCAATGACCCGGCGCACGTGCGCAACGCGCCCGAAAAGATCTTCGTGCTCGACTACCTCGATCTGATGCCGGCGACGATGGTCACGCGCTCGCTCACCGATATCAAAGCGTTTCGCGAGGCCCACGGCGATATCATCATCAAGCCGCTGTACGGCAATGGCGGTGCCGGCGTGTTCCGCCTGCGCGCTGACGACAGCAACCTTTATTCATTGCTGGAAATGTTCGCGCAGATGACGCGCGAGCCGCTGATGATCCAAGAGTACCGCGCCGAGGTGCGTGGCGGCGACAAACGGGTGATCCTGATCGATGGTGAGATTGCGGGCGCGATCAATCGTGTGCCGGCGGCGGATGAGACGCGCTCCAACATGCATGTGGGCGGGCGCGCGGAAGCGGTGGAGATGAGCGAGCGCGACCACGAAATCTGCACGCGGCTGGGGCCCGAATTGAAGCGTCGCGGGTTGATCTTCACCGGCATCGACGTCATCGGACCTTATTTGACCGAGATCAACGTCACCTCACCGACCGGGATTCGCGAAGTGAAGAAGTTTGGCGGCAACGACATCGCGGCCCTGCTGTGGGATGCGATCGAGCGCCGGCGGGCCGCCCGGTGAGGCCGTGACCAAGCCGCCGGCCGACGGTCCGACGACCAGCGGTGAGCCCGCGGTAGGCGTCGCGCAGGCGACGGAACATCCGCATGCACCGCCAGCGCCGAACGGTCAGAACACGCAACGGGCGCCGCGCACGTCTGAGGGACAGGCGACAGGCCGTTTAACAGGCGCAAGCTCACACGCAAACCTCAACACGGGCGCCGTCAACGCGGGAACGCTAGCGTTCGTTGCGCTGCTCGGGCTCGTCTGGGGCCTGAACTGGCCGGCCATCAAAGTCCTGCTGCGCGAGATTGAGCCCTTCACCATTCGGGCAAGCGCGCTCTGCGCAGCCGGCCTCCTGTTGGGCACCCTCGCAGCGGCCCGCGGCGATCGCCTCGTCCCACCGTTGACCGAAATCCCCTGGATGCTGGTGACCGGCCTGCTGACGATCTTCGGCTTCAACGTGCTGGTGGTGATCGGCCAGACGCTGACCGAGGCCTCCACCGCCGCGATCATCGCTTACGTGATGCCAGCGCTGACCGTGCTGTTGTCGTGCGTTTTGCTCGGTGAACGGCTGCGTTTGCGACAAGCCGCGGCGCTGGCGATCGCGATGGCGGGCTTGGCGATCCTGGCTATGGCGGATGTCGCGCGCCTCATCGCCGATCCGCGCGGCGCACTCGTGATGGTTGCCGCCGCCTTCGTGTGGGCGTTAGGCACCGTCGCCATGAAGGCTGGACGCTTCGCCCTGCCGCCACTCGCGTTGACCGCCTGGTTTTTGCTGATGTCCGGGCTTGCGAGCCTTCCGCTTGTGGTGATGTTTGAAGCGCCGTTCGAACGACCCTTACCGTCCGCTGCTGTCTTCGCGGTTTGGGCGTGGCACGTCGTGTGCCCGATGGTGCTGGGCTACGCGTTATGGACGCTTCTGGTCGCCCGTCTGCCAGCCTCGATCGCTGCCATCGCCACGTTGCTCGCGCCGGTGGTGGGGGTTGCAAGTTCCATCGCGTTGTTGGGCGAAGCGGCAACGGTCGGCAAGATCTCTGCCCTGGCGCTGATCGTGGTATCGATCGCGCTCGTCTTTGCGCCGCGCGGCCGGCCCACCTCGAACGGCTCGCCTTGACCAAAAGGCGTGAGAGCCGGTGATCCGACGTTACGCCCGATGACCTAGATCATCGGGCGATTTATCGGGATCACCACAGGTGAGCCCGAAATCGCCCAAAGATGATCTAATCTCAAAGTGC
>JBCBJZ010000183.1:0-6102 GCA_038522635.1 Pseudomonadota bacterium | reverse complement strand
CGGAGCCAGGATCGCGGGGCTAGCGCAGCACGCGTGTGAAACGAGCGCGCAAGCCTCACCGCACGCATCATCTGCAACCCAAAGACTGCAACGCAAAGACCGAACGGGGACGGCCATGGCCGAAACGATGACAGGCGCCGAAATGGTGCTGAAAGCGCTCGCGGATCAGGGCGCAGAGGTGGTGTTTGGCTATCCGGGCGGCGCCGTGCTGCCGATCTACGATGAGCTTTTCCAACAGGACGCGGTCCAGCATGTGCTGGTGCGCCAAGAAGGCGGCGCCGTGCACGCGGCGGAAGGCTACGCGCGTTCCACCGGCAAGGTGGGCGTCGTGCTCGTAACATCGGGACCGGGCGCGACGAACGCCGTGACCGGTCTCACCGATGCGCTGATGGATTCCATTCCGATCGTTTGTCTGACCGGGCAGGTGCCCACGCACTTGATCGGTAGCGATGCCTTTCAGGAATGCGACACCGTCGGCATCACGCGCCCGTGCACCAAACACAATTGGCTCGTCAAAGACGTCAATGACCTGAGCCGCATCCTGCACGAAGCCTTTTACCTGGCGCGCAGCGGTCGCCCCGGCCCTGTGGTGGTGGACATCCCCAAGGATGTGCAGTTCGCCACCGGCACCTATTCGGGTCCCAAGGACGTCAAACACAAGACCTACCAACCGCGCCTCAAGGGTGACGTCGGTCGCGTGGCGCAAGCCGTCGAGATGATGGCGGCGGCGAAAAAGCCGGTTCTGTACACCGGCGGCGGGGTCATCAACTCCGGACCCAAGGCGAGCAAGCTGCTGCGCGAACTCGTCAAGCTGACCGGTTTTCCGATCACTTCGACGCTGATGGGGCTTGGTGCTTACCCGGCGAGCGGTAAGGAGTGGCTCGGCATGCTTGGCATGCATGGGACATACGAAGCCAACCTTGCGATGCACGACTGCGATCTGATGGTTTGCGTTGGCGCACGCTTTGATGATCGCATCACCGGGCGGATCGACGCGTTCGCCCCCAACTCGCGCAAGATCCACATCGATATCGATCCCTCGTCGATCAACAAGAACGTGCGTGCCGATGTGCCGATCATCGGTGATGTTGGACGCGTGCTCGAGGACATGATCGCGCTGTGGAAGAAAGAAGGGAAGACGGTCAACCGGGCCGCGCTCAAGAGCTGGTGGTCGCAGATCAACGGGTGGCGCAAAAAGAACTGCCTGGGCTACGTCGACAATCCCAACGTCATCATGCCCCAGTACGCGGTCGAGCGGCTTTATGCGCTGACGAAGGATCGCGATGCCTTCATCACCACGGAAGTGGGCCAGCATCAGATGTGGGCGGCGCAATACTACGGGTTTGAAGAGCCGAACCGGTGGATGACATCGGGCGGGCTTGGCACCATGGGGTATGGGCTGCCGGCTGCGATCGGCGCGCAGGTTGCGCACCCCAAGTCGTTAGTGATCGACATCGCGGGCGATGCTTCGATCCTCATGAACATCCAGGAAATGTCGACGGCCGTACAGTACCGCCTGCCCGTCAAAGTGTTCATCCTCAACAACACCTACATGGGCATGGTCCGCCAGTGGCAGCAGCTTTTGCACGGGAACCGACGCTCGGAGAGCTACACCGACAGCCTGCCCGATTTCGTGAAGCTCGCGGAAGCCTATGGCGGCGTCGGCATCACGTGCGATAAGCCGGGCGATCTCGACGGTGCGATCGAGGAGATGGTCAACAACAACCGTCTGACGCTGTTCGATTGCCGCGTGGCCGCGCTCGCCAACTGCTTCCCAATGATCCCGTCTGGCAAAGCGCATAACGAGATGCTGCTGGCCGACGATGTCAGCGATGAAGACCTGGGCGATGCGATCGATGATAAGGGCAAAGTGCTGGTTTAGAGTTCAACCGCTTCAGGTGGACTCACCTGAGGCGAAAGATGAACGATAAATCAAAAGCTTAGATGTCGGTTCTGCTTCAAGCTGACGCGAACCGACTCTAGGGCCTGGCGGTTGCGGTTGCGGGCCGTCTCCGGCGTGCCGGGCGACGGGCCGGCGCAAAAGGCACCGGTGCCCTGCTGCCTTAGGCGTTCGTCCGCGATTTGTCGCGCGCTCCTGCTGCTGGAGGTCGGCCATGCGCATTCTTCTCGTTGGCCCAGGCAACAACTTTCGCTTCGGTGGGCGCTTTTTCTACTCCTTCGTGCGCCGGCTCGCGAACGGCTTCATCCGTAATGGCCACTTCGTGCTGCACTTCTCTGATCGCGATATGGCCGACTACGCCTTGGGCATGCGCGCGGCCGGTCGCTGGCTGGCGAACCGCCAACTGTTGGCGACCGCCAAGGAGGTGCAGCCCGACCTGCTCGTGCTGCATCACGCGCACCTGATAGCACCTGAAACGGTGGCGGCGATCCGCAAGGCGGTGGCGCACGTGCGGGTGGTCAACATCTTCTGCGATGGTCTGCGGGCGAAAAAGGCGTCGGAGCGTTTCACCGCGATGAATGCGGTCAGCGACATCGGCTTCGTCACGACCGGCGGCGCAGACCTTGCCGCCCACGCCGGCCCGATACCGGTGGCGTTCATCCCCAACCCCGTCGATGCCTCGATCGATGATGTGCGCGCGTTCGAAGAGACGCAAAAGCAGCACGACGTGTTCTTCGCCTGCGGCAAAGATGGCGGGCGCCGCCGCTGGCAACTGGCGGACGCTGTACGCGACGCTTGCCCCGACCTTGCGTTCGCCTATTACGGCAAGGGCAAGACCAACCGCATCTGGGGCAAACGTTATTATGAGGCTCTGCGTGCGACCAAGCTCGGCCTGAATTTCAACGAGTGGGATGGCGGGCTCTACGCATCCGACCGGATGGCGCAGTACCTTGGTAACGGCCTGCTGCTGGCGACGGCGCGGGCGACCGGTTATGGCGACCACTTCGCCGACGACGAAATGCTCTTCTTCGATGAGGCGGCGGACCTGGTCGATCAGCTTAGTGCGGTGCTTCCCGATGAAGCGCGGTGGCGCGCGATGGCGCGGAAAGGCTATGAGCGTGCCTACGCGACGATGGGGGAGCAGCGGGTGTGCGGTTTCATCGTCAAGTTGGCGCTCGGCGAAAGCGTGCCGGCCGATTGGCCGTTCGCCGCGCATATCCATGCCGCGGGCGCAGGCGCAAGCGTGATGGCCGGGCAGGACGTTTCGACCGGCCGAGGTTCGCGCGAACACGCAGCGCGGGTGATCCCGTGATCCGTGCGCCGCGAAACCTCACACAAACGAACCTGCCCCTTAGAGTCGTTTCACTTCAGGTCGAAGCGGAACCGACATCTAAACTATTGTTTTGCCGTTCATCTTTCGCCTCAGGCGATTCCACCTGATGCGGATGAACTCTAGAACCCAAGCGCGCGGCGCCACGCTGAAACATCTGACAACGATCGCAATCGCGACCACCTTGAGGACACCATGGCTGAGCTCGACGCAACGCTCTCGCACTACCCAACGCCTGTCTATTCTGAGACCAGCGAGACCCATACCCTCGCCGTGCTCGTCGACAACGAACCGGGCGTCCTCGCCCGTGTGATCGGGCTTTTCTCAGGGCGCGGTTACAACATCGAATCGCTCACCGTGTCGGAGACCGAGCACGAGGCCCATCTGTCGCGCATCACCATCGTCACCCGCGGCACGCCGATGGTGCTTGAACAGATCAAGCACCAATTGGAGCGGCTCGTGCCGGTCCACCGCGTGGTCGATCTCACCGTGATCGGCAACCCGCTGTCGCGCGAATTGGCGCTCATCAAGGTCGCCGGCAAGGGTGAGAACCGGGTGGAAGCGTTGCGGCTCGCCGAAGCGTTCCGCGCGCAGGTGGTGGACGCCTCAACCGAACACTTCGTCTTTGAGATGACCGGGCGCACGTCGAAAATCGAGCAGTTCATCGCGCTGATGCAGCCGCTGGGCTTGCGTGAGGTGGCGCGCACCGGGGTCGCATCGATTGCGCGAGGGAGCGAACCGATGTGAGGCGACGTTCAACGGACCATCGCGTTGATCTCAAGCAGGTTCATCGACGGGTCGTAGACGTAGATGTGGCGCATGTGCGGAATGGCGAACGTTCCGGCATCGGAATAGGGGATGCCGGCCGCTTTAAGGCGCGCGATCACCGCATCGAGGTCCGGCACCTGGATGGCCACGTGGCCGCCGATCGATGGGTTATGGTCGAGGTTGTTGTTGCGGGCAAAGCGCGGGTCAGGGCGGATGAGGTGCAGCCCGCTGTTGGCGCCTTCGCTGCTCGTGTTCATTGGGAACAGCATCAGTTCATCGGGGTTCGCGCTGATCGCACCGGTTTGTTCGCGCGGCGGGAACTGCCAGGTGCCGGCGGCCATGCCAAGAACGTTTGTGTAGAAGCGTGCGGTCTGGCGCACGTCGTTGGCGGCAAGGTTGACGTGGTGGATCGACCAACGGGCAGGCGCTGGGGCGGGGGTACTCATGGGCGGCCTCTTTCATCAGTGTTGCGGTGAAGGTAGCTTACCCGTCTGACGTGGCGCGATGCTACGGCGGGCGGGCACCAGCATCCCGCACGCCAGCGGCCGTGTCGCGGCCTTCGACAGCAGGAGAGGATGCGATCCATGACAGCGGTGCGAACGCCGGTCGATAGGCCCAGCGAAACGGCCGTGCCCGACGATGTCAGTCTCATCACCGACGAAGCCACGTTGCGGGCGCTTCATCCAACCCCGCTCAGCCGGGCAACCAACAAAGTCCTCCCGGCGATCGATGACATCGCGCGTGCCATCATCGCGCGCTCGCGCTTTTGCCTGCTTGCCACGCAAGGGCCCAACGGCGCCGATGTTACGCCGCGCGGCGATCCGGCAGGCTTCGTCAAAGTGTTAGACGTACGCACGCTGCTGATCCCGGATCGGGTCGGCAACAATCGCCTCGACAGCATGGTCAACATCCTGCACAACCCGCGCGTCGGTCTGCTGTTTCTTGTGCCCGGGATGGGTGAGACGCTGCGGATCAACGGGCGCGCGCAGCTCACTGATGATGCGCGCTTGCTCGCCTCATGTGCGGTACGCGAGCGCGTGCCGAAAGTCGGCGTGCTGGTCACGGTGGACGAGGTTTTCGTGCATTGCTCGAAAGCGTTGGTGCGCGCGAAACTGTGGGACGCAGGTGAACACATCGACCGCGAGACGTTGCCAAGTTATTCGCACATGTTGATGGTGCACGCCGACAACCCGCCGGACGTCAACGCCGAACAGGATCGCATCATGGCTGAGCGCGGGCTTTATTGAGAGCGCTGCGCGTAGCCATTCGCTCTTCTGTGAGCCCCGCCCACAACGACAACCTTTCACGAGAAAGTACCCGCGATGCAGGACACTAGCGCTGCACCCTCAAAGTTGATCCCTGGGGCAACCGGCGACTGGGAAGTTGTCATCGGGCTTGAGGTCCATGCCCAGGTGACCTCGAACGCCAAGCTGTTTTCTGGGGCTTCAACCGGGTTTGGGGCCGAGCCCAACAGCCATGTTTCCTTGGTCGATGCCGCCATGCCGGGCATGCTGCCCGTCATCAATGCGGCCTGCGTCGATCAGGCGATCCGGACGGGGCTTGGGTTGAAGGCTGCGGTCAATCTCACGTCGACGTTTGATCGGAAGAACTATTTCTACCCCGATCTGCCGCAGGGCTATCAGATCTCCCAATACAAGAGCCCGATCGTGGGTGAAGGCCAGGTCGAAATCACCGCCAACGGGGAGACCATGGAGGTTGGCATCGAGCGGCTTCACCTGGAGCAGGACGCGGGCAAATCGATCCACGACCAGCACCCAGAATATTCCTACGTCGATCTCAACCGCTCCGGTGTGGCGCTCATGGAGATCGTGTCCAAGCCAGACTTGCGTAGTGCCGATCAGGCCAAAGCCTATGTCAACAAGCTGCGCACCATCCTGCGCTATCTCGGCACGTGCGATGGCGACATGGACAAGGGCAACCTGCGCGCAGACGTGAACGTGTCGGTGCGCAAGCCGGGCGATCCGTTCGGCACCCGTTGCGAGATCAAGAACGTCAACTCGATCCGCTTCATCGGGCAGGCGATCGAGGTCGAGGCACGCCGGCAGATCGACATCATCGAAGGCGGGGGCACGATCGATCAGGA
>JBCBJZ010000182.1:0-6198 GCA_038522635.1 Pseudomonadota bacterium | reverse complement strand
CTGCCCACCGCAACAAGCTGCGCAAGCGCCATCGCAGCGCGCTCAGGGATCAGCGGATCGTAGTGTTGGGCGTTCCCGACGAGTATGAGTACATGGACCCGGAACTGATCGAGCGGCTCAAGACCGCGATGGACCGCTGGCTCCCAATAGGGACGCTGTGAAACCTGAGCGCATGAAAACTATCGGCATTTTGGGCGGGATGAGCTGGGAAAGCTCGGCGCAATATTACACACTCATCAATCGCGGTGTGCGCGACCATAGAGGCGGCATCGCTTCGGCGCCGCTCCTGATGCACAGCTTTGACTTTGCTGAGATCGCGCGGCTTCAGGCAGAAGATGAATGGGACCAGCTTGGCACAATGTTGGGCGAAGCGGCAGCGGGCCTCGCGCAAGCAGGCGCTGAGGCAATCGTGATCGCGACCAACACGATGCATCTCGTCGCGCCCCAAGTAGAAGCCGTCAGCGGTGCGTCGCTGATCCACATCGCCGATCCGCTGGGCCGCGCGCTCCACCGGGCGGGCCATGCAAAGGTCGGCCTTCTGGCAACGCGCTTTACCATGGAACAGCCGTTCTACGCCGAGCGCTTAAAGACGCATGGCGTTGAGGTGATCGTCCCGGATGAGGCGGCGCGGGCGCAACTTCACCGCATCATCTTCGATGAGCTTTGCGCAGGCCATATTGCTGACGCATCGCGTGCCAGGATGCAGGCCATGATCGCCGAATTGGACAGTGAGGGCGCTACGGCCATCGCGCTCGCCTGCACCGAAATCATGCTGCTCATCAGCCAGGAGGACAGCCCCCTGCCGCTGTTCGATACCACCGCGCTGCATTGCGCGGCGGCGGTGGAATTTGCGTTGAGCGACTAGATCTGCGCCGCGTTCCATGACTTGCGGCACCGATCCGATCACAGTCGCGGGAGCAATCGGGCAAATTACCAGCGGCACGAATGGCCTGCAGATCCCATCGAGGCAAACAAAACCCCGCCCGGCGATGGAGGTTCGCCGGACGGGGCCTTGGTGTGCGCAGCCTCGGGTGGGAGGATGGGAACAGTGAGACTGCGCGAACTTTTGTTAAAGATACGGATCAGCCGGGCAGAAAGACGCCGTCCGTGACGTGAATAACGCCATTCGACGTCATGACGTCGGCTGCGACGACCGTGGCGGTGCCGCCCTTGGCGTCGGTGATAACGACCGAACCGTCCACTACGCGCGCGGTCAGCGTTTCACCTGCCAGCGTTTCGACGGTCGCCATGCCGCCTCCAGCATTGATCATCTCGATCAGCGCAGCAGCGGTCACCTTGCCCGAAACGGCGTGGTAGGTGAGAATCTTCGTGAGCGTCGCCTTGTTTTCCGGCTTAACGAGCGTCGCCACGGTGCCGTCCGGCAGCTTGGCAAAACCATCATCGGTCGGCGCGAAGACGGTGAACGGGCCGGGGCCTTGCAGCGTTTCGACCAGACCGGCGGCCTTCACTGCGGTGACGAGTGTTTCGTGCATGCCGGTGCCCATGGCGGTGGCGACGATGTCTTTCTTGCCGGCTTCGGCGTGATGGTCGGCCAGTGCGGGGGTCGCGAAGGTCAGTCCGGCGGTCGCGGCGGCGGCGGCGAGAAGGGCGGTTTTTAAGCGGGTGGGGATCGAGGTCATTGAAAACTCCTTAATTGCTGCAAGACCTCCTGATCTTGCGCTGGAGTTACGTCATTCTTCACGATTTAGATGCGCTAATGCGAAAAATTATTAAAAGGTTGCCGATCAATCCCTTGGCTCGCCAAAACAGGGCGTAGGTGCCGGACCCGATCAAACCTGGCCAAAGGCACCCTGCGCAACCACAGGCCCGGCCTCGCGACCATCGGGTTTCCCGCCCAAAGGTTCGCGCGTCAGGACCAGTTCGACCCCATCGCCCATATTCGCTGCAATATCTGAGGGAAGCGCCACGCGGCGTTCTTCGCCGGGGACAACAACGCCGAGCGATTGCAGCGCTCCGCCATCGGCAGGAACCAGCCACAATTCGTGATCATGCACGCCATCGGCGGTGAGGCCAGCGGCAGAAACCAGCATTTCGTCCGATCCTGGAAGAAACGTGACGCTCAGGCGCAAGGTGTCACCTACCGGGATCGATGCCATCAGCGGCGCTTGCGTTGCGGCGATCGTGGGTGGCTGCTCGCTCTGAGCCACCGGTGCAGCGCCCGGAGCGGTCACGAACAGCGCCAGGGCGAGCGCTGCGGCGGCCGAGGCGATGCCAGCAGCCCATTGCCAGCGGCGTACCTGCCGCTGCAAGTCAAGAACAATGACCTTGCTGTAGGCTTGCGTGTCCGCACCAGCATTTGCGCGCGCACTCGCAACGTCGCCTGCCGATGCACCTATCTCATCGGTGATCGCTGTCCAGACGTGATCGCCCGGTTCTGCGCCAGCGATTTCGTCGCTGAGCGGGACAAACCAATTGTCCCACCAATCCTTGCGCGCGGCAAAGGCGGCCTCGCTCGTCATCTTGCCCCGCGCAAAGAGCAAGTCCTCTCCTTCGAGCAGGCCAAGAGAATATTCGGCGGCGATCATGGGGTCGTCGCGCTCGATCTTTTCCTCCTGACTCATGAGTTTTCCTTCGCCTCAAGGCAGGCACGCAATTTCATCAGACCGCGGCGAATCCAGCTCTTCATCGTGCCAAGCGGCACATCGGCGGTTTCGGCCAGCTGCGCGTAAGTACGCCCGTCAAAGAATGCCGCCCGGATATAGGTCTGCGCGTTCTCATCCAGGGTTTGCAGGCAGGAGTGGATATGTGCAGAACGCTCAGCATCAACCAGTAGCGCATCGGCAAGCGGCGCTTCATCGGGAAGCGGTGCAGCTTCCTCCACCGCCACCGCGCCTGCGCGCACCTTCCCTGTGCGCAGGCGGTCGATCGCGCGATTGCGCGCGAACGTGGCCAGCCAGCTGATGGGGCTCGCGCGCTCCGGATCGTAGCGATCCGCACGCTGCCAAAGGTTTACATAAACGTCCTGCAAAGCGTCTTCCGCTTCCTTTCTATCGCCCAAGATACGATAGCAAATGCCGAACAGTTTCACCCGCGTCGCAGTGTAAATCTCTTCCAGTGCCGCGCTGTCGCCTGCGGCCAGCCGGACCATCGCGGCGCGCAAGGCTTCGCGCGCTTCGTACGCGGCGTCGCGCGCCTCCGCTTTGGCCTGAGGGTCAAGCGGCTGAGGCTCGCTCATAACCGGATGCTCCGGTGGCCGCGTTTGCAGCGGTGCTTATCCCGTGACGGGAAGCTTCTCTCCATGGCTATGGCAAATGCCCATGGCCGCAGCGTTCGTCAATCCTGATAGTTTAGCGCGCGCGCCGCTCGAGGCTTAGCGATAAACGCAATGATCGAGCCCATCGCCCTGCACTGTGGCAAGGCCGCTTTCGATCCGCCGCCCATGGCGCGCCAGCCAGCCGCTCGGGTTTACCACCGAACGCTCTTTTGGATTGGGCAACGCAGCCGCCATGCGCGCCGCCTCTGACGGTGTCAGCCGCGCGGCTGATTTGCCAAAATACCGCTGCGCCCCTGCAGCCGCGCCATAAGTGCCGATCCCGGTCTCCGCGACGTTGAGATAGACTTCCACTATGCGACGCTTGCCCCAGACATTCTCGATCCAGAATGCAAACCACGCCTCAAGCGCCTTGCGCGCATAGCCGCCGCCCTGCCACAAAAAGACATTTTTGGCGGTTTGCTGTGTGATGGTCGAACCGCCCCTGATCCGCCCGCCTTGCTTGTTCTGTTCGTAAGCGCGCTCGATCGCCTCTTTATCAAAGCCCCAGTGCGCGCAGAATTTGGCGTCTTCGGCGGCGATCACGGCGGCGACCAGATCGGGATCGATGTTTTCCAGCGGCTCCCAGTCACGCGTTGCGCCGTTTTCATCCATCATCATGGTCGCGGTAATCGGCACGGGGACGAAGGCGAACAGGATCACCGCCGCAAGGCTGAGCCCGATGAACCACAAGATAAGCTGAGCGATCAGTCGCAGGCCGAAAATGAAGGGGCGTTTCATGAAGATCAATTTACGGCGCGTGCGGGTTCACGGCAATCGTATCTCTCTTGCGAATGTGCGCGGGGCGTGCTTCGTTGCGAATTGAAGACAATTCTTCCAAACACGCGTTCAACACACACGCACACGTCACAATGCGGAGATACCATTATGCGCTTCCTGAAACCCGCCGCCGCCTGCCTGGCTCTTGCCGCCGCCACTCTCAGCGCGCCCGCTGCGGCCAGCACGGATGATATCGCCGCCGCGGTCGAAGCGGATTACGACGCCTATCTTGCGCCGCTCTTCCTGCATTTCCACCGCAACCCAGAACTATCATATCTGGAAAACAAGACTGCCGCGCGCATGGCCAAGGAGCTGCGCGACGCCGGGCTGGAAGTCACCGAAGGTGTCGGCGGCACCGGCGTGGTTGGGATGGTGCGTAATGGGGAGGGTCCGCTGATACTTTTGCGCGCGGACATGGACGGCCTGCCGGTCCTGGAGAAGTCAGGGCTCGACTACGCCTCTGTCGTCACGCAAGTGGGTCAGGACGGCAAGGAATATCCCGTCATGCATGCCTGTGGGCACGACGTGCACATCACCTCGATGGTCGGCACAGCGCGCCGGTTGATGGCGATGAAAGACCAGTGGTCGGGCACGCTCATGTTCGTCGTCCAACCCGCTGAGGAGCGCGTGGGCGGGGCAAAGGCAATGCTCGCCGATGGCCTTTATGAGCGGTTTGGCAAGCCCGATTATGCGCTCGCCTTTCACGTCGCCAGCCCGCTGCCCACCGGCAAGGTCTCCGCAGCCGAACGCATCCAGTATTCCAGCTCGGACTCGGTCGACATCACCGTGCCCGGCATCGGCGCGCACGGCGCAAGCCCGCACCGGGGCCGCGATCCGGTCTACATCGCCAGCCAGATCGTGACCGCGCTGCAGTCCATCGTCAGCCGCGAGATCGGCCCGCTTTCACCCGCCGTCATCACCGTGGGCTCGTTCCATTCGGGTTCGAAGCACAACATCATTTCTGACGAGGCCAAGCTGCAACTCACCGTGCGTTCCAACGATGAAGAGGTGCGTGCGCAGTTGCTCTCCGCGATTGAGCGGGTCGCGACAAATGTTGGCAAGGCCCATGGCCTGCCCGACGATAAGCCCGTGCTGGTCGAACATCTTGCGGGCACGCCCGTCACCTATAACGACCCCGATCTGGCGCGGCGGCTGAACGCGGTGATGAAGCGCGAGCTGGGCGAGGAGGCGTTTTTACCGTTTGAGCAAAAGGGGATGGGCGCAGAAGACTTTGCGTATTTCGTCGCCGAGGAGCTGGGCGTGCCGGGCTATTACTTTGCCGTGGGCGGCACTCCGCAAGCCGCGTTCGACGCCGAAGACGCTGGCGGCCCCGCCGTCCCCTCGCACCACTCGCCGCTGTTCAAAGTCGCTCCGCGTGAAAGCGTGACACTGGGGACACGAGCGATGGTAGCGGCGGTCCTGGATCTGGCGCCAGCGAGTTGAAAGTGACGCGAAAAGGAGGACACGCTTGGTTATCGCCGCACACGATATGGGCGCGCCCGCCAAAACGATTTGGACACGCCTACGTTAGCGCCCTTTGACCTGCCTTCAATAAAACCGCCGCAGGTTCACCAAAACCTGCGGCGATTGTATGGGTCTCTGCTCGATCAGCTGAACGAAGGGCTTGTGGTCTAAGCAACCCCAGGCAGCAGCCGCTCACCGGCGATCCGCTGCATCGCTTTTTGCAGTTTTTCAAACGCGCGCACTTCGATCTGGCGGATGCGTTCGCGCGACACGTCGTAGACCTGGGAGAGTTCTTCCAGCGTCTGCGGCTTTTCCGTCAGGCGGCGTTCGGTGAGGATGTGCTGTTCACGCTCATTTAGCGCATCCATTGCTTCGACCAGCATTTCGTGGCGGACATTGGCCTCTTCGGCGTCGGCGACGGTTTCGTCCTGCAGCGGGCGCTCATCGGTCAGCCAGTCCTGCCATTCGCCCGAGCCCTCTTCACCGCCTCGCATGGGCGTGTTGAGCGAGCCGTCGCCGCCCATCATCATCCGGCGGTTCATGTTGACCACTTCCTGTTCCGGCACTCCCAGGTCGGTGGCGATCTTGGTCACGTCGGCGGGCGACAGGTCGGTGTCTTCATAGGCCTCGAGCTGCTTCTTCATCCGGCGAAGGTTGAAGAACAGCTTTTTCTGCGCTGCGGT
>JBCBJZ010000181.1:0-6201 GCA_038522635.1 Pseudomonadota bacterium | reverse complement strand
GACATCTAAGCTTTTGTTTTGCCGTTCATCTTTCGCCTCAGGTGAGTCCACCTGAAGCGGATGAACTCTTGGGCCAGCCCCTTACAGACGAGACCCGGGACTAGGACGAGACCCGGACTAAGACGTTGACCCGGTAGGCGTCGCTGAAGGGGCAAGCTCGGCGCGACGCGCCTGCGCCAACCAGAAGCCTTCTTCCTCCATGATGCGCTCGGTGGCGAGCACTGTTGCGTCGCGATCGAGGAAAAAGCGGGCGGGGTAGCCGTCTGGGAAAAGCTGGCCCGACACGCGATCCGCTTCATCGTAGAGCAGCTCAAGCGGTAGGCCCAATGACAGCGCTTCGGCCTCGCAGGCGCGCCGGTGGTTGGCGTCAAGCGCATAGGTCCCGGCGGTGATGGCGTGGACCGCCTTGACCATGCCGGGGAGCGCCTTGTTGAGGATGGCAAGACGCAGGATGTCGAGGTTGTAATAGTAGTTCGAGCGGTAGTCGCCGAGCACGAGCACCAGCAGCAGCTCATCACCCTCCAGCGCGGCCAGCGTTTCGCTCAAGCTGACCATGCCGTCAGGCTGTTTGAGTTCGCCGATCGGATCGGTCCGCGGCAGATCGTAAGTGACGGGGAAGCGCTCCAGCGTATAGCGGGGCACGCTCATCGCAGGCGCGCGACCCTCAAGAGCAGCAAGCCGACGCTCAACCTCTTCGATGTCCGGCGAACTTTGCGCCGCGCGACGCATCGCGTCCAAAGCCCGCTCATGCTCGCCGGTGGCTTCCGCGATCAGGCTCTCCGTGTAGGCGTCCATGCTCATGTCGATGCTGGAATAGCTCGCCTGCGCGGCACGTTGGCGCGACGCGCGCGTCGCATCGAGGTAATAAGCGGCCGCATCCATTTGCCCAGCCGTCGCATAGGAGAGCGACAGCAGCGCGAGCACGGGATACTCGGCCACACTGGCGATCATGTCCGGCGATGAAACCCGCTGCCCCTTGAGCCGCTCAAACAGCCCCAAGGTCCCGCGCGACAAATACCGCTCCAAGGGATCGATGAACTGCGGATAAGGGCTCAGCACGCCCTCTTTCCAAAACCGCGTCATGTCCTCGCGATCGAACTGCGCTTTCTCGATCGAACGGGCGTAGGCGCTCCCCGGCCACGGCACTGTTACGATGCCGAACGGCCAGACCGCACCGCTCAACTGATGCGCTTGCTGGCCGGTCGCATCGGCGAACACCACCGTGGCACCACCTTGCATTTGCGCCTTAAAGACCGTCGCATCATCGGGGGCACGACCGTTTACCGTGAGCAGCCGCCAGCTTTTTTGAACACCGAAGTGCGCAGCAGGACTGGCTGGATGCACCTTGAGGATGAGCAGCGCACGATCGCTTGCCGCTTCGATGGCCGCCGCATCCATGTCGATCGGGACCATTTGCGGACCGGCTGGCCCCTGATCGTCTTGGCTCATGGGCCCGTCCTGTCTCATGTGACCGTCCTGGCTCATGGCTGGTCCCCTCAGGCCATCAAGTTGTAGCGTTCAATAGGCGATGGCCTGGCCCGAACCGCCATCGACCGCCAAACACTGCCCGGTCACCATGCCGGCTGCGGTGCTGCAAAAGTACGCCACCGTGTGCGCAAGATCGTCGGGCTGGACAAGCCGACCCAGCGGAATTTCTGCTGTACGTTCTGCGATAATCGCATCGCGTGTCTGCCCGGTCCGCTCGGCCTCGGCGTCGAAAATCTGCTCAACGCGCTCGGTCGCGGTGTAGCCGGGATGGACGCAATTGACGGTGACCTGGTGGCGGGCTGCATAGCCCGCGAACTGCTTGGTGAAGTTCGCAACACCCGCATTGACGACCCCGTTGGTCATCCGTAACGGCGCCACGATGCGTGCCGTCATCCCGCCGATGTTGACGATCCGACCGCCCCCGCGCGCCGCCATATGCGGCAGGACGAGGCGCGCCACGCGGATGTAAGCCATCAGCTTCACGTCGATGTGGTAGCGGAACGCGTCATCGCTCAGTTCATCGAAGCGCGCACTCGTCGACGTCACGGCGTTGTTGATGAGGATGTCAGGGCCGCCGGTGTGCGCGTGCGCCTCCTCGACCAGGGCGGTGATCTCGTCGGGCACGCTGACGTCTGCGATGATGCCATGGGCCTCAACGCCGTGCTCGCGCAGGGCCGTGATCGTGGCGTCGAGCGAAGCGCGCGTGCGCCCGCAGATCACCACGTTGGCGCCGCAGCCCGCCAGCCGCAACGCCACAGCACGTCCGATGCCGCGGCTGCCGCCGGTGATGAGCGCGCTCTTGCCGCGTAAGTCGATATGCATGGGCAGCCGTCTTTTGGAGTTCATCTGACTCAGGTGGCAACACTTGAGGCGACGTATGGTCGCTTAACGCTCGCCGCCGTCACCACCGAGCGCAGACGCGACACCCCGCAAGCCGCCCTGCGCGATCCAGGCCTCAACCCGCTCCGCACTGCCGTAACAGTGGCCAGGCGCATAGGAACGCAGCCACAGCACGTAGTCGTCGATCGCCGCTTTGCTGCGCGCGTCCGCCCGGCCGAACGTTGCCAGCAGGTCGTTGCTGAGCAACGCCGTCAGGAAATGGTTGGTCGGCGTTCCATGCTCGATATAGGCGCGCAGGTCATCGGCCTGGGGCAGTGCGGCAAACTCCGGCGCGCTGTAGCGTTCATCCTGCATGGAGCCTCACGCGGACGCCTTGGCGCGCAGTTCGTCTGCGCTCGGCCGGATCATCGAGAAGATCGTATCCTCACGCACCACCGCATAGTCATGATAGCCAAGCCGAGCGATGGGCTGCATCGCCCCCACATCGACCATGCCGTCCTTGATGATCGTATCATCGATGTGGATGCCCACCACACGGCCGAACACCACCGCGTAAGGGGCCCGGTTAGGATCACGCCCCGCTGGCAACTGCACCGTTTGGTGGTACTCACATTCGATCGCCACCGGGCTCTCAGCAAAGCGCGGCGGCTTGACGTTGGTCGACGCAACCGGCGTCAGACCCGCATACGGCACTTCGCTCTCGTCATGGCGCAAGTCGGCGGCGGTGATGTTCATATGCTCCTGCAGGGCCTTGGTGGACATCACGCACACGAACTCGCCGGTTTCTTCCGCGTTGCGCTGGCTGTCCTTCAATCCGGCCGATGCGAACATAACGTAGTGCGGGTGGTCGCTGACGCCGTTGAAGAAGCTATAAGGGGCCAAATTGACGACGCCGCTGGTGCTAACGGTTGAGACCCAACCGATCGGCCTTGGGACGACGAGGGATTTCCACGGGTCGTGCTTGAGGCCGTGCGCTTCGCGCGTGGGGTCGTAGAACATGAGGTGGGCTCCTTGAGGCATGCGGTTGGCGGTGAACCTACGTTAGCCGCACACCTTGCAGCAAGGATGCTTGGCCAGGATGCCGTCCCAAGCTGCGCATGGGCAGAGCGCATAAGGCAAACCGGCGGGTAGGCAAGCCGGCGCACCGGCAACGCGGGGACAGCTGCTCCGTACGTTCTGGCCACGCAGCGCATGCAAGCGAGAAACAAGACACGAAAAGTGAGGCAACCATGAACGTTTTGATCACCGGCGCAAACCGCGGGATCGGCCTGGCGCTGACGCAAGCGATGGCCGCCCGCGGCGATAGCGTGTTGGCAGCGGCCCGTCGCGATGGCCCCAGCGGGGCATCGATCGAGCCGCTCACGCTCGACGTCACGGATGAGGCTTCGCTGGCGGCGCTGACGCAAACGCTCGAGGACCGCGCGCTCGATCTGCTGGTGTGCAACGCGGGCGCACTGATCGGCCGGGGCGGGCTCGAGGACCCAGCCTACACGCACGACGCGTTTGCGCAGGTGCTGGCCGTCAACGTTACCGGCGTCTTCATGACGGTGCGCGCCTGTTTGCCGGCACTACGGCGCGCGCAAGTCCCCGCCAAGATCGCCATAATCTCGTCAGGGATGGGTTCAACCGCGCGGGCCAGCGGCAATGCCTACCTCTATCGCGCCTCGAAAGCTGCGGCCACCAACCTTGCTGCCTGCATGGCCGATGAGTTGCGCGGTGAGGGCATCGCGGTCGCGGCCTATCACCCTGGCTGGGTGCGGACCGACATGGGCGGGGCAAGCGCCAGCGTCGCGCCTGACGCGAGCGCTGCGGGTCTGATCCAACGCTTCGACGCGCTCAGCCTTGCAAGCACCGGCTGTTTCGAAACGTTCGAGGGCCAGACGCTACCGTTTTGATCGCGCCCGTGTTGGTCAATTCGACCGAAGTCAGGCGACCACAGTCAGGGCGACCAATGGCTGAGCAGCGCCTGCACGTCGGGCCGCGCGCGGTCGGACTGTGCTTCATCGGCTGTGCCGATGTAGATAAAGCCCGCCACCGCTTCATGCTCCGCAAGCCCCAGTGCGGCATGAACTGGTACGCTGTAGGCGTACCACTCTGTCAGCCAAACCGAAGCGAAACCGAGCGCGTTCGCGGCATGGCACACATTCATGCCGACCGCACCGCACGACAACGTCTGCTCAAGTGGTGGCACGTTTGGACGGGGTTGTGGCGCGGTGATCAAGGCTAACACCAGCGGGGCGCGCTCGAAGCGTTCACGCTCGATCTCAAGGCGCGCGTCGCTCACCGGTTCGCCCGTTTGCGCACCCTCAGCCACGAGCGTCTGCGCCAGCACGTCGCCGAACTGCCTGCGCGCGTCGCCCTCAAAGGCGATAAACCGCCACGGCTCCACCTTGCCATGGTCGGGCACGCGGGTGCCCGCGGTCAGGATGCGCTGCAGTTCCTCAGGCGTTGGGCCCGGCGCCCGCAGCATCCCCGCTTTGACCGAGCGACGCGCCATGAGGCGATCGTAAAAGGCTTCACTGGCGGTGAGTGGCGCGCTCGCCTGCGTTTGTGTGATCGTTGAGCCCATAAAGCCTCGCGGTTGTGATCCAAGCGCCGCGCCCCCAGAGCAGCGGGCAGCACGGCATTTTGCGGTGCGCTGTTGCCAGCACCCTCTAAGTGGTAGGGATAGGGAATCGGGGGGCCCCATTCAACACGTGGGGCAAAGCGCTTTTGACGCGCTGGGCTTCGCGACCGCAACCGCCCCAACGCAATCATGGTGCGATCGATGCCACACGCTCACCACCAATCCGGCCGGCAAACTTTCCAGCAAAACGGCCGGCAACAACGCCGGTCCTCGCAACGAAAACGACAGTCTGGTCACCGCCAGACCGCAACACCGGGCCGGGGCGGCCGGGGGCCTATGTTCCGTCGACTGATCACAGGCGCCCTCGCCATGACGGCGCTAGGCGCACTCCTCGCCCTGCCAGCCCAGGCACAGAGCCCGCGCAAGACGGTCATGATCGTTTTCGACGGCTCAGGCTCCATGTGGGGAGCGATGACAGGCGCCAAGGACGCGAAGTTCTTTTTGGGGCGCAAGGGTCTCAGCCAGGCCTTCACCGCCATGCGTCGTCCGCAGTCGATCAACGCGGGCATTTTCGCCTTCGGCCACCGCCGCAAGGGCAGTTGCGATGACGCGAGCGCCCTGCTGGAGCCAACCCCGCTTGAGCCGAAAGCGGTCCTGGCCCCGCTGCAGAAGTTCAACCCCAAGGGCAAAGGCCCCCTCACCCTGGCGCTCACAAAGATGGCCGCCAGCTACCCCTCCATCAGTGGCCTCGCCGGTGTCATCGTCATCCACGATGGTGCGGACAATTGCCGCGGTGACCCGTGCGCGTTTGCCTCGCGCTTCACCCGCAGCCATCCCGGCGTCCCGATCCAGGTGGTGAGCCTTGGCCTGAAGCCAGCGGCCGTCGAGGCCGTCCGGTGCCTCGCCGATCGCACGGGCGGCAGCTACCAAAACGTGACGGATGCTGCGCAAGCGCCGGACGCGGTCGCCAAAGCGTGGCGTACGGCAACGCAGGGCCTGCGCGGCTTTCGGATCGCAGACGCGCAACCGTTGATCGCGCCGGATGGCCGACCTGACGCCGATGGTGCTGCTCGGGGGCCTCAGCCGATCCCCGCGGGCCGGGCCGGTGTTGACGTCACCGCGCGGCTTGCCGGTGCTGCCGGTGACCTGGATGTCCCGCTTGAGTGGAGCGTGTTCAAGGTGGGCCAGCAAGCCAAGCCCGACACCCCACCGCTGTTGCGAATCGTGTCACCGCGGCTGCGCTACACGCTGCCACCCGGGCGCTACCGCATTGCGGCGCGGCGTGACCTGCTGACACAAACCCGGAC
>JBCBJZ010000180.1:0-6273 GCA_038522635.1 Pseudomonadota bacterium | reverse complement strand
CGGGCTGGCTTGCGTGCTGCGCTTCGGCAAGAAGGGCTGCGATTTTGGGCGTTGCGGCGGCGGCGTTGTCGCACCAGCCGGCCCGCCAAGCTGATGACGCTACGCAGCGAAGGCAGCGTGCTCGTCTACGGCGATGGTCAGACGGCGCTTGACGCCGCCGCCGCGTTGAACGGACGCATGGATGTGTCCTTGCTGCTGCGGCGGGCTGACGACGCTATGCCACCGCGTGCGATCGATGTGCCCATCCATACCGGTACGATCAGAGGCGTGAGCGGCCATCTTGGCGCGTTCAACCTGACGGTGGACGGCTATGCGCCCATGGTGCCGAGCGCGCGCGACGGCTTTGCCTTTGCTATGCCGCGTGATGGCGCGACCAGCACGTGTGATCTGATCCTCGACCTGAGCGGGGACGCGCCTTTGGTGAGCGCGCCTGCGCACCGCGATGGTTATTTTGCGATCGACCCCGCGCATCCGGCCGCTGTCGCACAGGCGTTGTTCGCCGTCACAGATCTGGTGGGGGAATTCGAAAAGCCGCTATACGTGGGTTACGACGCCGCGATCTGCGCCCACGCGCGTAACGGCAATGTCGGCTGTTCGAACTGCCTTGACGCCTGCCCTGCGGGCGCGATCGCGCCGGCCGGCGATCACGTTAATATCGATCCGGGCATCTGTCAGGGTTGCGGCACCTGTGCTGCCGTCTGCCCGACGGGCGCGGTCGCCTACGCCTATCCAACCCGTGCCGACCTTGCACGCCGCGCTACTGTACTCCTGACCACCTACCGTGAAGCCGGTGGGCAGAATCCGGTCATCCTGCTCCACGATGGCACCCACGGCTTTGACATGATCGCGGCGCTGTCGCGCTATGGGCGTGGACTGCCGGCAAACGTGTTGCCGCTGTCCGTCTTTTCCGTGTTCCAAGTCGGTCATGAAGTGATGGCGGCCATGTTGGCGGCAGGCGCGCAAGCTGTGGTCGCTTTGGCTTCGCCCCAACAGGCGGACGACTTGCCGGGCCTTGTCGCACAGGCCGAGATCGTAAACGCCCTGCGCCTTGGCCTCGGCTACGAAGGTATCGGCGTGCACGTGATCGCCGAACAGGACCCCGACGCGGTGGACGAAACGCTGCGCGGGCTTCCTGGGCAGCCGCCGCCTCATCCGCCGCTCACGTTGAGCGTGGAGGGCACCAAGCGCGATCTGGCACGGCTGGCGATCGATCATTTCCACGCCCACGCGCCGTCGCCCCAGGACACGGTGGCGTTGCCGCCTGGCGCGCCCTACGGTCAGATCATCATCGATCAAGCCGGTTGCACGGTGTGCTTAAGCTGCGTCAGCGCATGTCCCACAGGCGCCCTCAGCGATCACCCCGAACGTCCGCAGGTGTCGTTTACCGAAAGCGCGTGCGTGCAATGCGGCATCTGCCTTGCGACCTGCCCTGAAAGCGTGATGCGGCGCGATCCGCGCTACAACTTCATGCAAAGCGCGATGAACGCGCAAGTGCTCAAGGGTGAAGAGCCGTTCGACTGCGTGCGCTGCGGCAAAACATTTGGCACGAAGTCGACCATTGAAGCGGTTTTGAAGCGCCTCGACGGTCACGCGATGTTCCGCGATGAGACGCAACGTCAGCTGATCATGATGTGCGATGATTGTCGCGTGCAAGTGATGGCAGAGAGCACGCGTGATCCGTTCACGCTCGGCACCCGTCCAGCCGTGCGGACCACGCAGGACTACCTTGATGGCGAGGTCGAGGCAGACGTTGCGGCCGTCGATCCGCCCATGCGCAAGCCCGATGACTTCCTCAATTGAGCCGGAGCCCTGCGCGGATCAACGTCAGCCACCCGCGCGGTCAAAGATCACCAGCAACACACCCGCGAGCACCAGCGATAACGTCGCCACGGTCCGCCAGGTGATCACCTCGCGCTTGAAGATGATCAGCCCCAACAACATCGCGAACACCGGCGACAGCGCGACAATCGGTGAGACCAGCAGCACGCTGCCCAACTGCAGCGCCTTGTTGAGGGTGTAGATCGAGGTGGCGCTGATGACGCCCGCGATCGCGAACCAGCGGTAGCCGGTGAGCGCGCCCGTGAAGCGGCGCCCCTCGATTTTGAAAACGCTGAGCGCCAGCACCGCCGATACGGTCGAGCCGACGAGTGCCGCGAACAGCGGGCTTGGCACCACGTCGTAGCCGTACTTGGTGCCCGCCTGGGCGCCTGCGCGGATGATGGCCGCGCCGACGGGGAGCAGCACCGCCCACCACGGCCAACTCATCTGCGAACCCTTGCCTAACGCTGTGCGTCGCGTCGCGGCCAGCACGCAGCCGATGATCACGGCACCTGTGCCAAGCGCCGTCGGCCAGGTCAGAACTTCGCCCAACAGCGCGATCGCGAACAGGGCTGCGAAAAGGGGCGCGGACGATGCGATCGCGCTCGACATGGTGGGGCCGAGCATCTTGATGCCCGTGATCGACAGCGTGCCTGAGACCACGGGGCGGAACAGGCCGACGAGCGCGAAGACGAGGGCCGCGCTGGTGAACCAGTACCAGCTCTCCAGGAACAAGGGCGTTAGCAGCCAATAGACGCTTGCGGCCGCGAAGAAGGCGACGATGGCGCCTGAACGCACGTCGACATCGTCGAGCCCGAGGTTTTGGAACTGATTGGCAAGCGCGAACAGGAAGGCGGAGCAAAGCGCAAGCAGCGCGGCAGCGTAGGCGGGGTCCAGCATGGGGCGCGATGGCGCTCCTTCTTCGAGCCGGTTCGTGGTCGACGTTAAGCGGAACCGATTGCTAAAGCGGATGAACTTGTGAGCGCCGTCTCTAGAAGGCGTTTTGGCGAGATGAGGCGAGGCGCGGTTATGTCTACAATTGGTACATGCGACCATGTTTGCGCTACGCGCTGCGGCCACCCTATGTGGGTTTCGACGTCGAACCTATGGCCGTCGCGGTGCCAACGGCGTGGCCGGTCTTGACTGCGGCGGCGGGCGTGGCCGTAGCCGCTTCAGGGGATGTTCAGGCCGGCGTCGCTGGCTACGCAAAGGCGCTGCGAGAAAGCGACGGGCCGCAGCCATGCCGCCCGGGTTGTACGTTTTAATCGCGCCCAGAGCCTGCGCGATCAGGGCCTCATCTTGCGTCACCTTGCCGACCTGCACGGCAAGCCGTTGCACCCGCGGCTCCTGCGGGATCGCCGTCAAAAGCGTGCTGACGTGGGGCCGAGCGCGTTCCGCTTGGCGCGCAAAAACGAGCGTGATCGCGAGACCCAGGCGCGCGTTCAGCGAACCCGGGTCCAGCGCGACGGAGCGCTCGTAAAGATCGATCGCGTAGCGGAAGATGCGCACACGACCGAGCGCTTGCGCGGCCAGATCGTAGAGCTGCCGATCCCCCGTCGCGAGGCACGCCCGCATCAGCGTTGGCATGCGGTTGCGTGGTTCGCGCAGCAATTGGCGCGGCCGGAACTGTTCAAGCGCCTCAAAGCATTGGCGGTAGGCGACGCCGATCTGCTGGTGGGCTGCGGCCTGGTTCGGTCCTGAGCGCTGCAGCAGGCGCGTCAGCGCTGCGGCCGGGATCGCCTCGTAGCGCCCTTCGCCGCCTGACGCGGCGATGCCGATCAGGCGACCGCGCGCATCCACAACCGCACCGCCCGAATTGCCACGCTGGGTGAGCGCCGTGTGATGGAGCCGCGACGAGGGCAGCGATCGCTTCGCCATGGCCAACAGGCGACCGCGCTCGTAGACCGTGACCACGGGCGGCCGGCTCAGGCTTGCGCCGACCGTATAGATCCCGCCGACCGGCGACCCGAAGCCCGGCCTCAGAACCGGGCCCGGCGGCAGATCCGGCGCGTAAAGCAGCACCACATCGTTGCGGTAGGCCGTCGCGATCACGTCGGCGGTGATCTTGCGCCCCTGCCCGATGGCGATCTTGGCGGTGCGCGCATCGGCGATCAGGTGGCGGTTGGTGACCAGCAGTTTAGGGGCAATGCGCACCGCGCTGCCGAAGGGATCGAAGCTGGATATGGCGAAGACAGCGTCGGCCGCCTTGCAGACGGGCGCTGGGGCTTTGCAGGGCGCAACACGCTGTGCAGGCTGGGTCTGCGCGTTGACCTTCGATGCCAAGGGCCCTCCTTGCGACACCATCACGGCGGCGAACGCAGCAAGACAGAGCGCATGGCGCTGCATCATGCCGGTTGACCCGATGCGCAGGCGAGCCCCGCAACGCGAAATCCACGCCAGCGGCACAAGCGCGCCCCGGTCCACCCGCTTGGGTTTCGCGGCCCGATGATGCATAAATGCTAACCTTTGCATCGAGAGGTCCCTTCCGCCTCTTGGCCCCAACGTCCGAAGGGATGCCCATGTCCGCGATCGACCGCAAAGTCGAACGATCTGGCGCGCGCGCCAAACCGCTTAGCACCATGGCGTTCTTGAAGCTCGCCGACAAGTTCATCGATGTCGCCAACCGGGAAAACCGCAAGATCCCGGCGACCGAACTGCACATGGCGTTCTTGTACGCGGCCGCGCGCTACAATGCGCATGTGGCGAACGCGGTCATGGAGGTCGACGACCACGAGGCGTTCGTCGCTGAGATGACGAAGCAGTACCAGGAGATGCTGCGCCAGAACCTGGGCGACCCTTCCATGCAAAGCGAGGACGACGAGCGGGCCGCCGAAGACGAGGCACCGCACGAGACGTGACGGCCTTTGCAGCCCGCCTGAGGTAGCGGCCCAGGCCAACGCAAAGCTCAGTTTGGTCCACCTTCGATCGGCTTGCGCAGGCGAAGCGTTCATGAGACCGCTGCACGCGAGATCAACCACAAACGAAGCCGCGCGCCAGCGACGCGAGGAGATGAGACATGACGACGAAAGATGCGGTGCTGAGCGCGCTGAAGCGGGTGAAGGGGCCGGACATGGAGGGCAACGTGGTCGATCTCGGCCTCGTGTCAGACGTGTTCATGCGGGACGGCAAGGCGTATTTCTCGATCACCGTGCCCCCCGCGCGCGCGCAAGAATTGGAGCCGTTGCGGCAGGCCGCTGAAAAGGTCGTTGCCGAAGTGGACGGCATTTCCGGTGTGGTCGCGGTGTTGACGGCGGAAAGCGGCCCCGGTGGTTCGCAGCCTGTGCCGGTGTCGCGCGGTGGGTCTGCCGCAGGTGCGCCCAGTGGTGCAGGAAGTGGTTTGGCAGGCGGGGCCGCGACCGGTGCTGCATCGGCGAGCGCAGGCGCGCCAGAGCATCCACGGGTTGCTGCCGCCCGCGCGGCTGGCAACAAAGGGGCGCCACCGGCTCCGGCTTCGGCGCCTGCATCATCGGCGCCGCCGCCATCGGCAACAGCGCCTGCAAAAGCGTCTGCCGCGCCACCGGCGTCCGCCCCAGCACCAGGCGGCCCCTCACAAGGCAACCAAGCGGCGGGCGTTCCCGGCGTACGCCATCTGATCGCGGTCGCGTCCGGCAAGGGCGGCGTCGGGAAATCCACAACCGCCGTCAACCTCGCCCTCGGCTTCCAGGCGATCGGCAAGAGCGCTGGTGTCCTCGATGCCGACATCTACGGGCCGTCGCAACCACGCCTGCTGGGTCTCAGCGGTCAACCGGCTGCGCTGCCCGACAACCGCCTGCGGCCCATGGAAGCCTACGGGCTCAAAGCCATGTCGATGGGGTTCATGGTGGACGAAGCCACGCCAATCATCTGGCGCGGCCCGATGGTGGTCTCGGCGCTCAACCAGATGCTGCGCGGTGTCGCCTGGGACGACCTTGATGTGCTTGTGATCGACATGCCGCCGGGGACGGGCGATGTGCAGTTGACGATGGCGCAGCAGGTGCCGCTGAGCGGCGCGGTTGTGGTGTCAACGCCGCAGGACCTTGCTCTGCTGGACGCACGCAAGGGCCTCAACATGTTCCGCAAGGTCGATGTGCCGGTGCTCGGTATCATCGAAAACATGAGCTATTTCATTTGCCCAAGCTGTGGGGAGCGTTCCGACATCTTCGGACACGGCGGGGCGGCCAACGAGGCCGAGAAACTCGGCGTGCCGTTCCTGGGCGGCATTCCGCTTCATATGGACATTCGCGCGACGTCGGATGCCGGCCGCCCGATCGTCGCCAGTGCGCCCGATAGCGAGCACGCGAAAGTCTACAAGGCGTTGGCTGAAAAGGCGTGGGCCGAAGTCGAGGCTGGCCAAGGTGCGAGCCGGGCTGCACCGGCGTTGGTCATGGAGTAGACCGCTAGGGTCGGTTCGCTTCAGTTGGAAGCGGAACCGACATCTAATCTTTTGTTTTGCCGTTCATATGAACGGCAAAACAA
>JBCBJZ010000179.1:0-6340 GCA_038522635.1 Pseudomonadota bacterium | reverse complement strand
TGCCGATGTTCACCTACGCGAAATACTACGCATTCTCATCCGACCTCGACTTCAAAACGACGCCGGACGAAATCCCGCGGTTCTACACCGCGAAGTGGAAGTGACGCTCGCACTTTCGCAAAGCGCCGATTGCTGACACTCCCTCGAAGAGCGGCCCCGATCGGGCCGCTCTTTTCGTCTCACCGCGCTTTGGTTCTACGCGCTGAGCGTATCGAGGAAGTCGGCCACGGCAGCCCCGATCTCAGCGCCTGAATCTTCTTGCACGAAGTGATTGCCGGTGACCGTGATCTCACGCTGATGCGGCCACGTCCGGCAATAATCACGCACCTCACCTGTAAGGATCGCACCTGGCTCCGCATTGATGAAAAGCTTGGGCACGTCCGCTTGCTCAAGCCACTTCGCGTAAGCGTCGACGATGGCGACGACGTCTGCGGGCTCACCGCCGATCGGAATTTGTCGCGGCCACGTCAGCGTCGGTCGGCGATCTTCGCCGGCCTGCGCGAAGGGCCGGCGGTACTCCGCCATCTCGTCCGCGCTAAGCTCGCGCACGATCGATCCCGGCAGGATCGCCTCCACGAACAGGTTCTTGTCGAGCACCATTTCATCGCCCGCCGGCGAGCGCAGGCCTTGGAAAATCTTGCGCGCCGCCTCCGGCCACTCGTCCCACCCCGCAATCGGCCGCACGATCGCCTCCATATACGCGATCGCCTTGACCGCCTTTGGATGTCGATGGGCCCAATCAAAGCCGAGCGCCGAGCCCCAATCGTGGATGACCAGCGTGACGTTCTCGCTCACCCCCAAGGCGTCGAGCAACGCATCAAGATGCGCGCGATGCTCAACAAAGGTGTAACGGTCCGGCCCGGCATCGGGCAGCTTATCACTGTCACCCATGCCGATCAGATCGGGTGCGATCACACGGCCCTTGCCCTCTAGCGGCGGGATCACGTCGCGCCAAAGGTACGACGACGTCGGGTTACCGTGCAGCAGCACGATCGGATCGCCACTGCCGCGCTCCACGTAGGCCATGCGGCGGCCTTTGACGTCGGCGTATTTCTTGGTGGTCCACATCGATCGCGTCCTCCTGGTGTTGGCCGGCTTCGCAGGTTATGCGGGGATGTGCGTCGCGCGAAGCGCGCGCGGGCGCGAACACCAGTGTATGAAGTCTCATCACGCGCCGAAAGGGCGCTTGATCTTCAAAGCCACGCGAACGCTCCCCTCCCCGCACGTGGAGCGGACCCATCGAGCGGCGGGACCCAAGACGCAGGTGGGCCACGACGAGCGGGCCACAACACGACAGTTCAGAGCCGGCGGCGCGTCGAGATCGAACGCAACGGCTGTAGGAGACAGACGCATGGGCAAATCGAGCGCATCTGCCAAAGCCGCCTCGACAGGAAAAGCGGGCGCCACATCCAGCGAAGCCCGCACGAGCGATACCGCCGCCGCCGCCAACGCCCCGCAAGCCAGCGCGCGCCCCATCAACGCCGACGCCCACGTCTATCTCGTCGACGGTTCCGGCTACATCTTCCGCGCCTATTTCGCGATGTTCAAAGCCGCGCAATCGCGCGGCCGCAATTTCGCGCGCTCCGATGGCACACCGACCGGCGCCGTCATGACCTTTTGCACCATGCTCTGGAAAATCGTGCGCGACGGGCTCGACAGCGGTGATCGCAGCGACGACCCGACCCACATCGGTGTCATCTTCGACCATAAAGGCGACAGCTTCCGCAACGAGATCTACCCCGACTACAAGGCCAACCGCGAAGCTCCACCCGACGACCTCATCCCGCAATTCCCGCTGATCCGCGATGCCGTGCGCGCGTTCGGCCTGACGCCCATCGAGCAGGAGCGCTTCGAAGCCGACGACCTCATCGCAACCTATACGGTGCAAGCGATCGAGGCGGGCGCCAAGGTCACGATCATCTCGGGCGACAAGGACCTCATGCAGTTGGTTGGCCCGCAGGTGCGGATGTTCGATCCCATGCCGGGGCGCGAAAAGCTCGTCACGCCGCAGGAGGTCGAAGAGAAATTCGGCGTGTCGCCCGACAAGGTCGTGCAGGTGCAGGCGCTCGCCGGTGATAGCGTGGACAACGTGCCAGGCGTGCCTGGCATTGGCATTAAGACGGCCGCGCAGCTCATCCAGGAGTTCGGCGATGTTGAAACGTTGCTCGCCAAAGCCGACACCATCAAACAGAAGAAGCGCCGCGAAAACCTGATCGAATTCGCCGAACAGGCGCGCGTGTCTGAAAAGCTCGTCCGGCTCGACCAGGCGGTGCCGCTCGCCATGCCGCTCGATGCGCTTGATCTCCCGGAGATCGATAGCCGCGGACTGATCGCGTTCGCGAAGGCCATGGAGTTTAGAACCTTCACCAAAAGGGTCGCGGACGCCTACGACATCGATGTTGACGCCATCGACGCTGACGAGGGGCTTGCGCAGACGCCCGACGTCGTGAAGGCGCGCGTGGATGATGAACGCGCGGCGAGCGCGGCGGCCCACGGGACGGCGCCGGCGGTGGACGGCGGGGCGGATGCGGAAAACGTCGTCGCGTTCAACACGCGGGCGGCCAAGGCGGCCGGCTTCGACGTCGATGCCTACGAGACCGTCACGAGCATGGAGCGGCTTAAGGCGTGGATCGCCGAAGCGCGAGACATCGGCCATGTGGCGCTCGATACGGAGACCACCAGCCTTGATGCGATGCGCGCCGATCTGGTCGGCCTCTCGCTTGCCACGCGACCCGGGCGGGCATGCTACGTCCCCATCGGCCACGTCCGCGATGAAACCGGCGGGCTCGATTTTGGCGATGCGCCGGCACCTGACCAACTTGCGATCCGCGATGTGCTGGCCAGCCTGAAGCCCCTGCTTGAGGACGCGAGCGTGCTCAAGATTGGGCAGAACCTCAAATACGATTGCCTGGTCCTCAAGCGTTACGGCATCACGCTCATCAACTTCGATGACACACTTTTGCTGTCCTACGTCCTCGACGCCGGCGCGCGCCATCACGGCATGGACAGCCTGGCGGACCGCCATCTTGGCCATAAGCCGATCGCGTTCAAAACGGTGATCGAGCACGCGCCCGGTAAGAAGCTTGCCGATAAATCGTTCGCCGGTGTGCCGATTGACAAGGCGACCGCCTACGCCGCGGAAGATGCCGACCTCGCTTTGCGCCTCTGGATGATCTTGAAGCCGCGGCTTGTCCAGAAGCGGCTGGTCACGGTTTACGAGACGTTGGAGCGGCCGTTGCTGCCCGTGCTTGTCGACATGGAGCATGCCGGCATCACAGTGGATCGCACGATCCTGTCGCGGCTTTCGGGCACGTTCGCTCAGCGCGCCGGTGCGCTTGAACAGGAGGTCTACGACCTCGTCGGCGAGCCGTTCAAACTGGGTTCGCCCAAGCAGCTCGGTGAACTGCTTTTCGACAAGCTCCAGCTCCCCGGCGGCAAAAAAACCAAGACCGGGCAATGGGAGACGCGCGCCAGCCTGCTCGACGATCTGGCCGCCAATGAAGAGCTGCCCGAGGACGCGCGCGCGCTCGTTAACACCATGCTCGAATGGCGCCAGCTGACCAAGCTGCGCTCCACCTACACCGAGGCGCTGCAGGGCCACATCCATCCCGATACGCAGCGCATTCACACGTCCTACACCATGGCGGGCACCACGACAGGGCGGCTCGCCTCAACCGATCCCAACCTGCAGAACATTCCGATCCGCACGAAGGAAGGGCGTGAGATCCGCACCGCCTTCGTCGCAAGGAAGGGCCATAAGCTCATCTCGGCTGACTATTCGCAGATCGAGCTGCGTGTCCTGGCGCACATCGCTGACATTCCGCAATTGAAGCGCGCGTTCGACGATGGCCTCGACATCCACGCGATGACGGCGTCTGAGATGTTCGACGTCCCGATCAAGGACATGCCGGCGGAAGTGCGCCGACGCGCCAAGGCGATCAACTTCGGCATCATCTACGGCATTTCAGCCTTCGGGCTCGCCAACCAGCTTGGCATCCCGCGCTCGGAAGCGCGCACCTACATCAACACCTACTTCAAGCGCTTCCCCGGCATTCGCACCTACATGGAGACCACCAAACAGTTCGCGCGCGACCACGGTTTCGTCTCGACGATCTTCGGCAGGCGCATTCACTACCCCGACATCAAATCGAAGAACCCGTCCGTGCGCGGCTTCATGGAGCGCGCGGCGATCAACGCGCCCATTCAGGGTTCGGCCGCTGACATCATCCGCCGCGCCATGGTCCGCATGCCTGACGCCCTGGCGGACGCTGGCCTGACGAGCACGCGCATGTTGCTGCAGGTCCACGACGAGTTGATCTTCGAGATGGCGGCCGACGAAGCGGATGCTGCCCGCAAGGTTGTGGTGGACGTCATGGAAGCCGCAGCCCTTCCCGCGGTCCAGTTGTCGGTTCCCATCAAGGTCGACGCCGCCGCCGCCGACAATTGGGAGGCGGCGCATTGATGCGAGGTCAGCCGCTTCAGCGATAGCGGTGTGATAGCTTCCAGCTGAAGCGGACCCGATGGAGCCCTCATGACGCCCGAGCAACTTTTCGCCTTCACGCTGATTTACGCGATCGACTCGGTCGCACCGGGGCCGGCGGTGGCGGCCGTGATGGCGCGCTCAGCCACCGCGGGCGCGGTGCGCACGCTCCCCTTCGTCGCCGGGTTGGTGGTCGGCGACCTGGTGCTGTTTGCCCTTGCGGTAGCGGGTTTGGCTGCGCTCGCGGCAGCGCTCGGCCCCTTGTTTTTCATTATAAAGTGGATCGGGATCGCTTACTTGCTCTACCTCGCTTACCGGCTTTGGACCGCCCAAGCGAGCGAGCTGGCCGCGCAAAACCGAAGCGAGACGTGGTGGCGCGGCTTTGGCTTCGGCACCATGATGCCGCTCGGTAACCCCAAAGCGATCGGCTTTTACGTGGCGCTGCTTCCTGCCGTGCTCGACCCGACGGCCCTCACCTGGGCGGCCTGCGCGCAACTGGCGTTGATCATCACGCTGGTCTGGTTCGGCGTGCTCTATGGCTATGCCGTCGCTGGCGATGGAGCGAGCCGATTGGTCAAGACGCCCTGGGCGCAAAGGCTGCTCAACCGTTGTGCGGCAGGCGCGATGGTGGGGGCTGCAGCCAGCGTGGCGGCGCAACGCTAGTACAGCGGCCGCGGGCGCCAAGTGCGTATCAACGGCTCAAACACGCACACCTCACCATCGCGCGGATCTAACCGCCCGCCGCATCGACGGCGCGCTCAAGGGCCGCGATGTCGATCTTGCTCATCCCCATCATCGCGTCCTTCGCGCGCTTGGCCCGGGCAGGATCGGGGTCTCCCAACAACCGCGGCAGCACCTTCGGTACAATCTGCCAAGAAACGCCGTAGCGGTCGACGAGCCAGCCACCGTGGCCCTCTTCCCCGCCGTCGGTCAGGCGCGACCACAGCTGGTCCGTTTCATCCTGGTCGTCGGTCAGCACGCTGATGGAGGCCGCTGGCGACGGCTTGAACATGGGCCCGGCTGTGAGGATCATCATGGGTGCGCCCGCAAGCGTGAACTCCACCACCATCGGATCGGATGAGTTGCCAAGCGCTGCCACCCGCTCGATCGCGCTGTCGGGCAAGAGGCTGACGTAGAAGGAAGCGGCCTCATGCCCAGCCTTCTCGAAATAGAGACACGTGCGGACTTTCGCCAGTTCAACCATCACCGCTTATCCTGCGGTCTTGTTGCCCTCGAAATTCAGCATCCACGGCGTGCCGAACCGGTCCGTGAACATGGTGAAACGCTCGGCCCAGAACGTCTCGGCCGGTGCCATCTCGATGGCCTTCGCATCACGACCCAGCGCGTCGAACACACGGTCGAAGTCGGCGCGGGTCGTCGGCGCCAGTTGCACGCGCACGCCGCGAGGCGGAGCGTACATGGCATCAGGCGTGTCACTGGCCATGATGCGCGCACCATCGATGGTGATCACCATGTTCATGACGAGATCATCGCCGCCGGGCATCCGGTGGGCGGGGTCGGGCGCATCGCCGTTACGGAACACGAAGTCGATCGACCCGCCGAGCGTTTTCGCGTAGTGCGTCATCGCTTCGAGACAGGTGCCCTTGAAGAACAGGTAGATGGTGGACTTCATGGCATGAGCTCTCAGGTGTTGGAACGCTGTTCAGCACGGGTGCCGATCAGGCGTGCCGGTGTCGATCAGGCCGACAGCCTGGTCAAACATCAGCTGCGCGCGGGTCACGCGGTCAGCCGCGCGCGAGGCCCTTTTCCGCAAGCTCGGCCTCGTAAATGGCCCAGCGTTCGTCTTTCTCGCGGCCCAGATCATGAAGATAACTCCAGGCGTAAAGCCCGGTGTTGTGA
>JBCBJZ010000178.1:0-6575 GCA_038522635.1 Pseudomonadota bacterium | reverse complement strand
GTTAGAGCAACGGGCGCAAAGTGCGGATCATCGGCTCAAACACGCGCGCCTTGCCTTTGCGCCCAAAGTTGCTCTGCACCTAAAGAGTAGATCATCTTTGGGCGATTTCGGGCTCACCCATGGTGATCCCGACTAATCGCCGATGATCTGAAGCCGGCGTTAGAGCGGGGCTCTGTCGATCGCGGTAACCCTATGGACCGTCAGGCCGCGGTCTTATCCCCTTTTTGGCCCCATGGTTGTGCGACGCCTCGCGAAAGGGTGGCAGGGGAAACAGGTCCGTGGTGCGAATGAACCCGTGCGCGATGCAACGTTGGCTGGCTTTGATCAGCTTCATGGCCGCGAGCGCTTTGCCGGTATCCGTAGGGATGGCATGTGACAAGGCCGCCTTCGAGCGCGTCGTCCAGCAGTCCTCGCGCGCGCTGCAAGGCCTCACGCAAGCGAACAAGCCCCGCTTCCAACGCAAGCTGCAGGCGCTCAAGGCCAAGCGCGGCTGGAGCTATGACGAATTCCTGACGCAGGCCGCGCCGTTCGTGCACGATCCCAAGACGCAAGCCTATGATCAAAGCACGCAGCAGACGCTGGCACGGGTCTACGATTTGGGGCGTGAGGGCACGCGCGAAGTGCCCGATTGCAAAGTGCTGGATGAATTGCGCGGGCTGCTGGAGCGGCTGGTCACCACGCAAAAGGCCAAGTGGCGCTATCTCTTCACGAAAGTCGACGCGGAGCTCGCGCGCTAAAGGCGCAGGGCAACCGACGCAAAGTGCGTATCACCAACGGGATTGGCGCCGCACATGTGGCCCGAGCGGTGCTTACAGATCGCTGACGTAGTCGAGCCAGCCATCGCCGGTCAAGTGTTCCTGCGGCTCAAACTTCGTCTTGTAATCCATTTTGCGCGACCCCTCGATCCAGTAGCCAAGATAGAGGAAAGGCAGGCCAAGCCGTCGCGTGTACTCGATGTGCTCAAGGATCATGTATGTGCCAAGGCTACGCGCCGTGTGGCTTGGATCGTAGAAGCTGTAGACCATCGACAGCCCGTCGGAGAGACGGTCAGTTAGCGCCACCGCGGTCAGTGGCGGTGCCTCATCGGCGGCGATCATGCCTTCCCCGGGGCGCACGCGGTACTCGGTCAAAAAGGTGTCAACGATCGAATCTTCAACCATCATCGCGTAGTCGAGCACGCTCATATCGGCCATCCCGCCATCGGCGTGGCGGTGGTCGATGTAATCGCGGAACAGCACGTATTGTTCAGACGTCGGCATCGGATCAACGCGCCGCGCCATGATGTCGCTGTTACGTTTCATGTTGCGGCGCTGGGAGCGCGTGAGGCGCACGTCATCCACGCGCACACGCACCGAAACGCACGCCTGGCAGCCCTCGCAATAGGGCATATAGGCGATGTTTTGTGAGCGCCTGAACCCGCCCTTCAGCAAGTTATCGACCAGGGCTGCCGACTTTTCATGCGTGAGGTGCGTGAACAGCTTTCGCTCAAGCCGCCGCGGCAAGTAAGGGCAGGGTTGCGGCGCCGTCACGTAGAATTCGGGGAAGTGTTTTTGTTGCTCCGTCATTCGGCCCGTCCGCTCATCCGTGGTCGATGCGACAGCAAGAACTGATCCCGCATGAATAGCTAATGAAATCTGGGCCAGAGCAACGGGCGCAAAGTGCGACGCACTGGCTCAAGCCCTCACGCCTTGCCTTTGCGCCCAAAGTTGCTCTGCACTTTAGTTTAGGCCGCGCGTTCCCTATGACCCGACACTTTAGCGCCCGGCGCCGTGGCCGTAGCCAGCGGTGCACGCTAACCGTTCTCGGCGTAGCGACGCAAACCATCGAACCCGCAGGTTAAAGAGCGTTTGCTAGGTGGCGCAAGGCTCTTGGCCTGTGTGGTGTGACAGTTGACAGCGCCGCGTGGCGTGGAAACCGCGTCGGCCGTCATCGCGTAGGGGCAAGTCAGACGGGGGGCGTGTCAAACCAAGCGACAGGCACGATCTGGCGCCATCAGCATGTTCCCATGAGCACGCTCGTAGAATGCAGGCTGATCTGAACGGCGATCAGCTTGCTTGGTTGAGCAGACGCGCCACCTCCGGCGCGAAATAGGTGAGGATGCCGTCGGCTCCCGCCCGCTTGAACGCCAACAGGCTTTCCAGCATCACGCGCTCACCATCAAGCCAGCCTTGCGCGGCCGCACCCTTGAGCATCGCGTATTCCCCCGACACCTGATAGGCGAACGTGGGAACACCGAACCGGGCCTTCACCCGGTGGACGATGTCCAGATAGGCCATGCCGGGCTTCACCATCACCATGTCTGCCCCTTCCGCGAGATCGAGCGCCACTTCGCGCAGCGCTTCTTCACCGTTGGCGGGGTCCATCTGATAGGTGCGCTTATCGCCACTGAGTGTCGCGGTGGAGCCGATGGCGTCGCGGAACGGGCCGTAGAATCCGGAGGCGTATTTGGCTGCGTAAGACATGATCTGCACGTCCTGACGCCCGTGCGCATCAAGATGCGTGCGGATAGCGCCGACGCGGCCATCCATCATGTCGGAGGGGCCGATCACATGGGCGCCGGCCTCAGCCTGCATCAGGGCCTGGCGCACGAGCACTTCAATGGTTTCGTCGTTCAAGATGACGCCGTCTTTGAGCAGGCCATCGTGGCCGTGGCTCGTATAGGGGTCCAACGCCACATCGCACATGATGCCGATGTTGGGCACGCTGGCGCGGATCGCCCTGACCGCCCGGCACACGAGATTGTCCGGGTTAAGTGCCTCGCGGCCATCGTCGGTGCGCCGTTTAGAGGGCGTGTTCGGAAACACATCGAGCATGGGGATGCCCAGGGCGGCCGCTTCTTCTGCCGCCGCGACCGCCAGATCAACGCTCAAGCGTTCAACGCCGGGCATGCTCGGCACCGGCTCACGCTTGTTCTCGCCTTCGATCAGGAACAGCGGCCAAATGAGGTCGCTCACCGACAGCGCATGCTCCGCAACCAGCGCCCGCGACCACGGCGTTTGACGGTTGCGCCGCATGCGCACGCTCGGGTACTGCCCAGGCGAGGCGGCGACGGCGGGTGCCCATGTCTGAGGGCGTTGGCTGGGTTGGTGGTTCATGGGTGGCGCGTTCCTCGTGAGACGATGAACAGCTTGGCGGCCGTTCGTGTGCGGCTTGCGCTGAGTGAGGCGGGCCGTCTTTAGATTTGGTCGAATGCTAAACGGCAGTGTCCACGGTTGTGGACACGAACTCAAGGGCCAGAGCAACGGCGAGCGGGTTGGAGGGGGAGACATCATGGCAGGCGATGAGGCGGAGGCAGCCACCTTGGCTGGCGGCGAGAACCACGACCTGATCATCGAGACGCGCAACGCTGCGGCCGTGGTGACGTTCGATCGGCCACGCGCCCTCAACGCGCTCTCGATCGCGATGCGCCAGGCGATCAGTGAGGCGCTGCCGGGTTTCGCCCGCGATCCGGTGATCTATGCGCTTGTGCTGCGGTCGAACAGCGCGCGCGCGTTCTGCTGCGGTGGGGATGTTCGCGAAATGACCGCGCTTGGCGCGCGCGATCCTGAAGTCGCCGCCAGGATGCTTGGCGAAGAGTACCGGCTGATCTGGGCCCTTGAGTGTTTCTCGAAGCCCACGGTCGCGCTCATGGACGGGTTGGTCATGGGCTCAGGCGTGGGGCTGACGCTTTACGGGACGCATCGCGTGGGCGCGGCCGGCTACACCTTCGCCATGCCGGAGACGGCGGTGGGGCTGTTTCCGGACGTGGGCGTGACCTACACGCTGGCGCGGCTGCCGGATCAGATCGGCGTTTATCTGGCGCTAACCGGCGCCCGCTTGAACCGGGCCGATGCGCTCAGCTTGGGGCTGTTGACCCATACGATCGATGCTTCGCGTTTCGATGAGATCACCGCACGGATGACGCAAGCTGAGCCGGTAGACGTCGTCCTCGATGAGCTTCATGAGGCACCTGGGGCCGAGGCGCGTGAGGCTGCGACGCTCACGCGCGAACGGCGCGATGTGATCGCACGGTGCTTCGGCGGCGCGAGCGTAGAAGCGATATTGGAAGCCTTGGAGCAGGTGCGCGGTGCCGAAGCGGCTTGGGCAGCCAGCATCGCTGCCGATTTGCGCACCAAATCGCCGTTATCTTTGAAGGTTTCTTTGCGTTATGTGCGGGCCGCCGCCATGATGGATTTACGTGAAGTTTTGCAAACGGATGCGCTTTTGGTGCAGTCGTTTGTTCGCGATTCAGATTTTGCCGAAGGCGCGCGCGCGTTGTTGATTGACAAAGATGGTGCGCCGCAATGGTCGCCGGCCACCTTGGACGCCGTTGAAGATGTGATGCTCGATCGTTATTTCGATCGCGCCGCCTATCCGGCACTCGATTTGCCGCTTCGCAGTGTATTACAAGATACCCAGCGTGGATTGCAGTGAAGCTGAGCATACGTGCATGCGGGCCGGGATGCGTTCAAGCGTGCATGCGTTCGGGCGTGCGAGGGAGCGGTTTGCGCGCGGTGCATTCGTAAACGCCGGTCGGTTACACTCGAGGCAAGATTGATGAAGCGTTGGCGCGTCAGCCTTTCAGGCCTGCCCCGCTGCACCTGCGAGGCCCGCACGCGCGGGCGCCTGAGCACCGCGGTAAACTTTCACTGAATATTTACCACACCGCTTAAAGGCATCTTAGGGCGCCGCCTTTAGCTTTGCCGCTAACCCGAAAAAATCGGGATGCGTCAAACTGAAAAGGCAGGGACAATGAGTCTAGTAATGGACGCGGCGCGCCATCACGCGCCCGCGCAAGAAGAGACTTTTCGAGGCGAATATCTGCAAGCCCTTCGTTTGATCGAACGTTTGCACCGCCTCTTGCTCGATGTGATCAAAGCCGAATTCGACCGTCTGGGCGGCTCTGAGCTCAACAGCGTACAAGCGCTTTTGCTCTATAACATCGGTGATCTTGAACTGACCGCAGGTGAATTGCGTACCCGTGGTTATTACCTGGGTTCCAACGTTTCCTATAACCTGAAGAAGCTCGTCGACATGGGCTTCATTCATTATAAGAAATCGGAAACGGATCGCCGTTCGGTTCGCGTCAGCCTGACCGAAAAGGGCAAGGAAGCGTGCGACGTCGTCAACGCGCTCTACGAGCGTCAGTTGGCCTCGGTTGAGACGGTGGGCGAAGTCGGCCAATCGGACTTCCAGAAGCTGAACCGCTCGCTGATGCGGCTTGAGCGCTTCTGGTCCGACCAGATCCGCTACCGCCTCTGAAGGCGGCGATCCGCCTGAGCGATCCGACACGATCACGACTGGATAGCGCTGACCGGCTTCGCCAAGAGAGCCGGCAGCCGTGAAGCAGCGCGCGCTTTGCCCTTGGCGGGGATAAGGGTAGAGCGCGCCGAACAAGGGCCATGGACGGTTCAGACCGTGCGTGGCCCATTTTCGTTCGTCCAGACTAGCCCGTCCCCCGACCCGGATATCAAACAGCGCAATGTGGCTCGTTTGCATCATGTGCGCGCGCGCCTGTTAGCGAGTCTCGTTCACGCTTTCAAACGCCCAGCCCATGCCGCATTTTCGAAGCGAACGTCAGGCTGTCGCGTGGCGGCCGGGCATCGCTCGCCCGATCGTGCGCGCTCACACACGTTTTTGACTGGCAGCGTGCATCGCGCTTTGCTTTTGATGCATGATGGCCGATGCGATCTTATTGATCGTTATGAGCTTTTCGACGCGCAGGGGCGGTGCTGGAATAGCGCTGGTCTTCAGTGCGCCAACGCGGGAGTTGTAGGGTGCCTCGATCGGGAACGAACGGTGCGACAGCAGCGCGGATGACGGTGGGCTTGGCCTGCGGGGCCATCATCGCCTCCCTTGCCATCGTCACGCAGGCGCACGCCTATGATGCACAGGCGTGGATGCGCTTTGGAAGCCACACCGGGCACGCGCAAGATGGCGGCCGCGCGTTCGCACGTCGCTGGGAAGCCAACCCGCCGCGCGGCTTCCCCACCTTGTCGAAGAAGAACCTCGCGCCGATGAAGCGGGCGATTGCCCAGTACCGCGCCATCGTCAAGAAGGGCGGCTGGAAGCGCGTGCCGCGGATTGTGTTGCGCCCTGGCGCCAACCACGACGCCGTCGTTGCGTTGCGGCGCCGCCTGTTTGCCTCTGGCGATCTGCGCTCCACAAGCCTCTCAACCCACTACGGGTATTACGTTGAGAAGGCCGTGCGCCGCTTCCAGGCCTCGAACGGGCTCTCGCCCACCGGCGTCGTGGACAAGCGCACGATTTCCGCGCTCAACGTGCCGGCGAAGGATCGGCTGCGCCAGCTTCGCGTGAATTATTCACGACTGCGCGAGCTGTCACGCTCCACCGCCAAACGCTACGTGCTGGTCAACATTCCAGCCGCCCAAGTCGAAGCCATCGAGAACGACAAAGTCGCTTCACGGCATGCGGGCGTGGTCGGCAAGATCGACCGCAAAACGCCGACGCTCCGCTCGCGCGTGCATGAACTGAACTTCAACCCCGTGTGGCGTTTGCCCCCAACGGTGGTGAAGAAAGACCTGATTCCGAAGGGTCGTTCTATGCAGCGGCGCGGCAAAAGCGTGCTGGTCAAG
>JBCBJZ010000177.1:0-6612 GCA_038522635.1 Pseudomonadota bacterium | reverse complement strand
ATCGCTGCATCCAACGCCTGCAGACACGTAGAACGATCGCGCCGCGTGAAAGGCGGTGGACCGCCCATCTGCTCGCCGCCCGCGCGCAGATCCTGCATCAGCGCGCGCATCGCCATCGCGCTGCCAATGGAACTCGCCGTAAATGGTTTGCCGTTGGGCGCGAGGGCCACGGCGTCTGCCTTGAGTGCGCGGTCGGCCAGCGGGATGTCAGCCGTGATCACGATGGTCGACGGCCCCGCCAAAGCCGCGATCTGATCATCGGCGGCATCGGGGTCAGCGTCGACCACGATCTGGTCGATGAGCGCATCATCAGGAAGGCGGAGCCGGCGGTTCGACACCACCGTGACGGCGATGCCCGTGCGCGCGCTGACCTTGAAGACCTCGTCTTTCACCGGGCAGGCATCGCCATCGACCAGGATGCGCAGCGGCGCGGGCTGGCGCGCTTCTGCCACGTCTTTGGGAGAGCCACGCGGATCATCGCCGGTCATCACAAGCGTCTCCCCTTGTTCACAATGGCCATCAAAGCAACGGGCATCGGTCGCCCGATGATCTAATGTACCTCAGCGCGGGCGGCCCGATCGAGTTCGTGTTCCAACGTCTCAGTCGCTTGCGCGCGGCTCGACGACAAGCCCGCCAAGAGCACATAAAGCGCGGGCGTGAGAAACAGCGTGACCAGCGCTGCCAGCCCGAGGCCGCCCACCACGACCCAGCCGATCGCGGCGCGCGCTTCTGCACCTGGCCCTTCCGCAAGCACCAGAGGCAAGCCCGCCAAGATCGTCGACAGCATCGTCATCACGATCGGCCGCAAGCGGATACGGCAGGCGGTGCGCGCAGCTTCAACCACGCTCGCGCCGCGGTCGCGCTCCTGGTCGGCGAACTCGACCAGCAGGATCGCGTTCTTCGCCATGATCCCGATCAACATAAGGACACCGATCTGGCTGTAGATGTTGATCGTTGTGCCGCTCAACGCGAGTGCAAAAACCGCGGCTGCAATCCCGAACGGCACGGTCAAAATCACGATCAGGCCGCTGGTGATGCTCTCAAACTGCGCGACCAGCACCAGGAAAACGACGAGCAGGGCGACGGCGAAGGTGATCATCACGCCCGATGACGTCTCATCGAGATCGGCCGCTTCATCGAGCATCAGAACGCTCACGCCATCCGGCAGCACTTTGGCTGCGAGCGCCCGCACCTGCGCGACCGCTTCGCGCAACGTCAGATCATCGCTCGGATCACCGCGGATCTCGATCGCACGCCGTTGGCCGTGACGGTCAAGTTCGGCGGCGACGGCGCGTTCCTTAAACGTGATCACCTGGGCCAAGGCCACCATGCGGCCATCACCACCGCGCACGAACAGATTGTTGAGATCGCTTGGATCATCGACCGCGCCGGCTCGCGCTTGCACGATGATCGGCACGCGCTGGTCATCGATTGTCAAATCACCGATTTCCGTATCATCCACCAGCACACGCAGCGTCTGCGCCAGCAAGGCAAGGTCGACCCCCAGATCCGATGCGCGGGCGCGGTCAACGTGGAGCGACACCTGCGGCTGGGTGGCGCGAAACTCCACGCGGACGCTGGCGATCTTGGGCAGTTCGCGCTCCATCGCGGCGCGGAACTTTTGCGCAGCCTGCGCCAACACATCGTAATTGGCGCCGATCAGCGCGAACTTGAGGCCACCGCCCGCGTTGCGCAGCCCCAACGAGTTGCCGCGGTAGATGCGCGCGCGCGCGCCGGGCAACTTACGCAATTCAGCGTTCAGGGCGCGCACAAGCTCGCCCTCACCGACGCTCCGCTCGCTCCAGGGCTTGAGCGGCGCGATGATACGCCCTCGGTTCGGGTCGTAGGCGCCTGAGATCGTATCAAGCGTGGTGATGAGGCCGCTCTCGACATGCGGACGCAACAGGCGTTCGGCCCACTCCATCTGGCGGTCGATGTAATCGAGCCCGGTCCCGTCCGGGCCGACCATCCAGAGGTTGAGCCGTCCGCGGTCTTCTTTCGGCACGAGTTCTTCGCCAAGCGTGGTGTAGGTGATGGCACCCGCTGACCCGATGATCGCGCTGAGGCCAACAACGATCAGCGGCGCGCGTATGACGCCAGCGATGGTCGCGTCGTACGCCTTGGCGAAAGCAAGCCCGCAGCCGGCCCACGCCGCCGCGATCAAACCGCGCCGCGGCCCATCCTCGCCATCGCGCGACGCAGGCGCTCGCCCAGGCGTACCCAACCGCGACGCCAGCATCGGGCACAGCGTCAACGCCACGAACGACGACACCATCACCGCGACCGCCAACACGAAACCGAACTCCGCAAAAAGCCGCCCAACTTTGCTCGGCAGAAACGAGATCGGCACGAACACAGCCACAAGCGTCGCGGTGGTGGCGATGACCGCGAAGAACACCTGACGCGTCCCGATCACCGAGGCTGCGCCCGCAGCCGCCCCTTGCGCGCGCAGCCGCTGGATGTTCTCGAGCACCACGATCGCATCGTCCACCACGATGCCAGCGGCGAGCACCAGCGCGAGCAACGTGACAAGGTTGATCGAAAAACCGAACAGCCAAAGGGCCGCGATCGTGCCGATCAGCGCCACAGGGATCGCCACCGCCGGGATCAACGCGGTGCGCAGGTGGCCGATGAACAGCGCGATCACGCCGACGACGATGGTGACCGCGATCGCGAGACTGAGCAGCACTTCGCCGATCGCGCCGCGGATAAAGATGGCATCGTCGGAGGTGCGCACGATGGTGATGGCGCGCAGACGCTGGTTCAGTTGCGCGATCCGCTGGCTGACGCGGTCTGAGATGGCAACCGTGTTCGCTTTGGCGCGGCGGATGACGCCTAACGTGATGACGCTGCGGCCGTTCACGCGCACGTAGTTGATCGGCGTCGCAGCCGCGAAATAGACCGTTGCGATGTCGCCCAGGCGAACGTTATCGCGTAGCAGCAGACGTTCGATTGCCGCGGGCTTCTCGACCGACGCGTCGGCGCGCACGATGATGTCCTGGTCGGCCGACTTGAAGCTGCCAGCGGGCACATCGAGGCGGGCCGCGCGCAGCGTGGCGACCACATCGGCGATGGAAAGCTGGTAGCTTGCCAAGCGCAGCGGATCGATGACCACGCGCACCACGCGCTCGCGCGCGCCGGACACCTCGACGTCGGCGACGCCTTTGATCGCCGTCAGCGCCGGCACCACTTCATCGCGGGCGATGCGCGTGACATCTTCGATTTTCAGGCTGTCGGAATAGACCGCCAGGCGCACGATCGCGCCCGCATCGGCGTCGGCTTTGACGACGGTCAGGTTTTCAAGACGGTCCGGCAAACGCCGTCTGACCCGGGCGACCGCTTCGCGCACATCGTTCGCCGCATCGATCAGGTTCACCGACGGGTTGAAGACGATGCGGATGCGGAAGTTGTCCTCTTCGCTGGAGGAGCGCACCTGGACGACGCCGTTAACGCGTGCCACCGCGCCTTCGACGATGCTGGTGACTTCGGCATCGAGGGTTTCAGGCGATGCACCAGGCAGATCGCCGCGCACGCTCACCACCGGGCGATCGACGTCGGGGAGTTCGCGCACTTCGACGCCGGCCAGCGCGCTGGCGCCCGCGATGATGATGAGCAGGTTCAGCACGGCCGCGAGGTAAGGGCGGCGCACGCACAAGCTGGCGATGTCGGAGAGCGCCGTCACGGCTTTTGTCCCGCGCGTTGCCCCTGGCGTTGTTCGGGTGGTCGTTGGGGCCGCGCAGCACGCGCGCGTGCGCGTTCCGCCGCCGCAGCATCTGCACGGGGTGCATCCGCTGACGGCGGTGGCGTTTCGATGCGTACCGCCCGTCCCGCACGCAGCCGCTGGATGCCCTCGATCACCACCAGATCACCTGGTGCCACATCGCCCTCGATCAGGATCAACCCGTTGCGACGGCGGACCAGGCGCACATCACGTTGACGCGCGCGACCCTCTTCGATGCGCCACACGAAGCTGCGCCCTTGTGCCCATTGGAAGGCAAGTTCCGGCACGGTTGCGAAACGCGGGCCGGGCAAATCCATCCGGATCGCAAACGACATGCCCGGCCTTAACGCATCATCACCGTTGGGGATGGCCGCGCGCACCTTCAACGTCCGCGATGCTGCATCGACCCGGGCTGCAAACCGCACGATACGCCCCGCAAAGACGCGGTTTGCGAACGACGGCGTCGTGACCGCAATGCGCTGGCCTTTGGCAAGGCGCTGGACGTGTTTCTCCGGCACATCGAATTCAACGAGAATCGTACTGCGATCATCAAGCGTGGTCAGTGCCGTCATCTTGGTCACGCGCTCGCCGGTCTCCACCTGCTCAAAGCCGATGAAGCCCGCGAACGGCGCGCGCACGGTATGTTCGCGCAACGCCCGGCGGGCCTGGGCGAGCTCAAGTTTGGCACGCGCCTCAACGATTCGTGCGTCTTTACGTTTGGCGGCCGACTGCACGCGGCGGCGCAACAGTTGAGCTGCGCGCGCGACTGCGAGTTTCGCCTCCGCCAGCCTGGTTTGCGCGATCTCGACGGCAAGTTGGGCAGCGCGGCTTTCAAGTTGCACAACCGTTGCACCCTTCGCCACGCGCGCGCCGGCCGGCACCGCGAACCGGGTGATCTCGCCTTCAACCTTGGGAAAGAGCGTGATCGAACGCACGGCCTTGGCGCTGCCGACCGCGATGATCTGCAGCGTATCGGCTTGCTCCGTGACGTTGGCCACGATCACGGGAACGGCGCCGGAAGCGCGGCCGCGGCGACGTTTGCCCTGCCGCTCGCCAGCGTCACCCGACAGCTCCTGCATCATCGCGACCACTTCGTCGCGCTGCGCCCACATCGCGCCCGCGGCCGCCAGCAGTCCGGCAAAGACCGCGACCTGGAGAAGCGTGCTGAGCGTTTTGCGGGTCATCGGGACTTTCACAACGACGCGGAACGGGAAACGCGAAACGGGGATCTACACGGTAGGGCGGCGCACCGACAGGGCACGGGCCGCCCGACACTTTACGCGTTAAAGTTTAGCGTACGCTTTGCACCATGCCATACGCCTTTCCCGGCCCAGGCATCAACTCACGGTTGATCGCAGCGGTGAGAGGTCCAGGCTGAGCTCGTGGCCACCCAGGGCCGAGCTGCACATGCGTTTAACGGGCAACACAGCGTCGCGCACGTTAGATCAGCGCGCACGCCCAAGCCTAAGCCTGGACGGCGCGGACTTGCCCGGGCATGGTCATGATACCCGATACCCGCGGATGTGGCGTGTCCATGTGCAGCCCCCACCACCCGCCACGTCCTACCCAACCCAGAAGGCCCCATGAAAGACGCCACCAAAGCGGTCATCGCCGGCCGAGACCCCCACGCCAACTTTGGCGTCGTAAACCCACCCGTTTACCGCGCTTCGACCATCCTCAGCCCCACGCTTGCGGACCGTCGCGCCTCACGGGCGATCGCGCCCGGGGATGGCGTCACCTACGGCATCCACGGCACCCCCGGCACCTTCGCGTTTGAAGAAGCCGTGCGTGCGTTGGAAGGCGGGTTTCGCACCCGGCTCTGCGCCTCCGGGCTGACGGCCGTGACCGCACCACTGCTGTGCTGCACCAAAGCGGGCGACCACGTGCTCATGCCGGATGCCGTCTACGCGCCTTCGCGCACGTTCGCCGATGGCATGCTCGCGCGCATGGGCGTGACAACCACCTATTACGATCCGCTGATCGGTGGCGGCATCGAAGCGCTGCTGCGGCCCAACACATCTGTCGTCCTGGTCGAAAGCCCGTGCACGTGGACGTTCGAAGTGCAGGACGTGCCGGCGATCGCGGACGCGGCTCACCGCGCTGGCGCCATCGTGATGATGGACAACACATGGGCCTCACCGCTCTATTTCAAGGCGTTCGAGCACGGCGTCGATATCTCGATCCAGGCTGCCACCAAATACATCGCGGGGCACTCGGACCTGCTCATGGGCACCGTCACCGCCAATGAAGCGACCTACCCGCTGATCCAGAAGGGGTGGCAAGAATTGGGGCTGTGCGCGGGCCCGGACGACGTCTACCTTGCCATGCGCGGCATCCGCACCATCGCCACACGCCTGAAACAGCAAGAGGAAAGCGGGCTGCGCGTTGCCCATTGGCTGGCGGGGCGTGAAGAGGTGGCCCACGTGATGCATCCGGCAATGGAACATGATCCGGGACACGCGCTGTGGAAGCGCGATTTCCTGGGTGCGTCCAGTTTGTTCGGGTTCATCTTGCGCGAAGACCTCAGCCAGGAGCCCGCGTTGGCCGCCCTGCTCGATGGCCTGGCGCTCTACGGGATGGGCTCGTCCTGGGGCGGCTACGAGAGCCTGTTGATCCCGGTTGAGCCGGAGCGACAGCGGACGGTGACGGCGTGGCCCCGCGAGGGGATACCGCGCGGTCAGGTCATGCGCATTCACATCGGCCTTGAGGACACGGACGACCTGATCGCGGACCTGGAAGCCGGCTTCGATCGTCTGCGCCAGAGTCGGGTAGCGTCAAATTGTAGCGGGACCCCCATATAAGCCCTTGGTTTGGCGTTGAACTTTCGCTTAAGGCGATAGCACCAGAAGCGGGTGTACACTTTTGTTGCCGGTCATCAGTAGGGTAAGGCG
>JBCBJZ010000176.1:0-6647 GCA_038522635.1 Pseudomonadota bacterium | reverse complement strand
CTTCTTTATTCTCTGGCGCTGAACACGCCTTGGACCATCTATTTGGAAGGTCTTAAAGCTGCGCAACTTACGCGAAATGAACACCCAACGCTTTCTGTGATCCAGCTCAATCGGAGCCTCATTCTGGATCTGCGCGGTAATATCATTATTGTTCAGCGTGATCTTACAATCGCTAAAACCCTGCACCGCATGCAAACAAGAGCTGGTCGGAAACACCACCTTCAATGTTGACTGCACCGGTGGTTGTGCCGGCCCAAGACTGGGGTTGCGGGCCGTATCGGTGCGCTCGTCAGGTAGGCCAGCATCTGTCGGTGGCAGCGCGGCATCGTCTGCTGGTTGTTGTGGGGCCTTTACGATCGCAGCTGGAGCGGGCGGGGTTGTCGCTTCGAAGTACAAAACGAGCCGCTGCCGTGCGTCGACAATCCAGCGACCGTTGAGAACCTCTGGTTTCTGTTTTCCGGGGCCAAAGCCCAGTCGAAGCTTCGGGCGAAGGTCCGTAAGCCAGTCGACAGGCTGACTTCCCCCAACTGTCAAAGTCGCGGTCCGAACTCGCTCATTAAGCTCCCGCGGAAGTACCACTCGCAGATAGAATCTGATCGGGTCACCGTATCGATCTCGCAAATCACGGCGCGTCCGGCCTTCGGTCGGCCGAACAATGAACGAACCTGCACTACCGTCCCACCTCCAAATTTCGAGATAAACTCGGTTGGGAACAGCCCGGCTTACGAATACAGCGTTCCTAGAGATCTCCGGCTTTGGGGAGCCGGGTTGCTGTGCAAACGACTTACGCCACTCCACGCAGGTCCGCTTCAAGCCACGACGACGCGTCGGGCAGTTCTGGAGGTTCTTACGTCTGATTATCAGTCTGAATCTGCCATCCTGCGCCGCAGTCGGCTGGGCCTGCGTCACCAGGGCCAGCGTCGCGGCGGCAGTCACGCCAGCCAACGGCGAGGGCACAAGTGCCGCGAGAGCGAGCCCGGCAAACAGCGCGCCTCCCAGGGGACCCGCACCCCAAGCCGGACGCGAACCCCAAGCCCTGCCTGCCCGGCACGACCGCTTGGATGATCCTGTCGTGGTCTGCGTCATCGAAACCCTCAATTCTTCAGGCGCAGGCGGGCATCACCGGCCTCACCTGCTGTCATCAATCGCTCTTGGCGCCGGCCGCCCGTGCAAGGCACGGCACAGCAACAAATCCGCGCCCGCGCTCACTTCCTCTGCAGCACGAGCGCTGCATCCGTCGCCGCCACACGCCTGCGCACGCGCCATTGCCCCCGACGCCGGACGCAGGCCGCAATGGCGTCGCCGTCTTGAACCCAGAAGTTGCGGATCGGCAAGCGCGCGCCATTCTTTGCCATCCGGTCAAGGCACCGCCCGACCGACGGGCAATCGTTCTGCGAAGGCAAGGCTGACTTCTGAGATGCTGTGCGCATGGCGTTGAGCCGCATGGTGGTCATCCGGATGCGCGCGCCCTCGATCTGCACGGTGCTGCTCACCGCGGGGCCTGCGCCCGTGCAGACATCCACCACGCACCGCCCGCCCTCAGGCGGCGACGTGGTGATGCGGAACGTGCCCTCCACGGCCTGAAAGAGCGCATTCGCTTTCAGGTCGGCCTCGGTCTTCGCTTTGGCGGCTGCGGAGATCACCTGCCCCTCGATCTTGGGGCGGCCGTTGTCGGTCGACGCCGAAAACGTGCTGCACAGGTTGCGCGACTGCAGGTCGGCAGCGAAGCCACGGCTCCAGCGGCGGGCTAACGAGAGAAACCGCCGGCTCTGCCTGCTGATCCGCTCACGCTGACCAGCAAGCTTCTTCTCGCGAGCTTCAACGGCCCGAATCTGCGCTTTGATAGCCTCGTTCTGCGTGCGCACCTTACCGTCAAGGTCCTGACCAAAGCGGGTCACATCGGCCTGGACCGTATCCCGCTGCGACTGCGAACTGCGGTAGACCTCCTGCGCAAGCTTCACTTGGTCAGCAGCAGCACGGATCTGACCTTCGATGCGGCTTTTGCAAGCCTCAAGCGACTGCGTCAGCTTCGCCATCGCGGTGAGGCCGTCAGGGTCCTTGCTCAGCAGCGCGTTCGCATCGTTGAGGGCCGCTTGGATGCAGGCTGGCACCTTGTTGTCGAACACGATTTTCGCGGTCGGCTTTGCGGACACGGATGGAAAGCGCTGTTTGAGCCGCTTGCTGTAGTCAGCCTCGATCGGCTTCAGGGCAGGCGGAAGCGGTTTCGACTTTGGCGCCGGGGCGCGCGGCGGTGCAACCGGCTCTGGCTTCGGCTTCTGTGGCACCGCCGCAACGACGGCCGCACAGAGCGTAAAGCGCAGCCCCCACGTCTGACGCAGCGTGGCCACTTGCGCTGAGGGGCATCCTTCTGCGCTAGCCGTGAGGCCCGCTGCCAGCGCTTCTGACGCCGTGGACGGAATCCCCTGGACGGTAACGCGCTGACCAGCCAAAGCGTACCGCGTGCGCCGCACTTTGGTCGCACGGCCCTGCTGCACAATTTCGTAGCGCACAAACTTGCCAGAGAGGCGCGCGCGGCCGCTTTCCGTCAGAAGCAGCAACGCGGGCACTGTGCCGTCGCCGGCAGGGTCCACGATCCAGCGGCTGGCGGCAGCGCCAGGCTGCAGCGGACCGTTATTGTCAGGCGCGACGCGGGCGAGGTTTTGCCCCTGCGCGCGCAAGTCGATGACGAGGTCGCGCAACATCAACTTGCCTTGCCCCGTCACCGGCTGTCCGGTCACGCGCAGCACGGCCGTTTCAGGCCCATCGCCTGCGATCGTGTAAATGCGGAAGGCGAACGCCGTGCTGGCGTTCCGAGGGCTACCGAGCGTACCGTTGGCGCGCTTGTGGATCGTCGTTGAGCCAAGCCGCAAGTTCGCCAACACCGCACCACGGTTGTCAAAGTCACCGCGCGAGACAATCTGCAAGCTCAACAGACCGGGGCGCGTCACCCGATCGAACATGAGACGCTGCGTCCAGGGCCGCGCGAACAGGACGGGAGCTGCCCGTTGACCCGCGCCGACAAGATCGACCGTCTTGCTGTTCAGCCCACTCTGCGCGAACGCCGCTGACGTCAGCCCCATCGCAACGGCTAGCGCTGAACCTGCTGTGGCTACGGCATAGCGCATGCGTGCGCCGCGCCGGTTCTGGAGTCGCAACAACAATGCTTTCAAAGCCCCCTGGAAATTCACGAAACGGATGCGTGGTGCAAACGAGCGGGCGCTCAACGCCAATCAAGAAAGCTAAACGCTACCGACGATAGTGTCATGACATGGGTACTTCAAGCGTGTTCCATGCCACCTGTTTGGCGTGACGGATGGCGGCCCTTGGTACGGCACGCAACGACTTTTAAGGCCGCTTGACACCAGCGCAGGATGCACCGACGCTTTGCTCAAATCTGTTATGGAAGACCTAGGCTCTCCACGCTCACAGCGTGCGGGGGGATGCTGCTGGCAACGCCCCTTTCTGCCACTCCACATAAGGGTCAAGATGTCGATGACTTTGATCACAACCCGAACCTGGTTGATGGGGCACCGACGCGCGCTTCTCACCCTTGCCGCGGCCAGTACGCTGACCGCATTTTCCATAAACGCTGCGCTCGGGGCTGCGGGCGCCAACCGTAGTTGCTCCGTTTTCGCTGGCAGTTGCGCGAAAAATCCCGACGGACGCTTTTGCAACGCCTGCAAGGCCGCTGGCCGTAACGACTGCGATACGCCGTGCAGTCAAAACACTGCGGCGCCGCGCCCCACGGTGGCGCCGCGTTACAACGATCAGCCAGCTCCGGAGGCGCGCCCGGCCACGCCGGACGCCATACCTGGAGACGCTGACCCGCCCGCACGCCAAGATACCCCCCGGCGCGCGGCGCCCCTCGCGCCGGTACGGCCCACAGTGCCCCCGACAAACGAGGCTCAAGCGTGCCCCAGGCAGTTGCGCGCTTACCGGGTCCAGATCAAAAAACTCAATCGCTCGCTAGCCCGCCATGATAAAGTTCGCGCCGGTGCCGACGAAGCCTTGCTGCAATTCATAAAAGGCGCGGAGAACTGCCGTCAAAGCGAGGGCCTGGGACGACATCTTAAAGAGGTGAGCGCCCGCAATGTCGGCCCAATCGAGCGGACGGTAAAGGGCCACATGAAGTGCCTTGACGAATTGCGCAGCACGGCCGTTAGCCGAAAGATCGTCCACCCGGGGTCTGAGTCGATGCTCAACCGTTTGGTGAAAATCGATACTTACCGGATTGACCTCATTCGCATGGAGGCGCGCAGTGGGGTGCTGGCCCGCCGTCTCGCCGACTTGAACAAACGGCTAAAGAGCAAAATTGACCTTTGCCGTTTCTAGGGCTCGATCATCACGAGCCATAGCCGCGTGTTTCGGCACGAATTGGCCGTCAGCGGTCGTTTGTGTCGAGCCTTAAGCGTTTTAAACTTGAAAGCTATCTTGTCTCGATAACCATCGCCAAGTGCTCGCCAAGTGCGAAAGGGCCGACCGTGAAAACCACCCCATCCATTGCCCAGACTTCATGCAGCAACAAGTCTTCTGCCAAGACCCGGACCTTGCCTCGAGGGCTGTTCCTTCCCGCATGCAGCACGGCGATCGCCGCGCTCTTGCTCACCGCCGCACCCGCATTCGGTCAGTCGGCTGACGACCAGTCAGCCGCGCCGCTCGCCGTCGACGAAACCGTGGCAACACCGCCGACCGCCCGCGCCCCGCAGGTTCGCCAGCCCCGGCGCGCGCCGCCTGCCAATCGGCCACCCCCGCGCACGGCCGACCTCGATACGCCCGGCGCAGGTGAAAACGACGATCAGTCAAAGCTCGGCAAGGCGTGCCGTCGCGATCCCCAGCGCATCACGTCAGTGAAGACGGATCTGAAGGGTCGCATGGCCTACGCCAAAGATCTCTCGCAGCTCATCCGCACCTGCGCCCGCGAACTCAACCAAGAGCTTCAGCAGTTCGATACTGCCGGTGATGACGCCAAGGTCTGGGATAACATCGACCAGAAGCTGCGTAAGGTTATTCAAACCATCCAGGGCGCGATCAACGATATCTACAGCCACCGCGGGCTTATCGATCAAACACGCTTGGAGCAGGAGCAGTATTCGATCAATCTAACCCGCATCAATGCGCTTTACCCTTCAAAGTCTGAACGTGACCTCCGCCGTAAAGAATTGGAGCAGCGGATCGCTAACGCGAAAACGGTCGAGAAGTCACTCGATGCCTTGGCGAAGAAGTTCAACGATCAACTTCTGAAACTGGTTGATTTGCGGCCGAAGTTTGCGTTTCAATTGATGATCGGCGGCGGCTCGTTGCAGCTTGGCGAACTCAAGCGCATGGTTCAGGACCTACGGCGCTCCTCGCGCAATCTTGAGCAGTCTTTCATACGCATCAAACCGGCCGGCTCGAACGCGAGCCAATAGGGCCAAAAAAGTTGGTTGACGTTCTGCGTTGGAGCAGAACCGACATCTAACGTTGAAGGCTGTCCGCTCGAAAGGAGCGGGCAGCCGTTTTGCTTGGCGCGATAGGCCGCCCTCCGCGCAGCGCTCCCCGCCCCGGCGCTGGTCCGGTCGACGAAGCCGACCTTCCGCCACCTGCCAAATGAGGGCCGTCTCACGACCCAAAAAAGGCCGCTCGCGCTTGCGCGGAGCGACCCCGTCATCGTTTGTCTTTCCGAGAGTCGGTTCGCTTCAGAACCGACATCTAAGCTTTTGTTTTGACGTTCATCTTCCGCCTCAGGTGATGCCACCTGAGGCGGATGAACTTTAGATCATCGCCCGATGATCTAACGCCGGCAGGCTGCCGCATCGGTCCTCACCATGGCGCGTGCCACGCGGAACCCGGTCAGGCGGTCCCGATCGGTCCTAAAGCGCTGCAAGCTGAAGCGGCGTCCCTCACCCAATCGCGGCCGCACGTCAAAGCGCGACCCCCCGGTCACCGTGCGCAACTGGCTGCATCTGCGGCGAACCGGTCGACCGTTCTCCAGGATGTCCAGCACGTCCTCCACCCAGCAATCGGCAGCCCACTCACGCACATTGCCCAGTACATTGTTCAGCCCCCATGGATGGGCTCGCTTTGTGGAACGCGCAGCTTTCGCAAGCCGCTGTTCATCGAACACACCCGCTTGCTTGTCGACCGGACTGCGACGCGCGGTGCCGGTTCCCTTTGCCCACCAGGGCCGGGACTGGTTGGGGCGCTTTGCCATGATTGCGTAAAAGAGCTGCATCTCGCTTGGCAGCATGTACCGGCCGCGCGCGTTGTTCCGCGTGAGGCCGTTCAGATACCGGATGTAGCTCTGCGCGTCCTCATGCGACACGCCCACAACGGGGAAATCGTCAACGGATGCGGGCGCAGGTCCGGTCTCCTGCACGTACCGCCAGTAGCGTCGCGAATCGGCGCGACGGCTGCCGGCCCGCACCCATTCCGGCGGCCGACAAGCGCCACGGGCCACACACTTCATGTATTCGCCGACGCTGACCTCGTTCTTGCCGAGGAAGAAGGGTCGGGCAAAGTTCACAGTCTTGCGGTCGTAGTCATCGGCCACCTGGACACGACCGGCCGGGATCGCAACGAGTTCGGCGCAATCAGGGCAATCGCGCATGGTATGGCCTGAGCCGGGCAGGCAACTCGCAAGGCGTCGACCAAGTTGCTCGCGCACCCGC
>JBCBJZ010000175.1:0-6655 GCA_038522635.1 Pseudomonadota bacterium | reverse complement strand
AGGTGCTCAGCAACGCTGGTGGCGTCCATCATCGCTTGAAGAGATCGCGGGCCCACTTGGGTGGTCTTGCACCTCCGCTTGAGGTCGCATAACCCCAAGCGCGCCGGCGCCCGCGGTCCATATGGATGGTGGTCCAACCGACGCCGAAGCCGCGAAAGCCGTGGGCTTGCGCAAGCTGGATCAGCGCCCGCCGTTCCTGGCGGCTCAGGAAGTAGACGTAAACGTCGAAGGCGAGGCCGCGCAGATGCTGGCTCCGCTTGGCTCCCCCGACGCGCGCATTCTCTTCCGGGCTGCGGTAGCCCGACGTGATCACCAGCGGGTCGTGACCACGCGCCACCCAGGCTGCATTCACGCGGCCAAAGCGAGCCTTCGCATCAGCGTCAAGCCCCCGGTCAGCGAGCAGCTTGGCGGAGCGCTTCACCTTGGCGCTGTAGGTCCACGCATGCTGCAGCCAGGTCGTGAACGCAGTGAGCCGCTTGCGCTCAACGAGGGCGGCGCCGATCACAGCGATGATCAGCAGAGCCAGAGCTGCGCCCAACAGGCGGAAGCCCTTCATGCTGTTTCCTATGGTCAGGCCCGCTGCAAGCGGGAGCGCAGTAACCCTAGAGCTCATCCGCTTCAGGTGGAATCGCCTGAGGCGAAAGATGATAGAAAAACAAAAGCTTAGATGTCGGTTCTGCTTCAAGTTGAAGCGAACCGACTCTAGCGGCCCAACACGCGGCCGAGGAAGAACTTCAAGATCCGCCAGCCGTAGCGCACCACGATCAGCCGGATGATCCAGCTCATCACGCCGGTGTTGCGGAAGCCCGTGAGCGAGCCAACCACATCGCGGATCATTTTGCCGAGCGCGCCTGAGCCTTTGCCACCGCCGCCGTGACCGCTGCGGCGGATGATGTCGCTGAGATCACCGTAGGGGTTGTTTGAACGCCGCGTCTGCGGGGCTCCGCGCGGCAACGAAAGGCCGCCGCCACCGCCGCCATAGCTGCCGCGAGCCTGACCGCCGGTGCCATCTGGCATGCGGTAGTCTGGCAGCTGGAACCCGCCTTCGGGCATGGCGCGCAAACCTGCCGGATTGCCCTTGATGTTGCTCGAGATGTTGTTGAGGCTGCCCGCGAACGCCTTCGAAAGCGAGCCCATCGTCATCGAAGCCACATAGGGCAACATCTGCTTGATCAGATCATCGCTGAGGCCGGTTTCGCGCGCGGCGCGTTGGGCAAGAAAGCGACTTGAGGTCTTCGAGCCCAAGATGTGACCCAGAATGGCGTTGCCATCCTCGCGCACCGCGGGGTCGGCGAGCGCATCCGGGTCATCCACGCTGCGCTGGTGGTGGCCTGAACCGAGCGCTTCCACCAGGTCGGCCAGGCCGCCACGTGAAAGCGTGTTCTTCTCGATGCCGCGGGCCAACTCTGGCACGATCTGTTCAAGTGCGGCGTTGGTTTGATCGGGGGAGAGGTCGAAGCTACGGCCGAGTTGGTCGACGGCCCCGCCGTCGTTGGCTTGCCGCAGCAGGTCGAGCAGGTTCATGGCTGATTGAAATCCCACAGCATGGATCGGGAGGAGGCGTCGCGTTGTTGTGCCGCAGGGATCGCGCGTTTGGCAAGCGCGAGCCCGCTCCAATCATGCGGTGGGTCCGCGGTTCGCAAGCTTGGCTGCCAAAGGCTGGCACCCAAGACCACAGCAGCGGGCGCAAAGTGCGCTCAAACACGCACGCCTGAGCGAACCCCGGCCAACACCCGCTCGCGGTTGGCCCGCGTGTGGGCGCGTCGCTCGGAGCGGTTGCGGGCCCGCCGCGCATCACGCATTTCCGCGCAGGATGCCAGGAACGCGGTGAACGTCTCATCCATGATGCCGCGCCGATCAGCGATCTGCGCCAGATGCAAATCGGGTGTGTAGTTCGGCTCGATGATCACAGCGCCCTCGTCGGTCGGCGCAATGTCCCAACCCAACAGCGGTGCTTCCTTCAGCACCTTCGCCGCTTCAAGCGCGGTATCGATCACCGCGCCCCAATGGGGCACGCGGGTATCGATCAATGCCATGCCGGTGTCGGGGTGCACGCGGTGCTCCTGGGCCTCAAGCCCGGTTCCCGACTGCAAACGCATGATCCGTCCATCCACCGGATCAAGCTGCGCCACCATGTTGCCCGGACGCCAGAAGTTGTCGGCCGCATTATCGCCCACCGGCAGCTTCCACATCGCGCGCAACACTTGCGGTCCGCTCGGCGTCAACATGGTCATCACGCGGACCGTCGCCAGCCGGTTGCCGCAAATTTCACGCACCCGCTTGTGGGGCACCACGCGCGGCTGGAACATGTAGCCTTCCGCGTAGTGCTCGGTGATCTCCGCGACGATGTCATCGATCGCGACACGTTCGCCCTGCACCGTGCGCAGTCTGCCCTGCTCAAGATCGACGTTGTCGAAACTGATCGAGCCCAGGCTTTGAGCGCCATCGACAGGCTTGCCGAACAACGGGTAGTGCGCAGGATCGGTCAAAAAGATGCGCAACTCGTCGTGGTCACGCAGCGTCTTGAAAGCGGGAAAGCTGCGGTTCGTGGTGAAAATCGCGAGCGTGGGCACCACCGGATAGCCGTAAGCGCCCAGCAGCGAGGTGACCGCCAGTTTCTCATCGAGAAAGCCGTGCCAATCCTTGCGGAAATTGGCCTGCTCCCACAGCTTTTGCGAAACGCTGTAGCCGACGAAGGCCCGCTTATCGGCATCGGCAAGCGCCTGATCATCGAAGAGGCCGAGCTCGAGGTACTCCTCCATCGAGATTTTGCCCGGGCCGAAGCTGAGGCGGACGATCTCGGAGAACACCTGCTGGTAGGATTTGCCGTAACGCGTCTGCAGCGTCTTTAGGATGATTGGCAGCGGGAGTGCGCCGGCGTTGCGCTCCACATCGAGATGCCCCGACGTTTCGGTGGCTGCTTCGCCCGTAGGCTCGGCATGCGCATCGGCGGAAGCGTTCAGCGGTTCTTGGCGCGTGGCGTCGGCGGCCAAGTTCGCATCATCGGCGTCAACGGACGTTGTTTCACGCGGCAGGGGGGCAGCACGCATAATGGAAAAGCCTCGCGTTGGCGGATCGGCAGTGACCTGGCGGAAGTTTCCGCTGAATTGGGAAACAAAAGGTCAATGCGTTGCGCAGCCCACGCGTGCAGACGGGCTTTAAAATGGGTTCCAGCTCGGCCGGCCACGAAATTTCAAATAGCCGATGTTGGCGCCAAGCCTGAGGCCCAGGCCGGAGCGGATCGGTGCAAGCACAACGTTGCCGTCGGTCAGGAACGTGACGCCGATCCCGCCAACCAGATTGGCTGACCCATCGACGCCGGTGAAGCGCCGAAAGATGCCCTTGGATCCCTTCAGATTGTAAACGAGGATCATGGTGCGCGAGCCGGTCGCGCCCACGTCGTAGCCGATGGTGGGGCCGCGCCAATAGATCGGGCGGCTGCCGTAGGCTTTGGTGACCATCTCGCCTTTGCCAAAGCGAATGCCGGCAAGAAACGCGCCGCCGCCCTCACGCCCCAGGACATAGCCGTTCGGCCGCCCCGCGCGCTGGAAGGTGTAATTGATGACGTTGGCGAGCCCGACGGAAATGGAGCCGAAGAAGCCTTTGCCGACCGCTGAAATCTCTTCGACGGAAAAGGTCTGGCTTTCATCGAGCGGCATCATCGCTGGGAGCTGTGCAGACGGCTGAGGCCCAGTCTGAGGTGCTGTCTGAAGCCCAGTCTGTGGTCCTGTGCGCAACTGTGGCGTCAGCGGCAACGGCCGGGCGTCAAGCGTTGGGCGGTTCAGCGCCGCATTCGGCTTCGTTTGGGTCCGCCATGCGGGCAAGCGCGGTCGCGACGGCGGGTTGGGCGCGCCTGAGCGCGTTTGGGGCGCGCGGGCGATGTTTTGCGGGCGTGGTTTTGCCTTACGTGGCGCGGGGGGCGGTGCGGGTGCCGACGAGGGCGCTGGCTGCACTTGGGGTGGAGCGGTCGCGCGTTGGCGCTGGGGTGTTGGTGCAGGCTTCGGCTTGCTTGCCGCGCGTGCCGGTACTTGCTGCGGGCGGGCGGGCGGCGCGGCTTGCGGCTTCAGAAGCGGCTTTTCGGCGACCGCAAACCGGCCTGTGCGTGGCGGTTGCGCAGGCGATGGCGCGGTTAGCGGCGCGTCGCTTACGGTTGGCGCCGCAGGTGTAGGCTTTGCCGCGCGCGGGGCCGCAGCATCACGCGCCGCAAGGGTGCTGGGAAACTTGCGCTGCAGATAAGCGCGCTTGGCCTGCATGGTCGCAAGCAACGCTTCGCTCGCCTTCGTCAGCAGCGCGAGCCGCTTGCAACTGGGCTCGTGCACGGTGAGGTCACCCAGATCATCGACGGCTGCCAGCTCGCGATCGATCCGCATGTCGAACGCTGCGACCTTGGGATCGCGGTTCAGTTCACGCATCGCGCGCGCAACAGCGTTGCGTCCGACGGGTTTGCCGGGCGAAGCGGCACGCAGTTGGTCGACAAGGCCGTTGCGGGTTTGGCGGTTGAGCTTGCGTAGCGTGGCGCCGGTGCGCTCGACCACCGCGACGAACGCCGGTTGGTTGCAGTTGTCAGGCGACGGCGAGAGCGCCGGTGCGGGGGTGCCTTGCGCGCGGGCGACGTCGCCGGCGGTGACGGCAAAGCCGGCGACAGCGACTATGACGCTGGCGATCACGAGGCACGCGCTGCCCCCGCGGGTGGACAAAGCATCCTGCGGGATCGGCAGCCGGTTTTCTTTGCGCGCTGTCATCGGGTCTCTCCCCAAAATCGACCGGGTGAGCGGTTGATCCCACCGTCTTTTGAACTCAGCGGCTCAACAATCGCGGTGAAAGTGAGGCGCGCCAGCCGCCGTTCCAGGGGGTAAGTCCCTGGCGACCGAAAAAACGTCACGAGACAGAGAACGGTTCCGGCGAAGGCATCGCGATGGCGGGGCGCTGTGGCCTGGCGATCACGTTATCCCACGCCCTTAAGCCCAGATCATCTCAGCGATCGATCGGGATCATCATAGGTGAACCCGCAATCGACCAAAGATGCTCTGGATCTTACGTGCAGAGCAACTTTGGCCGCAAAGGCAAGGCCAGATTGTCTAAACCGATGGTGCGCACTTTGCGCTCGTCGCTCTAGACGAACGACAACAAGTTCAGCGGGTTGAAACCCGTGCCCTGGCGCCATTGCGGCCGGCCCGGCGGGTCAGGGCTTTGCGCTTCAAGGCGAGCCAGCGCTTGCAACTGGGGCGTCGCAGGTCACAGCGGACTTTGATGACGGGGCCACGCGGTTTTGCCGGCTTGCGCAGCCGCGCTGCGGCGAGTGCGGCGGCCGTCGGCGTCAGGCCTGCGGTGGCGCGCGGTTTTGCAGCCAACTCGCGGTCCGTCCGCGCCTTGAGGCCGGCGACCGTCAGGCGGGTCATGAACGGGTTTGCGGCGATCACCTCAGCGGAAAGCACGCTGGCGAGGGGGAGCGCATCATCGCTCTTTAGGAGCCGCGTTGCCGCTGTGGGGCCGAGCAGAAACGCGAGCCGCAGGTTGCGGAACGTCGGCTTGACGCCCTTGACCGTCAGATAGGCCGCATTTTCCCTTGTGAACGCTTCGGCCGCGCGCCGCGCGTAAGCGATGTTGGTGCGCAACGCGAGCAGTTTCTCATCAGGCAGTGACGCGATCTCGGGCTTGAAATGCCGCCGCGCGATGTCGAGAAACGTCGCGTTGATGAACTGAAACGGGCCAAGCGCGGATGAGCGAGGGTTCTTGGCGAAGGCCCGCCCACCCGATTCAGCGATCATTAAGCGGTCGAGGAACCGTTCGAGCGTCAGCTTGCCGCCTTTGGCACGTTTGCGCCGCACAATGCGTTTCGGCTTGCTCCCCGGCTTCGTCGCGGCTTGGGCCGGTTGAGCCGCCTTCGCAGGTTTCGCTGTTGGCGTCCCTTTGGCCGGCTTCGCAGCTGACGGCTTCGCCGGCTTGGCGGTGGCGGATGGCCGTTGCGACGGTGCCGTTGCGGCCTGCGGTTCACCGCGTGCCATTCCAGGCGCGATCATCAACAGGCTGACGATCACGACGGGCCCCGCCAGGGTCGTAACGCCGATCGATCGGACGTGCCGTCCGCGCTTGAAGAGCCGTCCCGCCATGGTCTTCATGGCCGCCCCGCTGTGTCCACACCCATGCGCAACCGATGCTGCCGCCCTGTGCCGCGCCCGTCAACGTATGATGCGCGCTATGGTTGCGCTTCATGTCCCCCACCGCACCGTTGCTGCGCGACGGCCACAGGCCAGATCATCGGCCAGATCATCGGCCAGGCCTGGGCCGCGTCGGCCATGGCTTGAGCTCAGCGCCTGAACGCCGGGCCCATCCGTCCGCTCACGACAACAACCAGTAGACAAAGCCAAAGGTGAAGCTCAGCAGCATCGTGGTCGCCAGCGGAAAGTGGATCACTCGTCCGCTCTTGCGCCGCCACGCGAAATCACCGGGCAGGCGACCGAGCCCGATGTGGTCCATCGCCAGCGAGGCCAGCCACACGGCCAAAGCGTATGAGACGATGATGATCAGGAATTTGGTCATGGTTCCGGTGTGCGGGTGCGGCCCAGTGCGATGGCGGTCAAGTGTGCGGATGCAGCAAGCGGCGCGATGATACCACGCTCCGATCCCTCGTTGCTGATTGGACTTGGCCTCAAAG
>JBCBJZ010000174.1:0-6711 GCA_038522635.1 Pseudomonadota bacterium | reverse complement strand
CACCCGGACGACGTCAAGGCCCGCCGGGACCTCGCCCGGGTGGTCTTCGAGATGTTCGCGCAGCGCGGCGGCGGCCGCAGCCGCAGCACGCTTTGCCCCGTGCAATTGCGCGCCCTCCTGCGCGGTGATCGCGCCCGTAAGCCGCGTCATCCGCTCCGCGAATACCGCGCCATCAAACGTGCCCGGATCGATCGCGATGAAGGCCTGACCGGTCTTGGGCGGACCACCTGCGGTGCCGGAAAACGGGCTTGCATCAAGCCCCAGCGTGGCACCGCTCAAAGCTGCCGCCATCACCTCGACCAGCAGGGCTGCACCGAACCCCTTATAGCCGCCGCTCGGCACCATCGTGCCCTTGAGCCCCGCTTCCGCGTCCGTCGTCGGGCGTCCTTCGGCATCGAGCACCCACCCTTCAGGGATCGGCTCGCCCTCGCGCGCCCGCTTCATCACCTCGCTCTTGGCGATAACCGAAGCGCTCTGGTCGATCACCATCACCGGCGCCCCACCCTCCGCGGCAGGAACCGCGAGCGAGAACGGATTGGTGCCAACCACCGCCTGCGTACCGCCTGCCGGGGCGATGGAGGCGGGCGCATTGGTAAAGCCGAGCCCGATCAGCCCGCCTTGCGCGATGCGCTTAGTATGAAAGCCCAGTACGCCGCAATTGTAAGAGTTGGTGATGCCCATCACCGCGACCCCATTGATGCGCGCGGCCGCCATCAACGGGTCCAGTCCGGCATCGATCGCCGGGTGCGCGAACCCGGTCGCAGCGTCCACGAACACCGCACCCGGACGCGGCAGCGCGAGCATGGGTGCGGCCCCTCCATCGACCTTGCCGCAGCGTACGTGCTCGCAATAGGTCGGCACGTAAGCGAGGCCATGCGAGGCAATGCCTTCGCGTTCGGCATCGACCACGCCGGCGGCAAGGCTGGCCGCGTTCGCGCTCGATGTGCCAGCGCGCTCAAGGGCGGTCCGCGCCAGCGTCTCGATGGCGTCGAGCGTCAAGGTGACGGTTTCCATGGGGGCGCGCTCCTTCGTGTCGTGTTGTTTGTGGGCGTGAATGCCATGCGATGGTCCGCTAACGGGCACTGGCGTGAAGCTCAATCATTATCGCTAAGCCCGGCGCCGGCGCCAGTCTCGCGCGAGCGCGCGCTTTGCGGCACATACGTCCGCGCCGCGAACGACTTGAGGTGCGCCCATGTGGCGGCGCTGAGCTGCGCGCGCGGCAAGCGGGGTTGCATGATCCACGGCGCGGGTGTCATTGCTGATGGGGCGCGTTGGTGATCGCGGCGCAGCTGCACCACACGAGGCGATGGATCAGCGAGCGTCGCTTCAAGCCTATCCTTGCCCGCCATACACATGATCGCGTTCACCGTGATGCGCAGCGCACAGCCGTCCGCTTCAAGGCGCAAAGCTCCCTCGAGCGGCGCGCGGGACATCAGAGCCGACAGCAGCAAGGCTGGCGTTGCCACATGCAGCTGGATGATGCGATCGGCTTCAAAGGCGACGCCGCCATCCCCGATGAAAGCGGCGAGCGCAATCGGGCAACCCTCGAGCTCTTCCGTTGCGACCGCATGTTCCGGCGCTTGAGCCTGTTGTGCTAGCGCTAACGGGGGCGCTAAAGAGGGCGATGGCGATGGCGCATCCCCCGCCAGCAGCCAACGCGTGAGGGCCGCCTCCCACGGCAGCCCCACATTGCCGGCGTCGTCGCCCCTTTCGTCACCCTCTGCGCCGGCCCGCAAACACGCCAACGCCCGTACGATGGCCCCCACATCCTCGCTCAAGCCCCAGGACAAACCAGCCCCGCGCGCCGCCTTGCGCGCTTCGGCCTCCAACTCACCCATGGAAACTTCGATCCGCGCCACGACGTCCGGCTGAGCCAGCGCCGATGTTAGCGGCGACGTCCGTGATGACGCCTGGCTTCCTCCCCCACCTGGCCCGCGCGCGTCGGCGGTCATGCGTGCGCCTGCCCGCGCGCCATCAGCGTTGTGGGACGCGGCGCGCCCTGGAACATCGTGATGCGCAGCCACAAGTCCGAACGCGGATCGAAACGCGTCGCACCGAAGAACGAAAGCTTGCAGCGCAACATGTCGATCGGGCGGGTGCCTGCCGCAAGCAGGTTGTCGCGAATCTCAGCGTAAGGGAGCCGCGCTGCCATGGGGACGCGGCGGGCCACGTGGCGGTGTTCAGGCGCTCGCAGCAAGAACGCTGCAAGCGGCTCGTCGGGGTCCGCCTGCCGCAGGGCTTGATGGAAGCGCACCATGTCGCGGGCGATGGCGAGCGGTTGCTCGCGCGCTGCGCCCTCATCGGTAGCGCGGGTGCCAAAGCGAGGCTCAAGCTTTTCCTCCGACACGTACCAGAAGTGCGCCTGCGCTGCGGGTGAGTCAAAATCATGCGCAAGCGCCCAGCCGTAATGCGCTTCGATCTGGGCGGCCATGGCGGCCACGCCCATGCGCCCCTCAAGCGGACCGCGGACGGGCACCGCCGCCCCGTCGGGCGCTCGTTCAAAACCGTCGTCGGCCATCTGGTCGGCAAGATCGTCGACCAACGCGGGATGGGCGTCGATCAACAAGCTGACGAGCGCCTCCTGCCCTTCGACGTCAAGCTGCGCCTCGGACCACCGGTAGAGTTGATCCCACGGGCGCGGCACGGCCGGCACTTGGAGACGCGCGGTGAGAACGGTTTGCGCTTGGTCGCGGATCGCTATGAGGTGGCGTTGCAGCGTTGCGATGCGCTCGCGCTGTCCGGGATCAGCAGGATGCCACCGGGCGCAGATGCGCTCAAAGCGCGTGCGCGCCGCCTCAAATGCCGCGATCGTTTCATCGCTGGCCGCCTCTACCGCGCGCACCCGCGCCAGGGCGGTCTCGCGCGCCGCGATCCAACGGTGCAGCAGCGCCGGGTGGGCCACCAGAAACGGCGCCATGCCGAGCCCCGTGGCGTTGCCGACGCCAAGCGCGCGCGCCGTGTCATCATCCAGCGCCACCGCGCGCGCCGCTTCGCCACGCCCACGAGCACGCAGACGGGCCATGTGCTCAACGAGATCCAGGCTGAACGCGCGGATCAACCACACGGTCAGCATCTCAACGCCGAATGGCCGGCTGACATCGGGACGGCCTTCGATCAAGGCGCGGTCCGCCAGGCCGAATTTGCCGTTGCCGTACACCGCCGTGGTGCGCATCAGGTAACCGACTTGATCGATCAGGTCCGCATCGGGCTGGCGCCCCTCGCTCAGCGCCTCAACCACATGGTCGAACAGGCGCACCGATCTGTTGGCGCGCGAAAGCACCAGTTCACTGGCCGCGCAGCGCCCGGCCTCCTGGTACGGGACGTTCGCTTGAAGCCGCTTCACATCGTCAAGGCAAGGTGTACCGTCGAACAGCGTGAAGGTCGCATCCCACGCCTCCGCGATCACGCGGTCGGAGCGTTGCTCGGGTGGCAGATCATGCGCAAAGGCGACGAGCGTATAGGTGCGTGCGGGCTCATCCTCGTCCGCCGGTGTGTAGCGCGCCTCGTAGAGCGCGACGCCTTCACCGTGCGCGTCGATGTCGAAGCGGCGCCGGTTAAAGCTCCAACGCGGCCCGGTCAGCGCGCGCATCAGCGTTGGCATGAAGCTCAAGCGACTGCGGTGAAACGCACCCATTCGTGCCAGCCGCATCACCTGATCGGCGCTCCGCAATGGGCCCGCGCTCGCGCTAGCCCCCGCTGCATCTTCGGCGACGCCTACACGCGCTGGCGCTGCCGCGTCCCCATTAGCGTTCACGCTTGCGACCTCACCCATGGGCGTTGCGCTCCCCGCCTTCATCCGCTGGCCCGAAGGACGCTTCGAAAAATCGCAGCCAGTTGCCCCCTAAGATCTTCCCCACATCGGCGGCCGCAAAACCTCGCTCCCGCAAACCCTGCTCAAGGTTGCCGAAATCGCGGTTGTCGCGGAACCAGGCGGGCTGCGGCGGAAAGCCCGGCGCGTCCTTCGACCCCTCCCCATAATCCATCGCCTTGGTCCACCGCCCCACACGCATCCACTCAACGATGCTGTCGGGCTGGTCCTGACAAAGGTCCGACCCGATGCCGATGTGATCGACGCCCATAAGGTCGGCGGCGCGCGCAACCATTTCGCTGAAACGCGCCAGCGTGCAGTCCGATTTATCCTTGAGATGATGGGGATAGAGCGAGAAGCCCAGCATCCCGCCAGACGAAGCGAGCGCGCGCAGCACGTCATCAGACTTGTTGCGCAGCGCCGGACACCAGCTCTTCAGGTTGGCATGGGTGATCGCGATCGGGCGGGTCGAGAGCTCCATCGCTTCCAGCGTCGAGCGATCAGCGGAGTGGGACATGTCGATCACCAGGCCCACCCGGTTCATCTCCGCGATCACCGCCCGGCCCATGCGCGTGATCCCGGGGTCTTCGCTCTCGTAGCAGCCCGTCGCGAGCAGCGACTGGTTGTTGTAGGAGAGCTGCATGAAGCGCGCGCCAAGCTGGTGGCAGATTTCCACGAGCCCGATGTCATCCTCGATCGGGGCCGGGTTCTGAAACCCAAAAAACACAGCCGTCCGCCCGCTCTCGCGCGCGGTCCGCACGTCGGCTGCGGTGCGGCCCGGCATGATCAGATCGCCATGGCGTTCAAACCAACCGTTCCAGCGCACGAGATTGGCCACCATCTCACGAAACGGCTCATGGTAACTGATGGTGACGTGGATCGCGTCGAGCCCACCTGCCCTAAGCTGGCGGAAGATTTCGGGCGACCAGCGGCAATATTGCAGCGCATCGATGCGCGGCGGAGGATCGAGGGGGGCAAGGCTTGCGGCCATGGCGGCTCCGCGGGTTGCATTAAAATAAAGGAAGGCGTCACGGCGCGCGAGCAGGCGCGCACGATGATGCCGTGATTTCGAGACGGTTCGCTTTAGCTTGAAGCGGAACCGACCTGTAAGCTTTTGTTTTGCCGTTCATCTTTCGCCTCAAATGATTCCTCCCGAGGCGGATGAACTCTAACGCCCAGCGCGTTTGCATGTGAGAGTTTACGCGGGGGCGCGTCTTTGCCAAGTCTGGGAACGACGCCCACTGACGCACGCAGAGCATTGCCGTACACGACGACCACAGCGTCCACCGCTTGCCCGTGTGGTCCATCAAGGCCGCTGGATCAACGAACGAGGAGCGCCGCCGATCACCATGCAGCAGCCACCAGCCCCGCTGACCATCACGCCCGCGGTGCCCGCGCGTGATGGCGCGGCAATCGCCGCCCTCTACGCACATTACGTCACGCAGACCGCCATCTCCTTCGAAGAAACGGCCCCCGACGCATCCGAAATGGCGCAGCGCATCGCTAGCACACAGGATGCGGGCTACCCCTACCTCGTGGCCCGTGAGGCCGCCGGCGCCGCGCAAGGCGACGGCACGCTGCTCGGCTACGCCTACGCCAGCGCGTACCGGGCGCGATCGGCCTACCGCTTCTCCGTTGAAGTTTCGGTCTACATGGCCGGTAACGCACAACGTGCAGGCACCGCGCGCGCGCTTTACGAACGACTGTTTGAACCTCTGCGCGCCAGGGACTGCCACGCGATGGTCGCCGGCATCACACTACCCAACGAGGCCAGCGTCGGCTTTCACGAGGCGATGGGCTTCACCCCCGTCGGCATCTTCCGCGAGGTCGGCCTCAAGTTCGGCACCTGGCACGACGTCGGCTACTGGCAGCGCACCCTGTAACGCTGCCAGCCGCTTGGCCGCCGTTTTACTGGGCCGCAATCTTACTCGGCCGCATCATGAACCTGTGAGCCCGACGGCATCGGACAGGACGCACCGGTCCCGCCCAACCCGCAGTAGCCATGCGGAACCTTGTGCAGATACTGCTGGTGATAATCTTCGGCGTAATAGAACGTCGGCGCATCGACGATCTCGGTCGTGATCCCCCCATGCCCGCGTGACTGCAGCACAGGTTCGAACGCCGTGCGCACCGCTTCGGCGACGACGCGTTGGGCGGGTGACGTAACGTAGATCCCGGAGCGGTACTGGGTGCCAACGTCGTTACCTTGGCGCATCCCTTGCGTCGGATCGTGCGCTTCGAAGAAGACTTTGACCAGTTCACCGAAGCTCACCACCGCCGGGTCGAACACCACCAACACAACCTCGTTATGGCCGGTCCGCCCGCTGCACACTTCTTCATAGGTCGGGTTCGGCGTGTATCCGCCGGCATAGCCGACGGCCGTCACATGCACGCCTTTCGTTTGCCAGAACACGCGCTCAGCGCCCCAAAAGCACCCGAGCCCGAAGATCGCCGTTTCCAAGTGTTGCGCGAAAGGCCCATGGAGCGGGGCACCGTTGACCGCGTGGGTCTGCGCGGTTGGGATCGCGCTTTCACGGCCCGGAAGCGCGTGATCGGGCTGCGGCATGGCGGCGGGTTTACGGCTGAAGAACATGGGCGACCTCATCTTGCTTGTGGGCGCAGTCGGGCTCACCGATGGTGATCCCGATGAATCGCTGAGATCATCTAACGGACACACCCCTGAGCGTGGAATGTACATATGGGGTCTACCGGCGCGCGGCGCGAGGCCTGCGGCAACGTTGGCACGCCAGCCCGGAGACGCGTCGCGGTGCTGTGCGGTTGTGGTCGCCGCCTGCGCGATCATGTAGCCTAAGCTGCGCACGACGGCGGCTAGAGTTCATCCGCTTCAGGTGGAATCGCCTGAGGCGAAAGATGAACGGCAAAACAAATGAGCATTTGTTTTG
>JBCBJZ010000173.1:0-6773 GCA_038522635.1 Pseudomonadota bacterium | reverse complement strand
ATACAGCACTCGAACAGCCCATCACCGCGGCCCGTGAGACGGCGCAACTGCTCTTTGCTCGTGCGGCGGTTTACCCCGGAAATCAGCAAGCGGCGCGCGCGCCCCTTGGCGAGCAGCTTGACGGCTTCAAGGATGCGGAACTCACCGCCGGTCAGCACCACAATGCCGTCCGCGTGCACCGCACCGCGTGGTGCTGCCCTCGTGATGGTGGTCGCAAAAAGCAGAAAGCCGACGAACAGCGCGACCAGCACGACCGCAATCGTCCCTATCATCCAGCGCGCCATGCCTGCCATCATCGCCGTGCTCCCGCGCGTGGCCTTTCCAACCAAGCCCACCATCGGACCATCCGCACATCCCTGCACAAATGACGCCAAACTGTAGCTGATTTGGGGTGGACCGGCGAAGCTTTGCGCCTGTGAGCGTTTCGCCGCTCCACGCGATAGCGAAACGGATCATCAAGATCCCGCCTCGCTGCTGATGTTGCACTTAATCGTGTTGCACCGACCCTTGGGCGCCGGCCACCCTCAATTGCGCTGGCTGTTGAGCATGCGGAACACGCCAATCCGGGACGTCATCATGCACAAGGTTGCAATGACCACGACGACCACGCCGAGGTAGGCGTAGCCGAACACATCGAGCGTACCGCTGCCGACCAAACGCTGCAGCTCCACCGCGGTGATGCTGCCGCCGCCGAGCAAATTCATGATCAGCGGGATCGCCAAGAAGACCGCAATCGCGCAGCCCGCGCCGATCAAGCCCGCCTTGATGCCAAGCCGCAGGAAATGACGCTCGAACTCGCCCGCGATGTATTTGTCCGTGGCACCAACGAAATGCAGCACCTCCACAATCTCGCGGTTGGAGGCCATCGAGCTGCGGGTTGCCGAGACGATGATGGCCGTGGTGGCGAGGCACACGAGCACCAGGATCGCGAAACCACCCAGCGCAAACGAGCCCGTCACCGTGCGAATCTGCTTTTGCCAATGGCGGTGATCATCAAGCGTGACTGCGGTGAAACGGGTGGCAAGTGTCTGACGGAGCGCGTCAAGATCAGGCGGCGCGTTGCGATCGAGTTGCAGGGCGATGATCCGGGGTACGGGAAGCGTCTTGAGAATGTCGGACTGGCCAAGCCAGGGCTCCAGCAGTTTCGCGGAATCATCGACGCTCAGAATGCGCGCGCTTTCGATCCCCGGCGTGCGCCGCAGCAGGTTCGTGACGTTGCGGATGACCTGCGCGGTGTTGGTGTTGTTGCGCGGCTCGACCTGGACGCTGACCTCGCTGGCGATGTCGCGCAGCCAAGCTGAAGCGGATTGGTTGATCATGTAAACGGCGCCGGCTGTGAGGCAGGCGAGGAAACACATGATCGCAATCACGAGGGTGAGCGATTGACCGGTCACCTTTTCAGGCGGGACGATCGGCGCGCGGGTGCGCTCAACGCGACGGGCAGCCTTCGTCGGCGCGCCGTTACCATCAGGGATGCTGAGACGCGGTTGACCGCCGCGAGCGCGATCGCCAGCAGCGGCGGAACCGGTGGCAGCTGCGGCCGCAGCCGGAGGCGGTGCACCGGTCGGCGGGCTGAGCTCATCGGGCGAGCGTGGCACGTGCGTCGCTTGCCCCGCAGCCTGCGCGCCACCTGATGCAGCAGCCCCGGGAGCCCCGACGTTCTCGCCCGGTGCTGCAGTTGGCGCACCGCGCGGCGCATCGTAAGCGGGCGCCTGTAACGCTGGCAGACCTTGCGAACGAGGATGTTCACCCGCTTGTCCGGGAAGCGGAAGTGTACGCGGGTCGGCGAACCCGTCCGAGCTGTAAGGGCCCTCCGGTCGCCCGGTGGTCTCACCACGGCGCGGGTAAGGGAGCGTCGGCGGGCCGCTACGCGGGCCCGATCTGCCGTCACTCGACTCGGACATGGCCGTGTTCCAACCTTAGACGGGGCGCCTTGAACTGGCGCATCAACTGATGATCGTGCGTGGCGATCATGACGGACGTGCCGAGGCGATTCAATTCGATGAAGAGCCGCAGCAGACGCCGTGCCATATGCGGGTCGACGTTGCCGGTCGGCTCATCGGCGAGCAGCAGTTCGGGCTTACCGATCACCGCCCGCGCGATCGCGGCGCGCTGCTTTTCACCGCCGGAGAGCGCTGCCGGGAACGCATGCATGCGATCGCCAAGACCGACCCACTGCAACAGGTCGGTCACGTCCTCGCGGTAATCGGACGGGCGGCGCTGGATCACGCGCAGCGGCAAGGCCACGTTTTCCCAGGTGGTGAGATGATCAAGCAGGCGGAAATCCTGGAAGACGATCCCGATGCGGCGCCGCAGTTGCGCGCGCTGCGCCGCCGTCACTTCGCTGACGTCGCGGCCGAACAGCTCAATCCGCCCGCGGGTGGGTTGGATCGACATGAAAAGCAAACGCAGAAGCGACGTTTTGCCGGCGCCGGAATCGCCCGAAAGAAAGTGGAACGAACCAGGGCGCATGTGAAAATCGATGTCGCTCAGCACCTCGTCGCTGTTGCCGTAGCGCAAACCGATGTTTTGCAGCCTGATCAACGTTCTGTGCCTTCCCGCCGATGGTGTGAAGCGAAATGTGAAACGTGTGAGGGCGCCCGCGAGGTGCGCACCGCGCTACCGGTGCGTGTGGGCCCGGCCGCGCTTGTTATGGCTTGCGCGGGCCAATTCCGTACCCGCCAAAGCTTGCTGCAAGGGATCAGCGATGAATGTGGCAGTGTCATGTAGCACGTTGGCAGAAGAGCTTCCGCTGATTTGTCCCCTTGGGCCTCAGGTGAAAGCATGCGCCGTTGCCCGCAGATATCCACCAGAAATTGTAGAAAGACCTTTCCACAGCCTGCGGACGCCGTCACGCTGTAGCGACGCAATGCGACGCGCAACCCGACAACCGTACCGGAGGCGACCATGGCGCGCATTATGGTGGTGGACGACGATCAAGCGACGCTTCATGTGATGGCGCAGGCCTTGGCCCAGCGCGGTGACCACGAGGTGCTGTCCTTCCAAGACGCCGCCGCGGCGCTCCAATCGCTCGACGCTTCACGCGTGATCGATATCCTGATCACCGACATCGACATGCCGGAAGTGAGCGGACGCGCACTCGCTGAAGCGGCAAGAGCAAGCAACGGCGAGCTTAAGGTGTTGTTCGTGTCGGGCTACGCTGAAGCGCTCGCGAAAGCGCAAGCCGAGGCCGGCGCATCTGGCAGTGTCCATGTGCTGTCGAAGCCGTTCACGCTGCCAGCGTTGCAAGATGCGATGGCGCAGGTGGGAATCGCTTGAGCCGGCGAGGGTTTGAATGTGCGAGGGCTTGTGTTTCGAGATCGTACGCAGCTCTTGGTCGCAACGGGCGCCGTTAAGCCAACCCATCGCTGTCGCCGGCCACTTCGCGCCGCACGATCACCACACTCGCCTCATCACCCATGCCCGGCGCGGTTGAGTCAAGGCGTGCGCCCATAAGCGGGTCGATCCGACGGGGCACAAACCGTGTGCGGCGGCGGCGCGCGCGCGTTGAAAAGGGCGGGTCCAGCGCCGGGACCATCAGGTCTTCGTCCCCCAACGCATCGCGACGTGGCAGGATCACCACCTCCGCTTCATCCGCGTGCATGTCCACCTCATCCGCATCGGGCGCATGCGCGACGATGTCAGCGCCGGACGCATCCGGAGCCGGTTGCGCGGCTGGGGCCGTGATGACCCACGCCGGCGCATCATCATCTGCAAAGCGATGCCCCCGTTTCGCCCCCTCGTCGGGCGCGATGGCCTCATCACCCGACATGGGTCGTGGGGTATCATGTTCGCGCGGAATACGAAACGCTGCAGGCGCGTTGATGGGGTGGGAGCTGGACGTGCTGGTGCGATTGCCGGGTGTTGACCTGGCCGCCAGTTGCTCATCGCGTTGGCCATCGAGTTGGGCGCGCACATCCGGCATCGGCGGTGGGCGGATGGGTTGTTCCGGCGCTGGCGCCGACGCGGGTGGCGGCAAAGGGGGTGGCTTGGGCGACTGATGATGCGGCGCTTGCATTTCAGGCGGGGCTGACGGTGCCGGGCTGGGCACCAGCGCTGTAACCTCGCCGCGCAGGACCCGCAGCGCATGCACCGTGAGCCTCCCACGTTGTAGCAACGCGGCTTGCTCAATCCATCCCTGTCGCGTGATCGCGCCGCCAACCCGCAGCAGCTTGCTGAACAGAGCAACGTCCAGCGCACGCCAGGTCGCGATCTGCGCGAAACGGGTCACGCCGCTGGTGCGCAAGCCTTCCTCAATCCTGACGTCGATCCCTTGGATCAGCATGAGCGCGTCAGGCCCGGCAGGCAGCGCCGGCACGGAACGGCGACGACCGACGCGGCGCGGCGGCCCCTGTAATGGCGGCGTAACGGCGGCTTCGGCCGTCTGGAGAAGGCTTGCAGGCGCGGTGGCGGACGTGTCGTCGGGGGCCTGCGACGCGGGCGATGCGGTGAGCGCTTCTCTGAGCTCTCCAGCGGGCGCCCCGTTCGCTGCTTCGGTCACCTCCCCCGTGACCGTCCCTGTCAGCGCCCCAGTCGGCGCCCCATTCAACGCCCCATCCAACGCCCAAGGCTGGTGCGCGATCCAGCCGAGCGCCAGATGCGGCATCGACCATGGGCGGTCGCCCTCGTTATGCCAGGTCCACACCGTGTCGCGCCGGGTGGCCGGGAAGATGTGCTTCGCCTGCGCCTCGTGGGGCTCGGGGGGCTCGGGGGGCTCGGACGGATCGTGAGACTTCTGGGACGCCCGTTGTTCGGCAGACGCATGCATCGCTTGCGCTGTTGGTGCCGCAGCAGGCGTGGCGACCTGCGTTTCAAGTGAAGGCTTGGGCGGGGATTCGGGCTCTGGAAGCGCGACCGGTTCGGAGCGCGCTTCGGCTTGTGGTTCGGAGGGGCGCAATGAGCGCGGCAAACGCCACGCGGGCCTCGCCTCACCATGGCGTGTCAAACAGACAGCAAGAGGCACCCCCGCGCTGTAACGCTCGCGAGGCGGCACCGGCGCGGCAGGTGCGGCAGGTGCGGCAGGCGTCTCATCGTTCGGCGCCGCGGTGGCGATCGCCCTACGCGGTGCCGCAGGCATTGCCGCAGCACTTGCTTGAGGCTCTGCATGAGATGGTGCCGCAGGACCGATCACGTCGGCCACCGGCGCAGCAACAGGGGTTGGCCGTACGGCTGATCGCTCTGTCGCGAGCGGCGACGGCACAGTGGTCGCACCGCGTAGCGTCCGCATGGGTGGTAACGCAAGCAAAGCCGGCACCGAAGCCTGCAGAGCCGGCGGGCATAGCGCGCGTGGCGCAGACGGGGACTGCGAGGGAGAAGGCTCAGGCGGTGCGATCGATGGGGGTTCGTCCGGTGCGGTCGTCGCTGCGTTTTCAGACGGCGGCGCTTCTGCCGCGGCGGTAGGGGCGTCCGCTGGCGCCTTGCCGTTAGGCGATGGCGTGGCTCGCTCATCCAGCGTCCCGGCCGCTTCGTTTGCGCCGGCGGGTGCGCGAAACGCATCTTCGGCGCGCGCGTCTTGCGGCTCCAAGGGCGCTGGCGCTGGCGCAGGTTCCGGCGGTAGCGATGGCAGTGCCCGTGGCACAGCGTCCACGGCCTGGTTCGTCACCGGTGGTTCAGCCGATTGAAGGGGTGCGTTAGGCGCCTCCGGCGCTTCCTCGGGCCCGTCGGACGACGACGCCTCATCGGCCGCTTGCCGTGCTGACACGGGCGCAGGCACCGCTACCAACGCTGAAACCACGGAAGCAGGCGGGTCCGCGCGCGCGGCCAACAGCGCCGCCTGCTCGATCCAACCCTCCTTGGTGATCGTCCGCTCAAGCCCCAACGCGGCACTGACGCGATCGATGTCTTGACGCCGCCATGCTGCAATCTGCGCGTAGGTCAAAACACCAAGCGCGCTGAGTTGCATCTGACGCGCCGGCGAGATCGCGCGGATCCGGGTCAGGTCATCGGGGATCACCGGCGTCGATGCAGCACCGGCCACCTCGGCGCCTTCTATGTCACCAGAGGCAGCCGGCGCCGCCGCCTGCGCGCGCTTCGGCGCCGCATGCGTCAGCAGCCGCTCCAACTGTTCAACGAGCGCCCGCGACGCCTCCAACAAGGGTGAGACCGGATCAGCCGGCGCCAGCCCTTTCGCGGGGGCCTGCGCGGCGGGCGCGTTCTCGCCATCGGCATCACCATCGGCGGCGCGCACCGTCTCGCGCTCGGCCGTATCACCGCGCGCGCGCTCACGCTGCTGCAAATCATCGAGGTAGCGATGAATCGCAGCAAGGGCGTCGTCCGGACGGGATGGGTTCACGCTTACACTTCCTTCCCCCGAGAGGCTTAGGGCCCCTCAACGTCCTATCGGCCTCCATCCATGCAGACAAACGCTTGAAACTTCAAAGGTTAAGCCTGTTTGCGGGTGGCCCACCGCGAGAACCATGACGCAATTGCAACAGGGCGGCAAAACGAAATGACAGCAAAGCGACGGCGCGGCGGCTGCCGTTACGGACCCTTGCGCAACCATCGGGCGCCTTCGCGCGGACTACCGCTGCGCGGCCGCTGGCTGTGTCGCCGCCGGGCGCGTTGCGAGCATGACCGCGATGGTGACCACCGCCATGCCCACCCCTTGGATCGGGCTCAACGTCTCATCGAAGAGGGCCCAGGCGATCAGCGCGGTGACCGCCGGCACCAAGTAAAAGAGCGCCGCAACACGTGAGACGGCGTTCTCGCGGATCATCATCAACAACAGCCCGACCGCACCGATCGATAGCACCACGATCAGCCACACGAAGGCG
>JBCBJZ010000172.1:0-6849 GCA_038522635.1 Pseudomonadota bacterium | reverse complement strand
GTTCGCTGCCATCGACTGCGGGCCCGATACGCCAGCGCCGCGCACCGATGCCGATCGACCCGTTATCGCCCAAGCGAACGAACTGATCGGGTTGCGGACCGTACAGCGTGGCAACCGGCTTATCGGCCAAAAACGCGTCGATCTTTTCTCGCGGGACGCCGTGCTGCGTGAGGAACGTAGCGTAGGCGGGCGAGCGCGGATGCTTGGTGTTAAGATAGGAATGGCGCGCCCACAGCCAGGCGGCGAGCGAGGCATGGTAGGGGATGCCGCCGAAGCGTTCGCAAACCCAACCGCTCAGCCCGACGTGATCCACGTGCCCATGCGTGGCGATCAGGCGGGTTAGCGCGCGCCCCTTCAACGCGCCTTCGGCAAGCTCCTCCCACACAGCGCGCACTGCTGGCGTATCGGGCCCGCAGTCGATGGCAGCGAACCCGTCGTCTTCTTCGATCAGCCAGATGTTGACGTGGTTCAACCGAAAGGGGAGCGGCAGGCGCACCCACCACAGGCCATCGGCAACCTCAAGCGGAACGCCGTCGTTGGGTGGCGCTGCATAGGGCCGTGTGAGCCCATCGTCACGCCGCTCGCCCTTGTCAGAGCGCGCGTCGCCGTTACCCCCGCCGCTGGCCCCGCCAGCCATCGCGCCGTTGTTGCCCCCCATCAAACGTCGCACGCCACCACTTTTTGGTGCTGTTCGCCAAGCCCGTCGATGCCCAGGCGCATCTCATCGCCCACGTTCAGCAGCACCGGTGGCTTCATGCCGAGCCCGACGCCCGGCGGCGTGCCCGTGGTCACCACATCACCCGCTTCGAGCACCATGAACTGCGAGATGTAATGCAGCAGGAAGCGCACATTGAAGATCATCGTGTTCGTGTTCCCGGTCTGCATGCGCTGGCCGTTCACGTCGAGCCACATGCCGAGCTGATCGATGTCCGCAATCTCATCGGCGGTGACGAGCCAGGGCCCGAGCGGACCGAACGTCTCAGCGCATTTGCCTTTCATCCACTGGCCGGTGCCCTCTAGCTGGAAGGCGCGCTCTGAAACATCGTTGCACACGCAGTAGCCGGCGATGTGCGAGGCGGCATCGTCGAGTGCCACGTAGCGCGCGCGTTTGCCGATCACGAACGCAAGTTCGCATTCCCAATCGAGCTTGGTCGACCCACGCGGTTTGATCACGTCGTCGTTGGGACCAACGATACAGTTGGTGAGCTTGTTGAACAGGATCGGCTCGTCGGGGATCGGCTGATTGGCTTCTTTCGCGTGATCTTCGAAATTCAACCCCACGGCGATGAAGTTCGTCACGCCGTTGATCGGAGCCCCAAGACGCGTGCCCGCAGCAACCTCGGGCAGGCTTGCCGGGTCGAGCGCGCGCAACGTTGCAAGGCTCGCTTCATCGAGGACCGCCCCGTTGATGTCCTCGATATGAGCGGACAGATCGCGCACCTGCCCCGCGCCATCGACCAACCCCGGCTTCTCCGCCCCACGCGCTCCGTACCGCACCAGCTTCATCGTTGCTCTCCCTGCCCGTCATGTTTGCTGCGCGCTCTATAGCGGGCTGTCACTCTGGCCACCAGCGTTTAGCCTTTCGTGCCGCGCAAGCGCGGGCGGCGCATGTAGGGCCAAGGGTCGGAGAACGTCCCAACCGGCACTTCGATAACGGTCGTATCGGGTCCGCCGACCACCTCTGCCAGAACGCCTTCAAGCGCGCTAGCCGTCTCAACCCGCACACCGCGCACGCCGAAACTTTCAGCAAGTTTCACGTAGTCGGGGTTGGCAAGGTCGCTGGCGATCGTGCGTCCGTCGTAGTGCGTGGCTTGGATCCGCCGCACGTTGCCGTAGGCGTTGTCGGTGAAAATGACGAGCGTCACACTGAGCTTATGACGCACAGCCGTAGCGAGTTCACCGATCGCATAAAGGATGCCGCCATCGCCCGAGATCGCCAGCACCGGACGATCGGGCATCGCCGCTTTCGCGCCTAGCGCCGTCGGCAGGCCCCAGCCGAGCGTGCCCTGGTAGCCGGTGCAAAGATACGTGCGCGGTTGATGCACCGGGAACGCGAAGCGGCCGACATAGCCAACCTGGGTCAACTCATCGATGAAGATGCCATCATCAGGCAGCGCTTTGCGGATCGCATTCAGGAAGGCGATTTGCGGTGCGAACGGCTCTTGTTCTCGTGCAAGCAGCCGGCCGAGCGCGGCCATCTCCTGCTCCCGCGATGGCGCGGGATCGCAACGCGCCCGCACCGCCTCCAGCAGCGCCGGCATGGCGCTTTCAACGCGCGCGACGATGCCAACGTCTACCGGCGCATGCACGCCCAGGCGTTCGGGCGCGACATCCATATGGATGATCGTGAGGTCGTCGTCGCTCCCCCAGAACCGCAGCGGTGTCATGAACCGCGTGCCGATGCCGATAACGCAGTCGACCTGCGGCCATAGCGCATAACCACCGGGCCCCGTCAGGCTAAGCGGCTCACGCGCGTCCACCACGCCTCGTCCCTGCAGATTGGCGACCACGGGTGCTTGCAGATGGTGGCTGAGCGCACGGATCGCGTCGCCAGCGGCTTGCGCACCCCCGCCGACCACGATCATCGGCGCTTTGGCTTTCGCAAGGTGATCGGCAGCTTTTGCAATGGCGTCGTGATCAAGGTCTGCCGCCGCATCTTTGCCAACGGCCGCTGGGAGCCCGCTGTCGGTCGAAGGCCCGGTCGGCTTGGCCCATAGGTCCATCGGGACCTCCACGCCCACCGGGCGCGGTGCGCCGTCGCGCAGGGCCGCGAAGGCTGCGTCCATCAACCGTGCGGCATCGACCGGGTTCTCAAGTCGCTCCGCTTGCTTGGTCAGCCGTTTGAGGACGCCGAGTTGATCGGGGATCTCGTGCAGTTCGCCGAAGTCTCGTCCGATCAGCGTGGAAGCGATCTCACCGCTTAACGCCAGCACCGGTGCATGCGTCGCGTAGGCGGTCGCCAACGCTGCGCCCGTGTTGAGCATGCCCGGGCCTGGCACCACGCAATAGGCCTGCGGGCGCCCACTCGCCATCGCCGCACCGAGCGCCATGTAGCCTGCCGCCTGCTCGTGCCGCGTATGGATCGGTCGGAGCGCATTTCCAGCGCGGTGCAAGGCATCGAAGAACGGGTCGTTCTGCACGCCCGGCAGGCAATAGAGCGTGTCGATCCCGTTCGCGGTCAGCGAGGCGACCACGGTATCAGCGACCGTGTCGGGCGCGCTTGAGGCTGAAGGGGACGCCGGGGTTGCAGTCATCGCAAAGTCCTCGCTGTTTGGGGAGAGGAGCGGACGGTATGGAAGAGCGCCAAGCGGAGCCTGCTCGCTGCTTAGACGATCCATTACGCGATCATGACCGGGCGGCGCGGCTCTGCCAAGCGCGCCCGGCCCCGTCCCAGTGGACCGCCGATCAAACGCTTGCCGCAGCCCGCCTGGCCGTGGGACAACGTCGCCATCAGCCATCCACGACATCGTGCGAGCGCCCATGCCCTACGCCACCACACCTGCGGGTCGCCTCTACTATCACCACAACGGCGTTCCCGGCGCGCCCGCAGCGCCCGTCTTTGTCGCGCTGCACGGTGCGGGCGGTCAGGGGCGCGACTGGCCTGAAGCCTGGCGCCACCGCGCCGACCCGATCGGCTTCCTGGGACTATCGCAGGCACGCTTTGGCGGTCAGCCCTTGGCACGGCCGTTCTACGCGCTCGACTTGCCAGGACACGGGCTTTCGGGTGGCGAAAGCTGCGACCACGTCTCAGGCTATGCGGACGCTGCCATCGGCTTCATCGAGGCGCTCGCGCTGCGCCGCGTCATCCTGATCGGTCACTCGATGGGCGGCGGCGTGGTTCTCGACGTCGCTCAGCGCCGCCACCCTGCGCTCGCCGGCATGGTGCTGATTGGAACCAGCGCCGCCATGGCGGTGCCCGACAGCGTGTTCGACGGTCTCGCCAACGCTTACACGGCGACGGTGCGCAAGCTCTCGGGCTACTGCTGGCACCCTTCGGCGCCAGTGTTCTATAAAGCAAAGGGCTTCGAACGCATGCATGGCGCCGGGCAGGACACCGTCCTTGGTGACTTCAAGGCGAGCGCCACGTTCGATTTCCGCGAAGCCTTAGGCGCGATCGAGACGCCTGCGCTTGTGATCGCCGGGCTCGACGACAAAATGATGCCGGCCAAACACGCCGAGCGCACGGCGGTGGGCCTGCCCAACGCCCGTTACGCGGGCATCGCCGGGGCCGGACACTTCCCCCATGTGGAGCGCCCGATTGAGGTTGGCCGCCACCTCGAAGCGTTCGCTCGCACACTTGATCCGCAAACCGCCAGCGCCGCTTGAGCCGTACCGCTACGTGACCGCGTTCAGCCCGCGCCATAGTCTGGCATCATGATCTCTTGGGCTCCTTGCGGCCTCCCATCCATGCTGCAGCGCACCTTGCATCCATGCACGCGCTGTACTGGAATGCTGCGCGTGGCCGCCGGCCTGCGCGATCCGGTCGACGCGCTGCGCGCCTCTCTTGCCACGCACGACAACAGGTGAAGAGACCGACGGGAAGCACCCATGGACACGTTCGACTACGTCATCGTCGGAGCAGGATCGGCGGGCTGCGTGCTGGCGAACCGCCTGAGTGAGGACCCCGCCACCACCGTATGCGTGCTGGAGGCGGGCGGGCGTGACCTCAACCCCTTCATCCACATTCCCGCCGGCTTCATCAAAACCTTCTACGACCCGAGCGTGAACTGGAACTACACCATGGAGCCCGGCGCCTATACGGCTGGCCGGCGCATCCCCGCACCCCGCGGCAAGACGCTCGGCGGCTCCAGCTCGATCAACGGGCACATTTACAACCGCGGGCAGCCCCAGGACTACGATCACTGGGCGCAACTTGGGAACCGGGGTTGGGGCTACGCCGATGTGCTGCCCTACTTCCGTCGTCTTGAAAGGCGCATCGGCGAGGGCGACGCGACCTACCGTGGCCGCGAAGGCGGGCTGACGGTGACGGACCTCGATTGGCGTCACCCCTTGTGTGACGCGTTCATCGAAGGCGCGGTCCAACACGGCATCCCGCGCAACCCCGATTACAACGGCGCCGATCAAGAAGGGGTCGCCTATGCCCAGCGCACCATCAACAAGGGCCGCCGGGTCAGCGCGGCCGGCGCCTTCCTGCACCCCGTGCGCGCGCGCAACAACCTGCACGTCATCACGCGCGCGCATGCCACCTCGATCCTGTTCGACGACGATAGCCATCGCGCCCGCGGCATCGCCTACATGAAGGGGGGACCGCAAGGGGCGGCGCACCGGGTCACAGCCCGGCGCGAAGTGATTCTGGCCGGCGGCACCTTCAACTCGCCGCAACTGCTGCAGCTTTCAGGCCTTGGCGACGGCGACACGCTCGGCGCGCTTGGCATCCCCGTGCGCCAGCACCTGCCGGGCGTCGGAGAGAACCTTCGCGACCATTACGCCCCGCGCTTCACCGCCCGGGTCAAAAACATCGATACGATCAATGAGATGGCGCGTGGCACGCGGCTGATGCGCGAAGTCGCCAAGTGGGCGCTGACCCGCAAGGGCATCCTCGCGCTCAACCCGACGCTGGTCTACGCCTTCTGGCATTCGGGCGAGAGCGCGGGGAGTTCCGACTTGCAGATGACGTTTACGCCGGCGAGCTATCACGAGGGCGTTCAGGGCAAACTTGAAGACGAGCCCGGCATGACCATCGCGGCCTGGCAGCAGCGGCCTGAAAGCCGTGGCTTCGTGCGCGCGCGCTCACGCGATCCTTTCGAGCCGCCCGAAATCCAGCCGAACTACCTCGATGATGATCACGACAAGCGCGTGTTGCTCGCTGGGATGAAGCTCGCGCGCAAACTGCTCGCGTCAAAGCCGCTGCAGCCCTACATCGTGCACGAAGCCTACCCCGGCGCGCACGTTCAAAGCGATGAGGATCTGATGCAGATCGCTTACGAGCGCGGCACCACGACCTTCCACCCGATGGGCACCTGCAAGATGGGCCGGGCGGATGATCCGATGGCTGTGGTGGATGACCGCTTGTGCGTGCGCGGGGTTGAGCGCTTGCGCGTGGTGGACGCTTCGATCATGCCGACGATGTTGTCGGCCAACCTCAATGCCGCCACGCAGATGATCGGCGACAAAGCCTCCGACTTCATTCGCGAACGCACGCCGCCTGAACCGGTGGTGTTGCCGGTGTAGGTGCGGCGGGCCACCGCCCATGAGCGTGCGGCGCACTGCGCCGACCGCACTATTATGCGGGGGCCGATCTTCTACGCGAGAGCCCCTCTTTCTTGCAGGGGCCCGGCTGGTTAAGCGGCGCGCAACGTGTCGAGTTCGTCGACCAGGGTTTGCGCCAGGCGCTTGTCGTCGTCTGATTTCGCGGCGTCGAGGGCACTGCGTGCGTCCGCCTTTTGGGCATCAATCCACGCAGCATCGACACCTTCCGTGTTGACGGCACGTTGGGCGAGCACGGTGAGCTGCTCGCCGGATTTCTCCGCCAGACCGCCGTACACCAGGATGCGCTCATCCTTGCCGGCTGCTGTTTTGATCTTCAGCACGCCTGGGCGCAGGATCGACATGTCGGGCGCGTGGCCGGCGAGCACGGTGTAATCGCCTTCGGTGCCCGGCAACAGCACCTCCACGATGTCTTCCGACATCAAAATGCGCTCGGGGCTCACAAGTTCGAATTTGAAGGCCGCCGCCATCGCCGCAACTCCGGATCGTGTTCGTCGGTGTGTGGCAAAGCGGTCTGGCGCGACATCACGCTCACCGCTTTGTACTTAGAGTTCATCCGCCTCAGGTGCAGTCACCTGAGGCGAAAGATGAACGGTAAAACAAAAGCTTAGATGTCGGTTC
>JBCBJZ010000171.1:0-6898 GCA_038522635.1 Pseudomonadota bacterium | reverse complement strand
CTAGATCGGTTGCGGGATGGTGCGGCTCTTCTTGTGCTGCGACGCAACCCAGAGAGCGACCAGCATGCGTGTGACGGTGAAGGCGGTGAAGACGGTGGTCAGGATGCCGAGTGACAGCGTCACCGCGAAGCCGCGGATCGGCCCGGAGCCCAGCCAGAACATGACAACGCCGGCGATCAGGGTGGTGACGTTGGAGTCAATGATGGTGCCAAGCGCGCGGTTGTAGCCCGCTTCGATCGCCATGATCGGGGTCTTTTTGTTGCGCTGTTCCTCGCGGATGCGCTCGTAGATCAGCACGTTGGCGTCAACCGCCATACCCACGGTCAGCACCAGACCTGCGATGCCGGGCAACGTCAGCGTGGCACCGAGCCAGCTCATCATGGCCACCACGAGCGAGAGGTTCAGGAACACCGCAATGAGGGCGAACACGCCGAAGAAGCCGTAGCAATAGAGGATGAAAGCGGCGACGAGCAGGGCGCCAACGGCGGCAGCCCAGATGCCGGCCGTGATCGAGTCGGCACCGAGGCTTGGCCCAACCGTGCGCTCTTCCACGATCGTCAGCGTCGCGGGGAGCGCGCCGGAGCGCAATTGCAACGCAAGGTCGTTCGTTTGTTGCACCGTAAAGGCGCCGCTGATCTGGCCGGCGCCACCCAGGATCGGTTCGTTGATGACGGGTGCTGAGATCACCTCGTTGTCGAGCACGATCGCGAAGCGTCGGCGCACGTTGTCGCGCGTGACCCGGCCGAAGATCCGTGCGCCGCGCTGATTGAAGCGGAACGTGATGATCGGCTGCTGGTTACGCTGGTCGAACGAGGGTTGGCTGTCGACCAGGTCCTCACCCGACAGCATCGCGCGCGTGGCGATCAGCTCTTGCCCGCCCCCTTCATCCACCGAGCGCACGAGTTTGTAGCCAAGCGGCACGCGGGTCTGCGCAGCTTCCTGCGCCGTGATCGTCGGGTGGACCAAATGGAACGTCATCTTGGCGGTCTTGCCGATGATGTTCTTCAGCCGCGCGATCTTATCGCCTTTAATACCAGGGTACTGCACCAAGATGCGGTCGCGCCCCTGGCGCACGATGCTGGGCTCGGTGGTGCCCAAGCCGTCAAGACGCCGGCGCAAGGTCTCAATCGCCGCCCCGATCGCGTTCGTGGTGCGTTCGTTGATGGCCAGCGAGGTCGGCGTCAGCGTGATGATGCCATCGCCCCGGTTGGTGACGGTGAGATCGAAGCCTTGCGTCCCGAGCAGCACGTTGCCCACCTGCTGGCGCAGGGCATTGAGCGTGGTCATCGCCTTTTCAGCATCAGCAACGTTGCGCAGCCGCACACGCACGAAATCACCGGCCACCGCAGGGCGGCCCCGCGTTGCGATCCGGGCCCGCCGCAGCCCGGCCCGCGCATCACCCGCAATCGTCTTCAACCAGTCGTCTTGCAGTTCCTTGACGTTCATGGCCAGCAGCAGGTGCGCGCCGCCCTGAAGATCGAGGCCCAGCGTGATCTGGCTCTTGGGCAGCACGTTCGGCCACGTTTCCACCGTGTCTTTGGCGAAGAAGTTCGGCACCCCGCCGAGCAACCCGAGCAGGCAAATCACGATGATGGTGGCGATCTTAACGGGCGAGAAGTGCAACATGCCGGCGCCTTTGCCGTTGGACGGTGGGATGAACGCGTGTGCGCGCGATATAAGCCTGCGCGCGCGTCTTGTGAATGGGGCGCGTGCGACGCGGGTGGAGCCGCGCCGCGCTGCGTCAACGCGGCTGCGTCAAACGGGGCAGGTCGCAGCCGCTCAGTTGAACGGACCGCTAGTCCTTCACCGGCTCAGTCTTGGAGCGTACCTCGGCGATGGTGCCGCGCATCAGCCGCACCCGCGTGTTCTCAGCGATTTCCACCTGGATCTCAGCATCGCTGATCAGTTTGGTCACTTTGCCAACAATCCCGCCGGACGTCACGATCTCGTCGCCGCGCCGTACGTTATCGACCATCTCGCGGTGCTCTTTCATGCGCCGCTGCTGCGGACGGATGAGCAGGAAATAGAAGATCGCCAGCATCAGGACGATCGGTACGATGGTGCCGATCAGGTCGTTGGCGCCGCCAGCGCCTTGCGCGTAGGCCGGTTGGATGAACATGAACAGGCTGGTCCTCACGAAAAAAGGGGCAGGGCCAAGCGGGCGCGGCACCGGACGGCCTGGAGCGGCCGCAGGTGCCTCAGCTTGAACCGCGATGTCATATAGGGTGGCACTGAAGGGGCGCCAGGGCGACCCGGAGGTCCGGGACGCGGTTGGGCGGGACTATAATTCGCGCGCCCCGGTTTGCAACCGAAGCGAGGCCCTAGGGCAGTAGGCGATGGATCGGGATCACCCTAGGTGAGCCCGAAAATCGACGCCAGGGAGGCTGAACGCTTTGCCCGCTCGGCCCCGTAGCTCTAGCCTGCTTGGCAAGTCACCCTGGGGCTAAAGCCAGATGTCGCTCGTCACATCGCCGCCCGGGTAGCGCATCTCGTGACACCGCGAGGGGCCATCCGGCTCCTTGCCGAAATCGACCACGAAATCGGGGTTGATCGTCATCCCGCCGTTCTCGGTGTCGCAATCGATCAGGAACATCTGCGCCCCCGCATCCTTCATCGCCGGGTAGAACTGGTTGTCCCAGGTGGAGAACAGCGAGGTGGTCGCATAGAGCCGTTTGCCATCAAGGGACAACTGGATCATCTGCGGGGCACCGTGCACGTCCACGCCGTTGACCGTCGGCGCCTTGCCGAGCAGCCCGCCAAGCCAGACCTGGCCGGTCATCTTGGGGTTGGCAGGGTCGGAGATGTCGTACTGGCGCAGGTCGCCATGCAGCCAGTTGGAGAAGTAGAGGTACTTGTCATCCATCGAAATGAGGATGTCGGTGATCAGCGAGGGCATTGGCACGGGGAAGCCCTCGACGTCGATCGTGGGGATGTCGATCACCTTGTTCACCTCCACGCCGGCGCCGTTCTTGTGCCAGTGGAAGACGTTTGAGGAGAGCGTGGCGGCGACGTAGCCGTGCGTCGAATCCGGGTTGTGATGGAAGCGCACTTCGAGCGGGATCATGCCCTCTTCGCCTAGATCCACCGACCGCTCGATGCGCTTGCCCTTGAAGTCCCAGAAGTGGATCGAGTGGCCGTATTTGCCCTTCGCCACGTCATCTAAGTCGAAGCCCGGCATGAAGGTGTTGGGGGCGGCCCACTCCGAACTCACCATCATGTTGTGGCGGGGCTGGTACCAGAAATCGTAGTTGTAATTCATGCCGGTGATGTCGTTTTCCCAGCGGCCGACGATCTCGAAGTCTTCGTTGATGTGCAGGAAGCCGCCCGGTGCGTTGCCGTCGGCGTCGCCCAGCATGGAGATGATGATATCGGCGCCCAGGCAGTGCACGGTGTGCGGGCCCGACAGGTTGGTCTTGGCCTTGATGTCGTCGCCCGAGATCACCTTGTGGACCTTCGGGTTTTTCGCATCCGATGTGTCGATGACGTTGATGTTGGATGTGCGCACGCCGGGCAGGAGCAGGTATTTGCGCTCCTTGCTGGCGTCGTCATTGCACGAAGAGCAGGCGTTCCAGCCCGAGTGGTGCAATTCATCGCCAACCTGCGGCATGGGGGTGCGCGCAACCACCTGCGAATAGGTGGGGCTTGCCGGATCGACGTCGACGGTCGCCAGGTAGTCCGGTTTCTCGATGCCGGTGCCGACGTACAGCGCGACGGTGTAGAGCAGCTTTTCGCGTTCAGCCTTCATCGCTTCGGCGGGCGAAGCGTAGCCCGGGCCGCAGCATGTTTTCCCGTTCCCTTCCGCCATGGTTCTTCCTCCAGATGGTGCGCGGATCGTTGGGCGCCGCGCTGGCGTTTTTTGGCACCGCGACCCTAACCGCTCCCCGCCCACCGTGGAAGGGGCCGTGTCGCAGGCCCGTGTCGCAGGCCCGTGTCGCAGGCCATGGGGATCGTGAAGCGCGAACCCGGTGGGCTGACCGCTTCCACGCGCAGAGCACCATGCAAGAGGGGCAGATGCAAGCGGCCCAGTGCCGTGGCGTCGGCGGCCATCGACACGTGTCCGATCACAGCATGGGCAACGCGGGTTGCGTTAACCAACCCTCGCCCTTCCGTGCCTACGCCGCCGAAGCCACCGCATCGGCGTGCGGTCGGCCGCTATCAGTGGTTGTCGCGGGGGACGCCTTTGGGAGCGTCGGCGCCGCCGGGCGCTTGCGCGATGCGCTGGTATTTGACGGCCGGCTTCAGAACCATGCCGTTTGAAAGTTCATCGATCAGACCGCGCTGAATTTCCTGCCAGGGCGTCTGATGCGCAGGGTATGGATACCCGCCAGCATCACGCAGCGCCTGACGCCGCGCGTCCAACTCTTCGGCTGAAATCAAAATGTCGGCGCGCCGCTTCTTCAGGTCGATGCGCACCCGGTCCCCCGTTCGCAAAAGGGCAAGCCCGCCGCCGGTCGCCGCTTCGGGTGACGCGTTGAGGATGGACGGTGAACCCGACGTCCCCGATTGGCGCCCATCGCCGATGCAAGGAAGTTCGTTGACGCCCGTCTTGAGCAGGTAGTTCGGGGCTCGCATGTTCACGACTTCGGCGGCCCCGGGGTAGCCAACAGGGCCGGTGCCGCGCATGAACAACATGCAATGCTCATCGATCTCGAGGGCGGGGTCGTCGATCCGGTGGTGGTAGTCCTCAGGCCCATCGAAAACGATGGCGCGGCCCTCAAACGCGTCCGGGTCCTTGGGGTCCGAAAGGTAGCGCCGGCGGAAATCTGCCGAGATCACGCTTGTTTTCATGATCGCGCTGTCGAACAAGTTGCCCTTCAAGTTGAGGAAGCCCGCCGCCTTCTGCATCGGTTCGCCGTAGGGCTTGATCACGTCGCGATCCCAGGCGTGCTGGCCTTCGCAATTGGCGTGCAACGTCGCACCGTTGACGGTGATCGCGCGGTTGTTGATGCGCCCCGCGTCGATCAACTCAGCGATCACCGCTGGCACGCCGCCCGCACGATGGAACTCTTCGCCAAGGTAGGCACCGGCCGGCTGCAGGTTGACCAGCAAGGGAATGTCGTAGCCCAGCCGCTCCCAGTCATCGTTATCGAGTTCGACGCCCATATGCCGCGCGATCGCGTTCAAATGGATCGGTGCGTTGGTGGAGCCGCCGATTGCGGAATTCACGGCGATCGCGTTGTCGAACGCATCGCGGGTCATGATGTCGGACGGCTTGAGGTCTTCCCACACCATATCGACGATCCGCTTGCCGGTTGCGTACGCCATCTGCTGGCGCTCACGGTAGGGCGCGGGGATGGCTGCACAGCCCGGCAACGACATGCCAAGCGCTTCGGCGAGCGCGTTCATCGTGGACGCGGTACCCATGGTGTTGCAATGGCCTGCAGACGGCGCGGAAGAGGCGACCAATTCGGCGAAGCCCTTATAGTCGATCTCGCCGCGCGCCATCATCTCGCGCGCCTTCCAAACGATGGTGCCCGAGCCGGTACGCTCGCCCTTAAACCAGCCGTTGAGCATGGGCCCGCCCGACAGCGCGATCGCCGGCATGTTGACGGTCGCGGCCGCCATCAATTGCGCAGGCGTGGTCTTATCGCAGCCCGTGGTGAGCACCACGCCGTCGATCGGGTAGCCGTAAAGCACTTCGACCAGCGACAGGTATTGCAGGTTGCGGTCCAGCGCGGCGGTGGGACGCTTGCAGGTTTCCTGGATGGGGTGGATGGGAAACTCGAAGGCGACGCCACCGGCCTCATGGATGCCTTCTCGCACGCGCTGCGCCAAGAAGATGTGATGGCGGTTGCACGGCGCGATGTCTGAGCCCGTTTGCGCGATCCCGATGATCGGCTTGCCCGACTGCAGTTCGTCCAGCGTCAGGCCGAAGTTCATCGTGCGCTCCAGGTAGAGCGCGGTCATGTCAGCATTGGCAGGGTTATCGAACCAGGCCTTGGAACGCAGTTGGTCCGGCTTGATTTTCGCATTCGGTTTCGTCCGTTCCATCTCACCATTCCTTCAGATCGCTGGACCGCGCTTGGCCCTGTTGCGCGGCCCTTTTGATTGGGCGCGATTGTTCTGGGATCTATCCGAGCGCTGTTAAGCGCGGGAGCCCGCGTAGGCATCTTCGCTCACGCCGTTCGTGTCAGCAACGCTGCTGCGCTGACGTTTTGTTCGCGGAGCTGCGATCGCTCGCATCAGCTGTGGCACGGGTCTTGGATGAATGGCCGTCGAGCCGGTGATCGAGGCTGGACTGTGCAAACGCGCATGCAGGCCGTGTGGCCTGCGCTGTGGCGGCATCGCTACAGCCAACCTGGCACCGGCGTGAGATGAAAAGGTGTTTACAACTTCTAAGTGGCAACGGTGCTGCACGTTGATGCGCCGTTTTGGAATGCGAGTGGAGTATCCTGCGTATGCGTCATAACTTTGCGGCCGGCGAGCGTATCGCGGCTTGGGCCACCATCGGTAAGCCGATGGCAGCAGCCATCCTTATCGGCATGGGCATTCTGGCAAGCCCCGTCGCGATGTCAGGCACGGCCGTCGCCCAGGATTCAGGTCTTGCCGGCATGCACGCCTGGACCACGGTGCGGGGGCGCACCTGCATGGCCGATCATTACCACTCGGGTCAGGGCAGTGGTGCCAGCAAACGCGGAGCGATGCGCGCGGCGATCCAGGCCTGGCGCGACTTCACGGGGTGGGAATACGGCTCGCGTTGGGCAAGTTACCGCCGCGCCGTTTCCAAAGGCGTGAGCTGCGGTCGTGCCGGATCGGGCTGGTCCTGCTCGGTTGAGGCGCGCCCGTGTTACGTCGGTCGCCGCCGCGCACGTCGCTGAACGCGCGAAAGTAGGTGCTCAGCAACGCTGGTGGCGTCCATCATCGCTGGTAGCGTCCATTATCTTTTGAAGAGATCGCG
>JBCBJZ010000170.1:0-6899 GCA_038522635.1 Pseudomonadota bacterium | reverse complement strand
AAGCTGACCTGCGATGAAACCGGTGTAATCACCGCCGCACGGGTCAGCCTCGGCGCGGTGGCAGCGAAACCGCTGCTGGTCACGGATGCGGCCGTGCGATTGTCGGCAGCACACTCGATGAGCCGGCGCTGAGCGCACTCGATGCAGCAGCGAAGGCCGCGTGCAGCCCGATCGACGATAAGCGCGGCACCGTCACGTTCCGCACCAATGTCGCTGGCGTCTTGGCGCGACGCACGGCGCAGGACGCCTACGCGCGCGCCACGGCGAGCTAGCCTGGGCGGGCTCGCGCGCGCAGGCTCGATCATCTGACCTACGGCGGCGCGTCAGGGCGCTATTGTGAGCGTCTACGTCCGCCTCGGCACTCAACATCATGAAAGCGAAACATGGCCAAGCATCACGTCACCACCACCGTGAACGGCGACGAGGTCGAGTTCCTGTGCGACACGCACGACACGCTGCTCGACGTCCTGCGTAACGAACTTGAGCTCACCGGCACCAAGGAAGGCTGCTCATCGGGCGACTGCGGCGCATGCTCGGTGACCATGGACGGCCGCCTCGTTTGCGCCTGCCTTGTGTTGGGCGTCGAAGCCCAGGGCGCGCGGGTCGACACCATCGAGGGCATGGCCCGTGGCGAGGAGCTGCACCCGCTTCAGGAAAAATTCTTGGAGCATGCCGCCCTTCAATGCGGGATCTGTACACCTGGCATCCTGGTGGCCGCCAAAGCGCTGCTGGAGCGCAATCCGGATCCGACAGAAACGGAAGTGCGCTACTGGCTGGCCGGCAATCTTTGCCGCTGTACCGGATACGACAAAATCGTGCGGGCCGTGATGGACACCGCCGCAGACATGAGAGGAGCCTGAGACCATGCAGGAACGTGTCAAAGATGCTCTCGCGCGGGATTTCAAATACGTCGGCACCAGGCCGGTCCGCCCCGATGGCATCGACAAGGTCACCGGCCGGGCTCGCTTCGGCGCGGACTTCAATATGCCGGGTCAAATCCACGGCGCGGTGCTGCGCTCACCGCATCCGCACGCCCGCATCAAAAGCATCGATGCGTCGAAGGCGCTGGCGCTTAAGGGCGTGAAAGCCGTCGTCACCGGTGATGACTTCGAAGAGCAGGTCTCCGACTTCGTCCCGGCCGGCGAGATGATGGTCAACTACAAGGACATCGTCCGCAACGTGATGGCGCGCGAGAAGGCGCTTTACGAAGGCCATGCTGTGGCTGCGGTGGCGGCGATCAATGGGCGGATCGCGAAGCAAGCGCTCAAGCTCATCGAGGTCGAATACGAGGTGCTGCCGCACGTCCAAGACGTGATCGAGGCGATGGCGGATGATGCGCCTTTGCTGCACGACTACATCTTCACGATGGGGCTCGATGAGACGCCGTCGACGCCTTCGAACATCGCCAAACGGGTCGAGTTCGGTCACGGCGATCTTGATGCAGGCTTCGCCGCCGCGGACCACATCGTTGAGCGCGTGTTCGACACGCGCGAGGTGCACCAGGGCTACATTGAGCCGCACGCCTGCGTGGCGAACGTCGCCGAGGACGGCCAAGCGGAACTGTGGTGCACCACGCAGGGCCCGTGGACGGTCCGTGCGCACTGCGCGCGGCTGCTCGGCATGGACACCTCCAAGATCCGGGTGACCGCATCGGAGATCGGAGGCGGCTTTGGCGGCAAGACCGTGGTCTATCTTGAGCCGGTCGCGCTGGCGCTATCAAAGAAGACCGGCAAACCCGTCAAAATGGTGATGTCGCGCGAGGACTGCTTCAAGGCGACGGGGCCGACATCGGGAACGCAGATCACCGTCAAGATCGGTATCAAAGAAGATGGGCGCATCACCGCGGCCGATGCGCTGTTGAAATACAACGCGGGCGCGTTCCAGGGGTCACCGGTTGGGCCGGGTGCGATGTGCGCGTTTGCCCCTTACGACCTTGAGCATGTGCGCACGGTGGGCTTCGATGTGCTCTCCAATCGCCCGAAGACGGCAGCCTACCGCGCACCCGGCGGCCCCGCGGCCGAGTTTGCGGTCGAAAGCGTGATCGATGAGCTGGCCCGCAAGATCGGCATGGACCCGATCGCGTTTCGGCTGAAGAACGCCGCGCGCGAAGGCACGCAGTCGTCCTACGGACCGAAGTTCGGGGCGATCGGCCTGACGGAAACGTTGGAAGCCGCCGAAGCGTCGGACCACTACAAGGCGCCGCTCGGGCCCAACCAGGGGCGAGGCATCGCCAGCGGCTTTTGGTTCAACATCGGCGGGGAGACCAGCGTCTCGCTGGTGCTGAATGAGGACGGTACCCTGACGCTGATGGCCGGCACGCCCGACATCGGCGGTTTGCGCGCGTCGCTCACGATGATGGCGGCGGAAGAATTGGGCATCGACATCAAAGACATTCGCGTCTTGATCGGTGACACCGCCGTGCTCGGCTACAACTTTTTGACCGGCGGCAGCCGCGCGACCTTCTCCAGCGGCATGGCAACCGTTGAGGCCGCGCGCGATATCATCCGTGAAGCTTCGGCGCGCGCTGCACAGCTTTGGGAACTGCCCGAAGATGCGGTCGTTTGGGAGCAGGGTGCAGCACGTCCCGCCGGCCCGAACGCGGGCGACCATGAGCCGATGACGCTTGCCCAGATCGCGCGCGTCGCAGGCAAGACGGGTGGGCCGATCGTCGGCTACTCGCGGTTGAGCGCGCAAGGCGCCGCACCGAGCTTCGGAACCCACATCGCCGACGTGGAGGTGGACCCCGAAACGGGCCGCGCCACCGTGCTGCGCTACACCGTCATCCAGGATGCCGGTCGCGCGATCCATCCAGCCTACGTCGAGGGGCAGTTCCAAGGCGGCGCGGTGCAAGGCATCGGCTGGGCGTTCAACGAGGAATACATCTACGGCGAAGATGGCCGCCTGCAGAACGCGGGCTTCCTCGATTACCGTGTGCCCGTCGCGTCGGACGTGCCGATGATCGATACGGTGATCGTCGAGGTGCCCAATCCGGCGCATCCTTACGGTGTGAAGGGCGTGGGCGAGACGCCGATCGTCCCGCCCATGGCAGCGCTTGCGGCGGCCATGCACGATGCGACCGGCATCCGCTTCACGCAACTGCCGATGTCGCCGCCACGGGTTTTGGCCGCGCTCGACGAGGCACGGGCGGCCGGTACGGCAAAGATCTAACCCGCCGACCGCAGCCGGCGGCGAAGCGAACAGGCAACGGGAGCGGGCCATGGCGCGCGTGGTTCTGGTGGGCAACTTGAAGCGGTTCGCCGATGGCACCGAAGAGGTCGACCTGCCCGCGCGGTCGATCCAACAGCTGTTCCGCCAGCTTGCCGAGCGGTTCCCCGCCATGGCACCGCATTTAGAGGAAGGTCTGGCCGTCGCCATCGACGGGCAGATCTACCAGGATACGTTGCTGCAGCCGATCGGCGAGACGAGCGAAGTCCATGTGATGCCGCAGATCGCCGGCGGGTGACGGCCCGTCCGCCACACGCCGCCCGCTGCGGGGTCAAGCCATGACCAAGTCCCACAGCGCGGTCGCATCGAGGACACAGCGCTCAACGTCCTCATCCAACATGAGTCGCGCCCCGACGAGGCTTGTACTCGCCGCGCGCACGGCGTCGAGATACGCACTCCTGTCGGCGTAACGCTCGGTGATCGAGGCCCGCGGGTCGCCGGTCTGCGCCTGTTCACGCACATCGCGCGGAAACGGCAGCGTTGATCCGCTAAAGGCGTGCATCGCGCCGTGGCCGTGTGCGCGCGTGCGAATGTTCCAGCCGGTGAACGAGGCAAGCGGTACAGCCACCGTCGGCACAGCGATCCCGCTGGTCTCGTTGCCATCGCCGTCCGTGACCGGCACCAAGGTGGTGTAGCGTTCGCCTGTGTCGTGGGGCGGCTCAGCGAGGATGCCGGCGCTCGTACCATTGCCGTAGTCCAGCAGGCTGAGCGACGCCGGCCCGCGCGGGCGCATGACGCCGGGGATGGCGGGAAAGCGCTGCGCCCAAGTTGGCCCGTCGACCAGCGTACCATCGCCGCGCGTTGGGATACGGCTCGCTGGTGGCTCCGCGCCCGTGGTCGCCCAGGCATCGAGCGCATCCAGCATGGCGCGAAACAACATCGACGTCTTGATGATGTTGCTGTCCTCACGGCACACGCTGCGGACGGGTGCGAGCGCGCGCGGATCGGCGAAGTGCTGCGACGAGGCCCACAGGTAGACGCGGACGTTCGCCGGCAGTGGCAGATCTTCACCGTCGGTGGTGGTGTGCACCAGCGAACCACGCCTTTGCCAATACTCGGTCGATGACTGCGTGTGTGCGATCAGTGGATCGGTGTCGGGCCGCTTGCAGATGGCATCGCGCGCGCCCGTAAGGTGATCACGGGAGGTGGCGTAGGCGAAGGGAAAGCGATCCGCCGGCGTATCGTGGTCTTCGTATTCCTGGCCGGCTGGACGCACCACGTTGGCGAAACGGTGGTTCATCCACATCAGCCCGCCGCCTGAAACATGCGGCATCATTGCGTCGAACACGCGCCCGCCGCGGGGGTCTGCGTTGAAGCCGCGGTAGACGAAGTCGCGCAGGCAGCGCCCGGTTTGCGAGCGTCCCCAGGCGTAGGCTTTCTCGATGCCGTGCCCACTTTCGCGCAGAGGGTTGGCCGTGCCGCTCGCGTCCGCATCGGCGTGGCGCAGGAAACCGGTGACATCGCGCACAGCGGCATGGCCCAGCCCCAGCACGAGCGGGTCTTGGGCGGTGTAGATCAGCTCGTAAATCCAGCCTGGCTCGAAGCCGTCGTGCAGGTGAATGTTGGTGGCCGACGGCAGCCGCGCGCGCTCAGCGCCCTGGTTGTCGAGCCCGGCCCCGCCCTCAAGGCGTGAGAACGACCAGGCGTCCGGCGCAATCGTCTCGCGCGCGCTGTCGGGATAGCGCCGCCGTGTCAGCGTTGCCTGCGTCGTCTTAAGGGAAGCGGCCGGATAGGAGCGCGTCGAGACCCAGCCGCTCAAGGGCAAGACGTGCGTGCCCGCCGCGTCCACGATGAACTGCGAGCGTACCGGGCCGGTGATCGGCGAGCCGTCAGCGTGTTGTGCGCGCGGGACGTCGAGCAGCAGTCGGTCGTTGCCGGGCAGCAAATCCCCCTGCCAGGCGATCCAGGCGACTGTGTAGCCGCGGCGCATGAGAAAGCCGTTGCCGAAGTGGGCGCCATCGCGCGGATCGTTGCTGCCAAGCGCGTCGTTGAAAAACTGCAGGCAGCGCTTGTTCCCGCGGTTGGCGAGTTCAACGAATAAACGCGCGTTGCCGCGCGTAAGGTCGACGGGCTTCAGAATTTGCACATCGGTGGTGTAGGCGACTTGGCCGGCGTCGTTGCGGGGGGCGTGTTCAAGGTCGACGATGCCGGCGTAGGCGGGAGAAGCGGGATCGAACGCCACGTGGGCGCGGGCATCGATGCGCTCGTAGGGACCGACCTCACCGAACGCCTGACCTTGGGCAAGCGGCGTGCGGTTTTTGATCGTGAGAGAGATGTGCGGATGCAGGTGCGGTGATGGGCTCATGAGCGAAAGTATGCGGGTGGCAACGGCGCGCGGCAAACGCTTTGACACTGACCGCGCTTCAAGCGGCGCAAACGAAAACGGCCTCCCGCGCGGGAGGCCGTTCGTCGATGGTGTCGTTAAGTGTCGGTTGTGGATGGCTTGCTCAGGGTAGGTTCGCATCCTGCATTCGAGCGCAACCGACGTTGCCGTTCAGCCGTCAGTCGCGTGAGCGCCGACGTCCACCGCCGCCGCCGCGGCGTGGGCCGCGATCTTCTTCGGGCTCTTCGCCTTCAGCACGCGGGATTTCTGCGCCCGTCTCCTGGTCGACGACTTTCATGGACAGGCGGACTTTGCCGCGGTCATCAAAGCCCATCAGCTTGACGAAGACCTCCTGGCCTTCCTTGACGACCTCGTTGACGGTCTCCGGGCGACCCTGGGTCAATTGCGAGATATGGACCAGACCGTCCTTGGGGCCAAAGAAGTTCACGAAGGCGCCGAACTCGACGACCTTCACGACTTTGCCTTTGTAGATCTCGCCCACTTCCGGTTCGGACGTGATCTCCTTGATGCGCGTGAGCGCGGCCTCGATCGATTCCTTCTTGGCGGCGGCGACTTTAACCGTGCCATCATCATCGATGTCGATCTTGGCGCCGCTTTCTTCGACGATCGAGCGGATGACCGAACCGCCTGAGCCGATCACATCGCGGATTTTGTCGGTCGGGATCTGGATCGTTTCGATGCGCGGTGCGTACTCGCCCAGTTCACCGCGCGCCTCGCCCATGGCCTTCGCCATCTCGTTCAAGATGTGAAGGCGGCCTTCGCGGGCCTGCTTCAGGGCAACCTTCATGATCTCTTCGGTGATGCCGGTGATCTTGATGTCCATCTGCAGCGAGGTCACGCCCTTCTCGGTGCCGGCCACCTTGAAGTCCATGTCGCCGAGGTGGTCTTCATCGCCGAGGATATCGGAGAGAACCGCGTAGTCGTCGCCCTCTTTGATGAGGCCCATGGCGATGCCGGCAACCGGCCGCTCCAAAGGCACGCCCGCATCCATCAGCGCCAGCGAGGTACCGCATACGGTCGCCATCGAGGATGAGCCGTTCGACTCGGTGATCTCGGAGACCACCCGCAGCGTGTAGGGGAAGGCTTCGTGCTCAGGCAGCAACGGGTGGACGGCACGCCAGGCCAGCTTGCCATGGCCGATCTCGCGACGCCCCGTGAAGCCCGTGCGCCCAACTTCGCCGACCGAGAAGGGGGGGAAGTTATAATGCAGCAGGAAGCGCTCTTTGTAGGTGCCTTCGAGCGCGTCGATGAATTGTTCATCATCGCCTGTGCCGAGCGTGGCGACCACGAGGGCCTGGGTTTCACCACGGGTGAAGAGCGCGGAACCGTG
>JBCBJZ010000169.1:0-6946 GCA_038522635.1 Pseudomonadota bacterium | reverse complement strand
GGAAGCAGCCTCGAAAGCCGCCTGTGGCGCTTCGCCAAACCCCGTCGGTGGAGCGCTTGCGGGTGGCGTTACCGCGGATGACGACGAAGCGGTTTGCGTGCCTGCGGCGTTGGCGCGACGGCGCGTGGCCCGCGATGGCTTGGTCTGCGGCGTGCCGGCGGCGGTTTCTTCAGGCGGCGGCACCGGTTTACCGGATTTCGCTCGCCCTTTGCTGACGCGCTTTGGGGCCGTCGCGACGTTCTTCTTGGACGCGGCGGCTGCCTTTTTGGGGGGTGACTTGGCCATGCGACCTATATGGCCGGCGCGTGGTGTGACGGCAAGCGGGCAGAGCTGTCAGACGCGCGATGTCGGCGCGACAAAGGTGGACGATGTTGCTGCACGGCGAGCTCGACGAAGGGCGGGTCAGGTCAGTTCGCCGGGGCTGCCGTCGTTTGAGGCGCGTCAGCGGCCGCATCGGGCTGCGCAGCGGCGGGCGTCACCGTACGCATGACGGCCGACAGCGGGCGCCCTCCGGCCATCCGGGCACGGCCACGGAACAACTTTTTGATCTTTTCATCGAATGCCGGGAGCGTCTTCAAAGGCGCCTTTGCAGTGAGGTGCACCACCTTGTAGCCGCCCTCTTTCAGGCGGGTGAAGAACGCATCCATCGCTTTCGCCGTCACCGGCTGGATGTCGTGAAACAGGATGATGCCTTTGCCCTTCTTCTTAAGGTTAGCCATCACGCGCTTGATGAGCGCAGCCGGCTTGCGCTCCTTGAAGTCGAATGAATCGAGGTCGGTGGAAAAGATCCCCTGGTCACGTCCCGACAGGTATTTGATCGCCGTCTCTGAGTCCTTCAGGAACGGGAACCGGAAGAACGGCGCTGCCTTATCGCCGATCGCCAGCCGCACGGCGCTGGCGCCGCGCTCGATCTGGTCGACCAACTGGTCGCGCGACATCCGTGACAGGTTCTTATGCGACCAGGTGTGCGTGCCGATGGTGTGCCCCTCGGCGGCCGCGCGGCGCAGGATATGCGGATAGCCGACCGCCAATTTGCCCACCGAGAAGAACATCGCCTTGGTGCAGTGCTTTTTCAGCGCGTCGAGCACGGCGGTGGTTTTGCCGGGCAGTGGGCCATCATCGAACGTCAGGACAACTTCGCCCGGCTGCAGAAAATCGTAGTCGCGGTAGTGCTGGAAGCCGAACCCCGGGCCAGCGGTGGTGTCGACCTCGATCGTGCGGGAGACGCCAAGCGCCTGCGGATTATTGCACGCATGCGCAGCGCCGATGCTGCCCCCAAGGGTGAGCGAGATCGCCAAGGCGCCCATGGCCAGGGACATGGTGCGGGCCATGGTGCGGGAGGGTCTCGCGAAGAAATCGCGGTTCATAAACACACGGGTGGTCATCGAGAATCTCCTGCTGCGCGGCGGTCTCGCGGTTGTGCACGAGCGATGCAAACGGAAGAACCGGAAACTGCGGTGCGACCGGCATATGCACAACTTGAGTGTGCTTAGCTGGTCGCGCTATCGCCGCCGTTCTGGCGCCCCCCCGAAGAGCCAACCGTCATCGCGACGCGCCGCGCCGGGTCACCACATGACACCTGCGGGAACCGCTTCGGCCTGCGACACTTATCCCCTCAAGCCGTGGGCCCAACAGACTGGGCCCTTCGCAGGACCGGCATGGCGCCGGTCGGCACCGGAGTTCATGCCATGCCTACGTCTGTACCGTTCCTTCGCGCCTCCTCGACAACGAAGCCTCCTCACGAACGCGGTCGAGCCGCCTTGCGTGCCGGTCTTATGGGGGCGGTCGCGGTGGCGATGCTCACCGCTGCACCAGCGGCGCTAACAAAGGTAAACGCTGGCATGGTGCCCTGCGGCATGCGGGCCGACATCATCAAGCAGCTTGAGACTCGTCACGGCGAACAGCGCCGCGCGTTCGGCAAAGTGGGCGCGAAGCGGGTGATGGAAGTCTTCGTGTCGAAGACGGGATCTTGGACGATGCTGCTGACGACCACCGATGGGCGTGCCTGCGTGGTTGGCGCGGGCAGCGACTGGTCGCAATGGAAAGTCGCCTACGGCGGCAAGGTCTGACGTCACGTCTACTCGGTGCGCCTGAACGGCGGGCGCGCTGCTCGGGACGCTGATTGTGCTGCAGACGCGTCGTTACGTTCGGCGTCCCGCCTTTAGGATAGTCCGTCACATCCGTTGCCAACGAACGTCCACGACGTGTTGTTCAGCACCCGATCACATTTCATCCGGCGCAACCCGCCTCCGGGCGCGCGCATGCACACGGTCTCGCCCAGCTCAAATTTTAGCCCGTCGTAACGACAGCGGCACGGCACCTTGGGCGCGACCAACGTTTGCGTGCGCCAAACACGCCGTTGTGCAATGAGGCTGGTGTGCGGGGCCTTGCGCGCCTGCCAGAGGCTCTGAGGCGGCGAGACGGGCCCACCGGAGCGTGCAACCACGACGCCTGCACCGGATGGCTGGATGAAGGTTGCAGCCGGCTCGGCCTTGGCCACTTGAGGGCTGAAGGCGCCCAACGTCACGCAGAGCAAGAGGGCCATCACCGGCCACAACGCGGACCGGAACAGTCCAAACCGCGCCCCATTTTCACGAGGGTAACCCCCGCATCGGAACCCTTGGCTAACGCGCTGCGTCGCCAAAGGCTGATCGCTGAAAGCGGCTGCTCTGCACTCCATATGTCGCAGGCTAGCACGCGCGTGCGTGCTGTCCAGTCATACCGCGCAAGTTGTGCCCTTCTGGCGGGGCACCGTCTTTGCCGTAGCGAACGCGGTTCGTCTGCGTCTTGCCGGGCCAGGATCATGCTGGCACAAACGACCAAACACAGAACCGGGAGGACACCATCATGATCACAACAACCCTTGCGGGGCGCGCCAGCGTCGCCGCGGCAACCGGCGCCATGGCCGCGCTCACCTTGGCGTTCACCGCACCCGCACACGCCGAGACCCGTGTGACCTACAAGTCCGCGAAATCCACCTCATCCTATTACCAAATGGCCGTGCAGATCGCGCAGGCGATGAAAGCCGGTTCAAACGGCGCGATCATCGTCACCATCGAAGAGAGCCAAGGCTCGGTCCAAAACGTGAAGGAAGCGAGCGTTCGTAAAGGCAATTACGTGTTCACGACGCCGCCGGTGCTGGTGCGGCTCGCGCAAGCCGGCAAAGCGAAGTTTCAGCCGAAGAACCCCGCTTACGACAAAATCCGCGCGCTGTTTCCGATCCCCTCGCTGACCATGCACTACGTGGTGCGGGCTGACAGCGGCGTGAAAACCTTTGCCGATCTTGCCGGCAAGAGTTTCATCATCGGCAAGGGCTCGTTTGGCGCACGCGAAGCACGCAAAAACTTCAAGGCGTTCGGCGTTGGTGACAAAGTGAAACTCGTGAATGTCGAACTCTCGGCCGCGGGCGCCGCGCTCAAGAACGGCAAGGTTGACGGCTTTGCGACGGCTGGCTCATGGCCCGCGCCCAACGTGATTGCGGCCGGTGCCGGGACCAAGATCCGGGTGCTATCGATGGACGATGCGCAGATCAAAATCACCAAGCGCACGCGTATCGTGATCCCGAAAGGCACATACCCAGGCGTCGACAGTGACATCGTCACAACCTCCCTGCCGGTGGTGGCCTACACGCTGAGCGACATGCCGGACGATGTGGCCTACCAGCTCACCAAAACGTTCTGGGAGCAGAAAGCCAAAATGGCGAAGGCCAACGCCTGGTGGAAAGGCGTGACGCCGGCCATGCTCGCGGCCATCCACGGCAAGCTGCATCCCGGCGCGCTGAAGTACTACAACGAGATCGGCGTGAAGGTTCCCGCAGCGCTGCAGTGATCCTCGCTGCGCGTCACTCGTGGCTGCGCTTGTGGGCGTTGCTGCGCGTGTGGGGTTGCGCACGCGCCGCGCCGGCTTGTCATGAGCGCGTACAGGGCTGTCCGACATGAGGGGGCAGCCCGGCGCGCCGGTTAGCGCTGAAACGAAGCGCGCGCGCGGCAGCGATGACGCAGGCGGTAGCGATGCTGGCGTTGACGGCGGCGATGTCGGCAAGGCGCAGCCGCGCGGCTCAGGCCCGGCCGCGAACGCGCTTTACGCGTTGATGAAGGCCGCCGCCGTCCTATGCGTCGCCTTCCACGTTTGGCTAATCTTCGCCGGCCTCCTTTCAAATTTGGTGTCGCGGCCGCTCCACATCGCGTTGGCGCTGCCGTTTGTGTTCGTCTTCACCAGCGCCCCGCGCAGCGTTCTTGGTCGGCTGATCGATGGCGCCTGGTTCCTCATCGGACTCGTCGGCTGCCTGTACATCGCGCTGAACCATGTGGCGCTCGATGATCAGTACGGGCGGATTGCGAACGGCTGGCAGATGGCGCTGGGCGTCGGTTTGCTCGCGCTCGCCCTCGAAATGGCGCGCCGCCACGTCAAGTGGGCGCTGCCGGCGGTTGCGCTGCTCGCTTTGCTCTACGGCCTGTTCGGCGACGCCTTGCCAGGCGAATTGGGCCATCCGGGTCTGCCGCTTGAGAGCTTCATCGGGACGCTGGTCATCACCGAAGGCGGACTTTGGGGGCAACTCACCGGCGTTTCGGTGGATGTGGTCGCGATCTTCGTCATTCTCGGCGCGATGATCGGTGCAGGGGAAGCCGGACGCGGTTTCATGGCCGCAGCCGTGGCGCTCGCGGGCCGGCGGCGGGCGGGTGCGGCCAAGGTCTCGGTGGTGGCGTCCGCCATGTTCGGCACGATCTCGGGGTCGGCGTCGGCCAACGTCGCGTCAACCGGCGCTGTAACGTTGCCCGCAATGAAGCGGCTTGGTTACCCCGCGCCGATGGCAGGCGCCGTCGAGGCGGTCGCATCATCGGGCGGCCAGATCATGCCACCGGTGATGGGCGCTGGTGCCTTCATCATGGTCGAACTGCTGCGCACCACCTACCCGCAGATCATGGCGGCCGCGCTGCTGCCGGCGGTGCTCTTCTTCTTCGCGGTCTGGGCCGGTTGCGATCTTTACGGCCGCCGCTACCGCCTTGAGCCGATGCGCGCCCGTGACATTCCCCCCTTGCGCGATGTCGCGTGGTTGATCGCGTTTTTCCTGACGCCCTTTGCGGTGTTGTTGACGCTGCTGTTTGCGACCGGCGTCACACCACAATATGCGGGCGCCAGCGCGGCGGCGGTCGCGGCCGGGCTGTTGCTGGTTGATGCAACGCTACGAGCTTCGCTCAGCCGGTGGGCTTGGCGCCTGCTGGAGGCCTGCGAGATCGCCGCACGCCAGATCGCCGTGATCGCCTCCATCATCTTGTGCGCAGGAATCGTCATCGGCGTACTCAACCTCACCGGGCTCGGCGTCAAAATCACCTCGCTGATCGTGGGATTGAGCGGCGGCAATCTGTGGGTCGCTTTAGCTTTGACGGGGCTCGCCTGCCTCATCCTCGGCATGGAGGTGCCGACCACAGCCGCCTACGTCATTTGCATTTCGGTGGCGGGCCCCGCGCTGCAGGACCTGGGACTGCCGGCTTTGCACGCGCATTTGTTCGTCTTCTGGTACGCGCTGCTTTCCACCATCACGCCGCCGGTCTGCGGCACGGTCTTCATCGCCGCCGGCATGGTGGGGGCGAATTGGTTGCGCGTAGCAGGCCACGCGATGGTGCTCGGGATCGGGCTCTACCTGGTGCCACTCGCGTTCATCGCCAATCGATCGTTGATCATGCTGGCCGACGCGCCCGTGATGGCGGTGCTCGCGTTCATCAAGATCGCGGCAGGTCTCGGGCTGATCTCTATGGCGTTGGTCGGCGGCCTTGCCGGTTCATCGAGCACGCCGGTCCGCGTGGCGCTCGGCGCCGTAGGGCTGGTCGTGATTTTCGCTTTCGGCATTTAGCTTCGCGGCAAGGCTGTAGGCTGGGGCGCGGCCAGCTTCGCAAGGCGGACGGGCGCAAGCCTTATGTTTACCAAAACCTTTCACCATGGGGCGCAAAGCACGGCAAACTTTGGCAAAACTGTTCCCTCGATGTTGGCGGAAGCAGCAAGATATTGGCGATAGGATGATGACTGACGATAAGCGGAGTGATTGTGCAATGGCCAATGGATTTCAACTGATCCGCGCAGATGGTTCGACGCCCAGTTTCAGATTCGGGCATGACATCGATACTTACCAAACCTGCATGCTGGAGTTCGTGGACGCTTTCGCCTGGTCGCGGCAGCCGCAAAAGCCTCGGTGTCCTGATGATCTGCTGAATTTCGCGCGGATGAGCTCGCGCCGTCCGCCACGCATCGTCGTGCGCAACTGAACGGCTGGAGCCACGCCGCACGCTTTAGCGCTGCGGCCCATCTCCCGGCTCGGCTGTAAGCTTGGCCCATGCTTCTGTCCCGGCGACGTCGGGCGTTGCGCCTTGCTCGCGCAGCCAACCACCCCCTATAAGCGCTGACGACGCACCGCCCCGGTGAAGCGCCCGCACAACGCGCTTCATCGCAACGCACCGGTTGCGCGCGAAGGGGTCTAGCGACGTCATGGAGAGCGAAACGCTGTGGGGGCTGATGGCCGTCACATTTTTGGCGGCGTTCATTCAGTCTTCGACGGGCTTCGGCTTCGGCCTCGTGGCCGTGCCGGCGTTCCTGATCCTGCTCGATTCCCTGAGCGCGGTTCCCATCATCTCCGCCTTGACCGTGCTGGTTGGTGTCATCGTGATCCCGCCGCTGATCAAGCACACGCCCGTGAAGTTGCTCAGCGTTGCCTTGGCCGCGATGGTGGTCGGCGTACCGGTGGGCTTGTTGTTTTACGCCTATGCCGATGTCGCGACGGCGAAGGTCGTGACGGGCGTGATCATCGTGGTGCTGGCATCGATGTTGGTGCTGCGCGATTTGGGGTTACGGGTGCGTTGGCCTTGGGGGACGGCGGAAGGGCGCGCCGGTGTAGGCGGGTTGAACGCAGGGTCAACGGGTGACGCTTCAGTGGCGGGCGTCGCGGTGCCGTCTG
>JBCBJZ010000168.1:0-7030 GCA_038522635.1 Pseudomonadota bacterium | reverse complement strand
GTCGCAAATGACCGCATCACAGCCCGCCTGTGTGAGCGCATTAGGAAGCTGCGCCCCCAACATGCGCGTGTCGTTGACCATGTGCCAGATCGTGGTGGCCATACCGCGCATGCCGCTGACCTTGCCCAGGGCCGCCTGGCGCGCTGCCAGCGTTCCCGGTGCGTGGCTTTTGGCACCCAAGGCGTGAAAGGCAGCGCCCGTGCGCGTGACGGCATCCGCGCAATCGATTGGGCCGAAATACGTGGTGCGATGGCCCCTCTGGCGCAAGCTATCGGCCAGCGCCAGCGTGGGATTGAGATGTCCCATGAGGGGCGGCGCAACGAGGGCGAAATGGGCCACGGGGGCAGGTGCCTTGATCGAGGATCTATCAACGATGATCTGTGAGCGAGGGGCGGGGCCCTCAAAGCACCTACGTTCTAAAAGCCTGATCGAGCGGCGTCCAGCAGGCGGCGTGGCTGGCCATCACACGCGGCTTGAGACTGGCTTCAATCGCCGTTCATTGAGGCTCGCTGTTCCACGGCAGAAGCGGCCGGCAGCCTCCCATTGCGAGGTTGCGCCAGCCGCGTTGTTGTGGGGGGCCTGCTCGAAGCTTAAGGCGTCGCCGGTCCCGTCGGCCCCGTTGACCCTGTTTGGCCCATCGGGCCACCCGTGGGCCCACCTGCCGTGCTGGTAGGTCCGGCCGCCGCATCATCGCGCCGTGAGGCCATGAACTGATCGAACTCGGCACGGTCCTTCGCCATCCGCAGCCGCTTCAAGAAGTCCTTGAACTCCTGCTGCTCCTCTTCCAAGCGCCGCAAGGTCTCCATGCGATACTCGTCAAACGCGTGGTTGCCGCTGGAGGGCATAGCGCCGCCGCGGCCCCAGGCCTTGAAGCTCTCAACACCATCCCGCATCTTCCGTTGGCTGCGACAACCCATCCGTCCGCTCCATATCATGTAGCCCAACACGGCAAGACCGATCGGCCAGAAAACGATGAAGCTGACCACCATCGTGGCAATCCAAGCGGGCCGGCCCCAGTCATCCAATTTGTCGACAATCGCTGTCATCGGCTTTTGTGTCCTGCTGGTTCTGATGATGTAAATGTGTTTTACATTTACAATGCTGAGGTGGGGATGCGTCAAGCCGTTTCAAGCGTTGCAGCAAGAAAATTAACCCTGAGCGCGATGGCATGATCGCTGGTCAGCCGGGCCTATGCGTGGCGCCACCCGCTCGGCACGTAGGGTCTCGTTCAACGGCCGCCTCGCGTGGTTGCTTGCACGGCGGATGGATCAGGCGAACGGTCGCCGAAAAGGTGCTGACAAGCCCATGGCTTTCGGCTAAGTACCGCCGATCCGATTTCACCCCCGGAAGGCATGACCGCCCCCAAGCGCGCCTCTTTTGCCGCGCGCGCGGGCCATTGTGCCGTTGGGGGCCGGCCGATGGCGCAGACGCTGCGGCCTTCTTCCACGCTCACCTGTGAAAGACGTAAAGCCATGAACATCATCCAGGAAATCGAACAAGAGCAAATGGACGCCGTGCTCGCGAAACGCGGCGTGCCTGAGTTCGCGCCCGGCGACACCGTGCGCGTGATGGTCAAGGTGATCGAAGGCTCAAACGTGCGTCAGCAGGCCTATGAGGGCGTCTGCATCGCGCGGGCCGGCGCGGGCGTGAACGAGAACTTCACGGTGCGGAAAATCTCCTATGGCGAAGGCGTGGAACGCGTATTCCCGGTCTACTCGCCCTACATCGCAGACATCATCGTGGTGCGTCGCGGCAAGGTGCGTCGCGCCAAGCTCTACTACCTGCGGGGCCGTCGCGGGAAGTCGGCGCGGATTGCGGAGCGTACGGATGCGCGCGCAAAGCGCCTCAACGCCGCCTGGAAGGGCTTCCGCAAGCCGAAGGGTGCCGCTGATGATCTGACGCAGATCGAAGGCATCAACGACGACCTGTTCGGCCGTCTGAAGAAGGTGAACGTGCTGCGCTTCGACCAGATCGCAGCGTTCTCGGACGACGACATCGCCAACGTGGATGAGGCGCTGAAGCTCAAGGGCCAGATCGAGAAAGAAGACTGGGTTGGTCAGGCTCAGGCGAAGATCGCTGAAGCGACGGCTGATGAAGTGCCAGCGGAAGAAGCACCCGCCGAAGCCGGCGACGCCAAGTCCTAACGGTCGCCGCCTCAGGCGGTCGGCCAGTTTTCGAGCTCACTGGCTGCTCTAGGCAGTAGAGCCCGGGGTCGGGCTTTCGCTCGGGCCGGGCCACCCGTAAAGCCAGTCATAGCGGGCCAGCAGGCGGCGCGCCGGCACCAGGCGCAGGGCCCGATCACGGGCCCATGCCGGTAGCCCTGCCATATGGTAGAGCCGCCCATTTTGCGCGGCTGCACGCTGCAGTTTGGCCGTGCGCTGCAAGCGTTGTTCGTCGTAACGCGACAGCGCGGCCGGCACGTCCGACGGCCTGGCGGCCAACGCCTGCGCGAGCGCTTCTGCATCTTCGAGCGCCATCGATGCACCCTGCGCGAGGAACGGCAGCACCGGGTGGGCCGCATCCCCGATCAGAGCGATCCGCCCACGGGTCAGCGCAGGCAAGGGGCGAGCGTCAAACAGTGGCCATTTGCGCCACCGCTGCGCCAGTGCAAGCCGTGCCTGTAAAGCCGGCGCAAACCGTGTCAACGCGCTGAGCACGGCCTCGCGCGTTTCCTCGCTGGCGTAGTCGCCAGCCGTGGTCTCACCGTTGCGCACCACGACGACCGCAACCGCGCGTCCTTGATCCACCGGGTAGTGCACCACGTGGCCGCTGCGATCGAGCCAGGCGTGGACATCGACTGCCCCGCTCGCGTCAGTGGACGAGACACTCAGCCAGAGGTCGCGCGGGATCACGGTGCGCGCGGCGGTCTTCGCGATGCGACGCGGCCCGTTCGCCGCGTCACCGTAGGCGATCAACCCGCGCACGCATGACCACAGCCCATCTGCGCCGATCAGCACTGACCCTGCGATCACCTGGCCATCGCTCAAAGTGACCTCGACGCCCTCCTGGCGATCGCCAACGCCGACGACGCTCACCCCACGTTCGAGCTTGATCAGGCCCGGGTCATGGCGTGCGGCATGTTCGACGGCGTCTCGCAGGAGCCGGTGCAAATCACCGCGCAAAAGCGTCAGATAGGGCGCGCCGAATTTGGCCGCGATCACAGCCCCCAGCGGTAGGACGCTCAGCGTTTGGCCCGTGTGCCCCTGCATCAGGCGGATGGCGTTCGGCGTCGCAGCCGTCGCCTCAAGCGCCGCGGTCAACCCCAGCCGCTGGAGCACACCTACGCCATTGGGACCCAGTTGGATGCCGGCGCCGGCCTCATCGGCCTGCGCCTTACGCGGCTCAACGATGTGGCAGGGCGTGCCACGGTCCGCGCAAGCAAGCGCGCAGGCAAGACCCGCGATGCCAGCGCCCGCGATAACGATCATCGTCTAACGCCGCCAGAGTTCATCCGCATCAGGCCGACCGGCCTGAAGCGATAAGATGAACGGCCAAACAAAGCGTTCATCCGCATCAGCCCGACTGGCCCGGTTCAATGCAGACCGCGAATCGATCGCGCCCAAAGTGCCGCGCATCAGCCAGCCGGCACCGGCTCATCTTCTTCGCGGTAAAGGCAGGCGGGTGGATCGGTTTGATCGGGTGCGAGGCGTGGGTCGTAAATGAACAGCGTTGAGCAATAGCCGCAAACCACCTGGTCATCTCCGCCCATGTCCAGGAACACGTGCGGGTGGTCGAACGGGGGACGCGCGCCCATGCATTTGAATTCCTTGACCCCAATATGGATTTTCTCAACGCCCTCGTCGTTGCACAGGTAAGGGATGATCGCGGTCGCCATCGATCTATGCTCCATGGTAGCGGAACGCGTGCGCGTCCCAAACAGCGTCGGACCGCCGGTCTCCGGTCTGAAGAGCCGCGCGTGTCCCGTTGCGCCCCGCTATAGCGCAACGCACGCGACCGCGTAAGGAGCAGCCCCACCGATGCCCGCAACCAGAGCCGCCCGCCACAGCTTTACATCCGACGGCGTCGAAATCGCCTACATTGAGGTCAGCCCACCGGAGCCCGCCAGCGCCGAAGAGACCGCGCCGCCTCGCAGCAAACCACCGATCCTGCTGATTCACGGTTTTGCGTCCAACATCGCGATGAACTGGGAGGGGCCGGGCTGGGTCACCACGCTGACCAAAGCCGGCTACCGCGTCATCGCGCTCGACAACCGTGGCCACGGTGCCAGCGCCAAACTTTACGACCAGGCTGCCTATCCCGCACCCGTCATGGCGCAAGATGCCCGCCGCTTGCTCGATCATCTGGCGATCCCGCACGCCCACGTGATGGGCTACTCGATGGGCGCGCGGATCTCGGCCTTCCTCGCCTTGGCGGCACCGGAGCGCGTGCGCAGCCTGGTGTTCGGGGGCCTTGGCATCAACATGGTGCGCGGCATGGCCGGGACCGGACCGATCGCGCATGCGCTTGAAGCTGCCAGCATCGATGATGTGGTAAACCCCACCGCGCGCACCTTCCGCGCCTTTGCCGAACAAACCGGCAGCGATCTGAAAGCGCTTGCGACCTGCATTCGCGCATCGCGTGATCCGTTGACGGCAGAGCGTCTCGCGACCCTTGCCTGCCCGGTGCTGGTGGCGGTGGGTAGCGATGATGTGATTGGCGGATCGCCGCAGGAGCTGGCCGCGCTGATCCCGGGCGCCACGGCCTTCGAGATCGCTGACCGCGACCATATGAAGGCGGTGGGCGATCGTCGCTATAAGACGGCCGTGCTGGCCTTTCTTGACACGCAGGCCTAACGTTTGGCGTCGGTATGACCCGATGGTGACTTTGCGGGCGGCAACGGGGGCAACATGGGCAACGAGACGGCCTTCGCCGTGCGCAACGAACATTTCGAGCGCGATGCGCGTCAGCATTTCGCAGCGCACGGCCTCATGCGGCAATTGGGCGCGTGGTTGGTCAGTGTGGAGCCCGGCGCTTCAACCATCGAACTGCCGATGTCGCAGCGCGTCACCCAGCATGATGGTTATTTCCACGGCGCAGCGCTCGGTGCGATCGGGGATACCGCCGGTGGCTTTGCCGCATTCAGCTTGTTTGAGCCCGGCGATAGCGTGGTGACGGTCGAGTACAAGATCAACTTCATCCGGCCGGCGCGCGGCGCGTTGCTGCGCGCAACCGGCAGCGTGCTGCGGGTCGGTAAATCACTGACCACGGTCACGGTGTCGCTCGAAAGTGGCGCACATGATGCGCTGGAACCTTGCGCGCTGATGTTGGCGACGATGGCGCGGGTGCCGGCTCAACGCGAATAGGCGCCTCCGGGCGTCATGACCTGGAGACATGCATGGGTGAACCGATGGGACGGGCGACGTGGGGCTCCTGGACGGCGCTGACGCTGCGGGCGTTGGTAGCCGTCATGGCTTTTTTGGGGGCTTTGGGTGTCTTAAGTGGCTTGGGGCCCTGGGGCGGCTCATTGGCGCGGGCGCAAGCGGTCGTTGACCTGCAACTCGTGCTGGCGGTCGACGTCTCGCAATCGATGGATCAGGACGAGCAATTCCTGCAGCGCTCAGGCTACGTGGCAGCGTTTCGCGACAAGGCCGTCCAGAAGGCGATCCTGTCGGGCAAGTTGAAGCGCATCGCGGTCGCCTATCTGGAATGGGGTGGGGCGAACGAGCAGCGCCTGGTGGTGGATTGGACGTTGATCGATAGCCCAGCTGCGGCCAACGCCTTTGCGCAGCGCCTGGCCGTGGCGCCCATCTCACGGTTTCGCCTGACGTCGATTTCAAGCGCGCTTGCTTACGCGGAAGCCATGTTGGGTGCGAGCCCATATCCCGGTGCACGCCGCGTCATCGATGTTTCCGGTGATGGCTACAACAACTCAGGCGGCCCGGTGGAGCCGGCGCGCGATCGCCTGATCGCCAACGGCATCGCCATCAACGGCCTTCCAATCATATTGCGCTCGCGCACGTCCACCGTGTTCAACCGCCGCGGCGACCTCGATGAATACTACGCGGCTTGCGTCATCGGCGGGCCTGGTGCCTTCGTGATCGCGGTGCGTCATCCCGATGAGTTTGCCACCGCCATAAAACGCAAGTTGATCCTGGAAATCTCAAGCCTGGAGAACCGGCCGCCGTGGCGTGTGCGGGGACCGCGCAGGTGGGCCGCCCACGACGACATCGGCCACATCATCAAGCAGGTCCAGGCTCAGACCGCGACGCCGGATGTCGATTGCGGGGACCGCCGGCGATACTGAGCGCCGGGTTGTTCAGCGAGGGGAGCGCGTCTCATTGGGGCCGAATTGCCAAGGCACGTCTAGGAACCGCTGGGGGGCGGTAAGACTTCGTTAGCCTTGATCGAACACGTTTCCCCCATGTTGCATCCGTCTCGCGTACGCCTGCCCCTCGCGGGCGCCACAGCTCCCGTCCGACGCGCGCTTTTCAGCGTTGCCGTGCTCGCATTGCCGTTGGCGCTTACCGCCTGCGGGAGCAGCAACCCCGCATCAAGCGGTCTTGCCTTCAAAGCCAAATACGAGCCCTGGCGTGACCAGGAAGAGCGCCAGTGCCTGGCCTCAGGCGCCGTGCAGCGCACCGCGTTTTTGCAACCGCAAAGCGCGCTCGGTGGCCCCAGCGTATGCGGCGCATTACGCCCTTTTCGCATGTCGGCGGCGGCCGGGGGGCGCGTGCGCCTTGACCCGCCAGCGTTGCTGCGTTGCCCGATGGTGCCGGCGGTGGACCGATGGATCACGCAGGTGGTGCAACCTGAGGCGCGCCGCCAGTTCGGCGTCGGCGTGGCCGGCGTGACGGTCGCAGCCTCTTATGGGTGCAGGCCCATTGGGCACAAGACGGGCGGAAAACTGTCCGAGCACGGCCACGCCAACGCGATCGATATCTCGCGCTTCGTCTTGGAGAACGGACGTGTGATCACGCTGAAGCAGGGCTGGAACGGTGACCCACGCGCGCGCGCGTTTCTCCGTAACGTCCATGCGGGCGCATGCCGGATTTTCTTCACGGTGCTGGGGCCGAACTACAACCGTGCGCAC
>JBCBJZ010000167.1:0-7238 GCA_038522635.1 Pseudomonadota bacterium | reverse complement strand
TCAAGCCCTCCTCGGTTGGAGCGCTTGAATCAGTGTTCGTCGGAAAACGGAATCCCGATTATGAGTTTATGGCCTAAAGTGCGAGGGACGAAGCCAAGTCAGCCATCGTCCTCGCGGTTCATATGGAGGCCGGAGCGTCTTCGGGGTGTGATCGCGATCACCGATCTAGCGTTTGGCCGCCTTTTTCGCTTTGCCGCTTGCCGCCCTTTTGCCGCCTGCCTTTTTGCCACTTGCCTTTTGGCCTGGGCCTTTGCGCCCGGCGTGCAGACCTTCGTCGATCACGTCTTGAATGTAGCGTGGGATCACGAACGAGGCGGGATGCAGCTCGGGCGTGTAATAGCGCGTTGAAATTTTACGGCTCGTCACGCGTCGTTTCAGGGTCGCGACCGGCGTGGTGGTCATCGCATCACCGTCGCTTGCCGCGTTCAACAGGAACGGCCCGCCGAAGTAACACGGCTGCGTGCACAGGTAGGGTGCGGGATGCTTGAAGAGGCCGGCGAAGATGCTGGTGGTCGAAACCACCTCCGGCTGGCACAGGTTCGGCAAGCCGTTCTGCGTGACCAGGATACCGCCGTCTTTGAGCGCCCTCTTGCAGTCGGCGAAGAAGGCAGCGCTATGCAACACGGCCGACGGGCCGATGGGCTCCGATGAATCGACGATGATCGCATCGAACCGCTCCTTCGTGTCGGCGACGTATTTGAGGCCGTCGGCGATCACCACCTCGGCGCGGGCATGGTCGAACGCGCCGTCAGAGATTTCAGGGTAGTGCTTCAAAGAGAGGTCGATCACCGAGCGATCGATCTCGCACAACGTCGCCTTTTTGACGGAGCCGTGCTTCAGCACCTCGCGCAGCACCCCGCCATCGCCACCGCCCACCACCAGCACGCGCGATGGCCGCTCCAGGCTCATCAGCGGCACATGCGCCATCATCTCGTGATAGATGAACTCGTCGGACGTGGTGAGCTGAATAACGCCATCAAGCACCAAAACGGTACCCCAAGTGTTATTCTTAAAGATCGCCAGATGCTGATGTTTGGTTTTCACCTCATGCAACATCTCATGCACTTGCAGGCGAATGCGCCAGTCCTCATGAAACGTCTCTTCGATGTATTTCGTTTTGCTCATTTCATGGGGTCTCTTGGTCTGCGCGCATCGTTGATTTCAATGGGAACCGCTAGAATCGCCGACTGACGAGGAGATTGCGGCGTTTGCAAAGTGTGCGTCGAGATGTTGATGGCCCGAATGAGGCCGCGCCAACGTAAACGGGGCGCGCTTGCCATGAAGCGCACCCCGCTAACGGTTCGACGACGCCAGCGATCAGGCGGCTTTTGAAGCCGCTTTCTCCCAGCTCTGTTCGTCAATCTCGTCCCCGCGGTTGTGCTCCTTCACAACCACGCGGTCAGCCTCGAAAGCATCTTTCAGCACGTCCACCGCCAGGTGCGGCTTGGCATCGCCACACATGAAGACGTCGAAAGCGGCATAATCCGCCTCCGGCCAACTGTGCACGCTGATGTGGCTTTCAGAGAGAACTGCGACCCCCGACACCCCGCCGTTCGGCGTAAAGTGGTGCAGGTGGATATGCAGCAACGTAGCGCCTGCGACTTCCACGCAGCGCTTAAGCGTTCGTTCGACATGCTTGAGGTCATCAAGCTTGCGGGCACCAAATAGATCGATGATCAAATGGGTCCCGGCAAATCGAACGCCATCACGCTCGATAAAGAAGTCTTTCCGGTCATCCGGATCGACGGTTTGCACTACGCGTGCAGGTTTCGCATGTTCTTCCTCTTGGGCGGTGCTTGAACGAGTCAAGTCCATCCCCAGTTGGAAGAGGGCGTCATCGTAAGCCATATGGCGCACTCCCCATCCAGTAGATAGACCCCTCGTCCCCGGTCGGCGGGATGCCGGCAGGGATCTGGAGAAGAGGCTGATATGCAGCCTATTGGCGTGGGGTGCAACCCGTGCGCGCTCAAAAAAATCTGCTTTTCGTGAAGGTGCGGTATGACGTCCTTCATCTTTCGTCTTAAGCGCGGTTGAGGCGAACCGTGAAAGGCGCAAAGCGTCACGAACGTGTCACCGTCAGGCCATCGGGCGGGCGTCATCCTATTGGCGAAGAACGAGCGCGCGACATCGTTAACGGTCAGGTTCGTCCCAGAACGGAAACCGCCAGCGTCGGGGATGCGGACGGTTCACGCGTCGGGCAGCGATCTCCATGGCGTCCCATGAAAAAAAGCCCGCACCAGGCTGGCACGGGCTTCCATTCGATCAAACGATCGCTGACGATCGTAGCATGCGTCGCGCGCGCGTTAAGACTTCGGCTTCGCTGCGTCCTTCGGCTTCGCATCGCCAGCAGCTGCGTCCTTCGAGAACGTCTTGAGGTAGGCGATGACGTTCGCAATATCTTTCGATTTCTTCAGCCGGAAAGCCATCTTGGTGCGGCCCGGAGCCTTGCCGCCGTTCTCTTTCAGGTAGGCCTTCAGGAACTTGTTCGGATCAGGAAGGTAGGCCGTGATGTTTTCCGGCGTCCACTTCAAGCCCGCTTTGCCAGCGGCCTTATTGATCTTCGAATACCGGTACTTCTCGACCGTACCGGCCTGGCGCCCAATCAAGTTGTTCAGCATCGGGCCGATCTTGTTGCGTGCCTTCTCGCCAACCATGTGGCAGGTCTTGCAGCGATTGAAGACCTTTTCGCCCGCTTTGGCGTCGCCCTCTTGGGCCATGGCGCCTGCGGTTGGCAACGCAAGCGCTGCCAAGGTTGCGGCGATGAGGATGGCTCGAGACATCAATGTCCTCCCTTGAAAACCCTAACCGCTACGGTTGCGGCGCTGGTCTGGATTTATGATTGCGCCAAGTTGACCACATCAAGACGAGCTCAATGTGTCGGTTGGTTGTCGATCCGTTCATGGGCAATCCATGGGCGAACGATGGCCAAGGCGTTGGGCTGGTATACCGGTTCGCCGGATCAATGCCAAGCTCACGCCCTGCTGCGTTGCAGCAAACGTACGAGGGGGCGGCACTACCCTTGGCACCGATCCCCACGCCATTCACGTGCACCTCTTGGTGTAAACAAGTGCAGACAGGTTGTGAGATTCCATGTCATAGGTCGAGGGCTTGATCACGGCCTGATGGAGCGTGAGATCATGTCCGATATTGCCCGACGTAAAGTCGAACACATCGACATCGTGATGCAGGGCGAGGCCGCGCGGGCGACCACCCCGACGGGCTTTGAACGCATCCGCTTCATGCATGAGGCGCTGCCCAACCTCGATCTTGCCGCGATCGACCTCACGACGCAGTTCGTCGGCCGGCAGGTGGCAGCGCCGCTTTTCGTAAATTCGATGACCGGCGGGCCGCAGGTGTCGGCTTCACTCAACCGGCATATCGCGGAAGCCTGCGCGCAGGTGAAGGTCGGCTTCGGCGTCGGATCGCAACGCATCGCGCTTGAAGGTCAGGGTGACAGCGGGCTTGGCCGGGCCTTGCGCCAAAGCGCGCCCGATGTCCCGATCCTTGCGAATTTCGGCGCAGCCCAGTTGCGCACCTGGGATGGCCCCGACAGCGCGCGCCGGGCCGTCGACATGATCGAAGCTGACGCCCTCGTGCTGCATTTGAATCCGCTGCAGGAGGCCGTCCAGGAAGGCGGCGATACCGATTGGCGCGGGCTTCTGTCCAAGATCGAAGAGGTCTGCACACGTTCGTCGTTCCCGGTGCTTGCCAAGGAAGTCGGCGCAGGGCTTGGCGGTGCGACCGCGCGTCGTCTCGTGGATGTGGGCGTCGCCGGCATCGACGTTGCCGGGCTTGGCGGCACGAGTTGGGCGGCGGTCGAAGGCGCGCGTGCACGGACCGAGCAAGGGCGGGCGAAGGCGGAAGCGTTCCGCGATTGGGGCATCCCGACGGCGGACGCCCTGCGCAGCGTGCGCGCGACCTGTCCGGATGTGACGGTGGTGGCGTCGGGCGGCCTCACCAGCGGGCTCGATAGCGCGAAAGCGATCCGGCTCGGTGCTGATATGACGGCCATTGCCGCCGGCGTGCTTCCAGCCGCGATCGCAGGGACCGACGCGCTGGTGGCCCATCTTGAAGGGCTCGTGGAGCAACTGCGGATCGCGTGCTTTTGTACCGGTAGCGCTGACCTGGCCGCTTTGGCACAAGCGCCGTTGCTAGAAGGGGCGTGAAGCTTCCAGGTCGGTTCGCGTTCTGCGTTGAAGCAGAACTCACGCCGAAGCCTCGCGCGAAAAGGGCAAACCGGTTTCCCGACGGGCCCTTCGCCGAGCGGCAATCGATGATGCGATCGCTCAACGCTGAGACCTCAACCTTACGTGGTCTTGGTCGAACCAGCCGGCACAGTTGCTCTAGAGCAACGGGCGCAAAGTGCGAATCGCCGGTTCAAACACTCAAACTTCGCCTTTGCGCCCAAAGTTGCTCTGCACTTTAGATTTAGATCATCTTTGGTCGATCTCGGGCTCGCCTATGGCGATCCCGATTAATCGCCCGATGATCTAAGCGGCCGTGGGCAAACGCATGATGGCGAGCGCCAACGCTTGCGCGCGCGGCACCAGGCTCGAGACGTCCATGAACTCTTCCGGCGTGTGCGCATTGCCGCCCACCGGGCCCATGGAGCACAGCGTCGGACAGCCGACGCCGGCGGTAAAACCTGAGTCAGCACAGCCGCCGGAGAATTCGCCCGTGATCGAAACGCCCACCGCCTGCGCCGCCCGTTGGTAGTTCTCAAACATCGCTTCGCCATCTGCGCTTTGCACGAGCGGCAAGAATTCGCCGAGAACTTCGAGCTTGGCGGTCGCGCCTTCGATGTGCGTCGCTTCCGCGATTTGGCACAACGCATCGAGCGTCGCCACGCGCTGCTCCGGCTCGACGTAACGCATGTCGATGCGCGCTTCGCAGGTGGGCGCCGTCATGTTGACGGACGTGCCGCCCTGGACGATGCCAACGTTGAGCGTGATGCCAGCTGGCACATCGGTCAGCGCATGGATGGCGACGATACGGTGGGCCATGTCGCCGATGGCGCTGATGCCCTTTTCGAAGTTGCCACCGGAGTGGGCAGCCTTGCCTTCCACGGTCAAACGCATGAAGACGCCGCCTTTGCGGCCGGTGACGACGGCGCCTGTCGGCCGGCTGGGCTCCGCGTTGAATACGCAGCGGCTTTCGCGCGCGACCCGCTCGATGATCGGTCGGGACGACGGCGAGGCGATCTCTTCGTCGCTGGTGATGAGCCCGCGCAAGGGGGCGGGGTTGGAGCCGAACTTCTTGAACGCGGCGAGGACGAAGGCGTTCATCACCAGCCCCGCTTTCATATCGGACACGCCGGGGCCGTGGGCGATGCCATCGACGATTTTGAACGGCCGACGGCCAGCCTCGCCCTTTGAGAAGACGGTGTCGCGGTGACCCATCAACAGGATCGGCTTTTCGTTGGTGGGTTTGGTGTCCAGTTGGACGTGGATCGCGTCGCCGTAGGTTTCGTGCTGCTCGATCTCGGTGGGCATGTCGTGGCCGTCGAAGAACGCCACAAAGCGCTGGCCGACCTCGTCGACGCCGGCCTTGTCATAGCTGCCGCTGTCGATGTTAACGACCTCGGCGAGCAAATCGACCATGGCCTCGTGCTGACCCGCGAGCCAGGTGGTGATTTCCGTTTCTTCCGGCGTGAGGTCGGTGGAGGGGGGAGGCGTGGTGATGGTTGTCATGCACTGGGCTCCTCAGGTGTCATCCGCGGCGGCCCGGCAGGGTGGGGAGAGGGGCGACGCCGGTGGATGAGACGACGGTTCGTTCGCATGCGTACGCATCGGAGGCGCAGCAGCGTGTCGAGGAAGGAGCGTAGTGCTTTCGCTGGCCTGCGCCTAGAGTTCATCCGCTTCAGGCGGAATCGCCTGAGGCGAAAGATGAACGGCGAAACAAAAGCTTAGAAGTCGGTTCCTCTTCAAGCTGAAGCGAACCGGCTCTAGAGCAACGGGCGCCAAGTGCGAAACGCCAGCCGCCTAATCGATCGTCCGATGATCTCGTGGGCAGGCGGGCTCGCTGAACAAACGGAACGGTGGGTGGCGTTCGGATGGATGCGGTTACAGTGTCCCGGGGCACACGCCCCGTGCAACAAACCCAATAACCCATGTCTTATGGGGCCACTGATCTTATGGGGCCACTGAGCGGGCCATTCGCGAGGCAAGTCAGCTGGACCCGTCAGTATCAGACCACTTCGCAAGCGGACCCGTTGTTTGGGACCACACCTGTGCTGCGAGCATCAGCTGTAGCAAACGCGCCAAACCTCTGCCGCGGCGCAAACGCCTCAGCCGCATCAAATCAGGTCAGACGCGCAGGCGCGGTAGGTTCAGGTCCGGTCGGCCGCGAAGTTGGCGACCGCTGCGACGGCCGAACTGGCGTCGGCACGCGCGCCCTGAGCGACACGGACCGGCTGCGGTGCATGCACCGTGGTCCATGCGGTCTCATCGGCGAGCACCGCTTGGAGTACATGGGCGTTCAGGCGATGGCCGCCCCGCACCGAGCGATAGGCGCCAAGAATGGGCGCGCCCGCCAGTGACAGATCACCGATCGCGTCCAACATCTTATGGCGCACAAACTCGTGCTCGTAACGCAAACCTTCGGGGTTGATGATCTTGTCGTCGCCAATCGCGACGGAGTTTTCCAGCGAAGCGCCGAGCGCCAGCTTCATCTTCCAAAGCTGCTCGACATCGCGCATGAAACCGAAGGTGCGTGCGCGGCTCAGTTCGCGACGGAACACGTCCGGAGCCATATCGAGCGTCAAGCGCTGACGACCGATCACATCGGTGTCGAAATCAATCTCAACGTCGAGCTTGAAGCCGTTGTGCGGTGCCAGTTCGCCCCAGCAGTCCCCATCGTCGACCCGAACCGGCTTCAAAATCTTGATGAAGCGACGCGGTGCAGCAAGGTCCCGCAGACCTACCGCGTCGATCGCTTCAACGAAGGCCGCTGAACTGCCGTCCATGATCGGCACTTCATGGCTGTCGACTTCCACGTAGCAGTTATCGATGCCAAGACCGCTGAGGGCCGCGAGCAAGTGTTCGACCGTGCCAATCTGCGTGCCCTCGTCGTCCCCGAGCACAGTGCACAATGTCAGGTTTTTCACGAAGCGCACATCCGCTGGGATGTCAGCGATGATCCTGCCCCGTTTGGAAACCAGGAACCGGATCCCTATGTCACGTGAAGCGGGATGAAGCGTCAAAGAGGCAGGCGCGCCGCTATGTACGCCCTTGCCATGC
>JBCBJZ010000166.1:0-7355 GCA_038522635.1 Pseudomonadota bacterium | reverse complement strand
GATCGATCATCCGATCTCTTGCTTCTAATCAGATGACATTCAGCAGTCCAACACATCAAAAGATCGATCGTTCGTTCTTTTTGATATATTTGTTGCTTTGGAATGCGGCAACGAACATGCGAACGGCACACTCCACGACCTGTGGGACTGCTGAATGTCATCTGCTTAGAAGCAAGAGATCGGATGATCGATCTTTCTGAGAAGGCGTGCTGACGTCGCGATTTCTTTGAGACGTGCGGTGCTGACACTCTTCTCGTTGGCCGTGCGGCCGCCGCTGTGGACGCGGAACCGCCGATTGCTTGCGGCGTGGTGCGTGGTTGCCGAGCCGGCCCGCTTCTTGTGGAAGCGGTGCCGGCGCTGAGGCTGCCTGCGCGCGCGCCGCCCGTCGCGATCGCGTTCGCAGGTGATCTTCAGATGTCGGTGGGTGCGCCGCGGGCGGCAGCGTCGATGTGGCGTGCCAGGTCGGGCTCCAGGTTGAGCGCTTCGGCGAGTTCCACCAAGAAGGTGCTTTCGGCCTCGTCGTCGAGGTCCACGGCCAAACGTGCGGCGGTGAACATCTGCACGCGCTCTTCATGGTTGCGGCAGCTTGCGGCGAGCTCGCTGATGGCGGCCGGGTTGTTGAGTTCGCGCGCCAGGAACTCTTCGGCCGATGCGTCGAGCCCGGCCTGTTGCAGCCCGCCCAAGATCTTCTGTTGCTCGCTACCGTCCACGCGACCGTCCGCGGCGGCGGCTGCGATCATGGCGCGGATGTAGAGCAAGGCTGAGTCATGGCTGACGGCATCGGCTTCGAAGCCCGAGCCGCTCGGCGCGGTCTGCGTGTCGGAGCGTGCGGTATCGATGAGCGGCTTGCCGGCCTGGTAGTTTTGATAGGCCTTGTAGGCGAGCCCGCCGATCAGCACGAGGCCACCGACCTTGGCGGCATCAAGCGCCAGGCCACGGCCCGTCCGGGTCCCCAAAATCAGCGCGCCCAGTCCGCCTAAGCCCGCGCCGGCGGCGACCTGGTTGTTGGCGATGAGGTCCTTGATTTTGGCCATCATGTCACCGCCCGACTGACCGCCGCTGATCTGGCGGATCAGGTCGTCGATGCCGGTCGCTTCACCGATGCGCTCAGAACCTTCTTTGACGCCGGACGTCGCCTGGCCGAAGACCTGGCCCAGAACATCCGTGATGGAGCCCGCGCCGCCGCCGCCGCCGCTTCCACCGCCCTGACCGAGGCGGCCGAGCAGGTCCCCGAGCCCTCCATCGCCGCCGCTGGTGGGCGTTGCGCCTGCGCCTGCTTCGGGCGCGCTGATGTTGGGGGCTTGCGTCGGTGCCATGCCGCCCTGGTTGCCGGGCATCAAGTTGCGCAGCAGGTCTTCGATCGATTGGCCATCACCGCCGGCCCCACCGGGCTGCGCGTTGCCGCCACCGAGCCGGCCGAGCAGGTCGCCAACGCTACCGGCTTGACCGGCCGGCATGGCGTTACGCTGGTCGGGCGTCATGTGGGGCTGGGTGCCGCCACCAACGATGGCTTCAAGGAGTTTGCGGGCGTCGAACATGGCTGAGGTTCCTTGGGTCGAGCGTGGGCCGCATCGCGATACGGCGGGGCACACTAGAGGCGGTTCGCTTCAGCTTGAAGCGGAACCGACATCTGAGCTTTTGTCTTTCCGTTCACCTTTCGCTTCACGTGATTCCACATGAAGCGGCTGAACTCTAAACACTATGGCCTTCTGAGCAGGCGGTTGTACGACCGGCCCGAAGTCGCGCGACAGTAAGCGTGAGCGCGCGGGGCCGCAAGCGCGCACCGGTCCTGAACAAGCCTCACTCGGCAGGCGTGCGTGCGGGCGTCGGCGCAGCGTCGTCATCCTCGTCGCGCTGGCCGACGAAACGGCCGAACAGCCACTTCAACGCGTTCGACAGATCATCCATTGCCGCAAACACTGCCGGCACGAACAGCAGCGAAAGAACCGTCGAGACGAGCAGCCCGCCGATCACCGCGATCGCCATGGGCGCGCGAAATTCGCCGCCCGCCCCAATGGCCAAAGCGGATGGAAACATGCCGCCTGCCATGGCAATCGTGGTCATCACGATGGGGCGTGCGCGCTTGCGGCCGGCATCGGCGATCGCGTCGATCTTGGCGACTCCGCGTTGCATTTCTTCGATCGCGAAATCGACCAGCATGATCGCGTTCTTCGTCACGATCCCCATCAGCATCAGGATACCGATCACCACGGGCAGGCTGATCGGTTTTGAGGTGATGAGGAGTGCGGCGATCGCACCGCCGATCGAGAGCGGGAGCGAGAACAAGATGGTGATCGGCTGCAGGAAGCTCGCAAACAGCAGGACGAGGACCGCGTAGACCATCATCAGACCGGCTGCCATGGCGGTCGCGAAGCTGGAGAAGACGTCCGCCATGATTTCCGCTTCACCGAACTGGCGTAACGCGACGCCCTCCGGCATCGCCTTTGCAGCTGGCAGCGCGAGCACCGCTTTCATCGCTTCGCCAAGCGCTTCGGTGCCTTGCAGGTCGGCACCGATCACCACCCGGCGACGGCGGTCGTAGCGTTCGATCGAGGTCGGCCCCTGCGCGAAGCGGAATGTTGCAACGGTCGACAGCGGCACCATCTTGCCGGTCGTGGTGCGCACCTTCAGCGCTTCGAGGATGTCGCGTTGGGCGCGCGCGTTTTCTCGCAGTTGCACGCGGATTGGGACCTGACGGTCGCCTGCGTTGAACTTGGCGAGGTTGGCGCTGACGTCGCCGATGGTGGCGATGCGCACAGCTTCGGAGATCGCCTGGGTGGTGACGCCCAATTGCGCCGCAATGCCAGCGCGCGGGGAAATGCGCAGTTCGGGACGGTCCAGCTCGGCCGTTGAAACCACGTTGGCGAGCAAGGGCACGCGCTTCATCTGGCTGGTCAGATCGGCGGCGGCACGCGCCACCGCAGCGCCCTCATCGCCGATCACAACGATCTGGAAGGTGCGGCTGCCGTCCTCTTTTAAGAACCAGAAACGGATGTCGGGCACGCGGGCGATGTCGGACGCGACGAGCGTTCGGATTTGCGCCTGGGTGAGCTCACGTTTGTCCTTTGGCGTCAGCTGGATCGTGAGCGTTGCCTTGCGCACTTCAGGGCTTGAGCCAAGGATCACACCGCCGCTGGTGAACACGGTCTTGACCTGCGGGCGTTCGGCAATGCGTTCGGCAAGACGCGCGCTCATCGCCTTGGTGTCTTCAAGCTTTGACCCGGGCGGTAATTCAAAAGCGAGCAGAAGGCGCGATTGATCCTCATTCGGCAGGAACCCTGAGGGCAGCAACTGCATCGAATAGATCGAGCCGGCGAAGATCATGAGGCCGAGAGCCACCGTCACCAGGCGGCGACGGACCGACCAGCGCACCAGGCGCGTGTAGGCGCGCAGCAGCCAGCCTTCGCGCTCTTCGGCGGGCCCGTGCGCGCGCATGAAGTAGGCTGACATGAGCGGCGTGATGAGCCGTGCGACGAGCAGCGAGAAAAACACCGCGAAAGCGACCGTTAGCCCAAACTGCTTGAAGTACTGCCCCGCGATGCCGCCCATGAAGCTGACGGGGGCAAACACCGCGATGATCGTGAAGGTGATCGCGATCACGGCGAGACCGATCTCGTCGGCCCCGTCGAGGGCTGCGCGGTAGGCCGATTTGCCCATGCGCATGTGGCGCACGATGTTCTCGATTTCCACGATCGCGTCGTCGACGAGAATGCCGACCACGATGGTGACCGCGAGCAGGCTGACGACGTTGAGCGAAAAGCCCATCGCGTCCATGGCCCAAAACGTCGGGATGATCGACAGCGGCAGCGCGACCGCGGCGATCAAAGTGGCGCGCCAATCTTTCAGGAAAAGAAACACCACGAGGACCGCAAGGGCCGCGCCTTCGATGAGGGTGGTCATCGTGGAATCATACGAGCCCTTGGTGTAGAGCACCGTGTCGTCGATCTTGGTGAACGTCACCTTCGGATGGGCTTTGCGTAGCGCATCCACTTCGGCGTCGATGCGCTTGGCGACATCGGTGTCGCTCGCGCCCTTGGCCCTTGAGATCGCGAAGGCGACCACCGGACGCCCGTCAAGACGTGCATACGTGCGCGGTTCGGCAAAGGTGTCGACGACGGTGCCCAATTCATCGAGGCGGATTTTACGCCCGCTCGGCAAGGTGATCATCGTGGCGGCCAGCGCGTTCAATGTGGTGCGGCTGGCCAGCGTACGGATCGCCTGTTCGCGCCCCGCGATTTCGCCCCGCCCCCCGGCAAGATCGATGTTGTTGAGGCGAACTTGCGCATTGACGTCACCGGCGGTCACGCCCAGGGCCAGCAGGCGGTCGGGGTCCAGATTGATGCGGATTTCACGCTCAACGCCGCCGACGCGGTCGATTTTCGAAACGCCCTTCACGCCCTGCAAACGGCGCGCGACCGTATCATCGACAAACCAGGAGAGTTCTTCCGCCGTCATCGTGGCGGCCGCTGCCGTGAAGGTCACGATCGGTAGGCCGACCACGTCAAGGCGCTGCACGATGGGCTCATCGATCGTGCGCGGGAGATCGGCGCGGATCTGCGCGATCGCATCCTTCACGTCGTTGATGGCGCGGTCCTGATCGGTTTCCAGCCGGAACTCGATGATGATGGTGGCCACGCCTTCGGAGATCGCGGCCGTGATGTGTTTGACGCCGGCGACGCCCGCAACGGCATCTTCAACGCGCTTTCCCACCTGCGTTTCAAGTTCAGACGGGGCAGCGCCCGCTTGGGTGATCGTGATCTGGACGATCGGGATATCGATGTTGGGGAAGCGCGTGATCGGCAGTTTGGCGAAGCTGTAAAGACCAAGTGCGATCAGCACCATGAAGAGTACCAGCGACGGTACCGGCTTGCGGATGGCCCAGGCTGAAACGTTGAAGTTCATCGCTGCGCCTCGCTCAAGCGTGCGGGGTTTGCTGGGATCGGGATCACCTGATCACCATCGCGTAGGAACGTGCCCGCGCGTGTCACCACCTTATCGCCAACGGCGAGCCCTCGGACGATCTCAACGAGGTCGTTGTCGCGCAGACCAAGCTCAACGCTGCGCGTTGAGACGCGCCCGTCCTTGACAAGCTGCAAGCGGGCCCCGCCATCGCGACCGTAAAGCAGTGATGATTGTGGCACGGCGACGCCGCGGGCGGTTGCGGTGACGATACGCGCGCGTGCAAAACTGCCGATGCGCAAGCGGGGATCGCGGCCCAAAAACAGACGAACGCTGCCGAGCCGCGTCGCCGGGTCAATTTCGGTGCCGATCAACCGCACCGTCGCCTTGAAGGTGCCTGCGCCCGCAACCTCTACGCGGGCGGTCTGACCCGGCTTGACGCGGGCAAGCTTGGTCTCATCGATTTCCGCTTCAAGTTCGATCTCTCCGCCCGCGATGATCCTAAAAAGCGGGGCACCTGATGCCGAGGCGACAGCGCCGACGCGGGCGGTCCGCCGCGATACGATGCCGGCGGCCGGCGCTTTGATCTGCGTGTTGTCGCGACGCCATGTCAGCTCACGGCGTTGCGCGGCGAGCTGCTTCAGATCGGCCTGCGCGACGGCGAGGCCGTCTTTTGCCACCGCGACGCGAGCGCGGGCTTGCCGCGCTGCCGTTTGACGTTGATCGAAAACGCTTTGCGACAGCACGCCTTTGCGCCGCAGGGGCCGTGCCCGCTCCAGAGACCGCCGGGTTTCTCGTGCGGCGGCTTGCGCGTCCGCGATCTGGCTCTTGGCCTGGGCGATGGCCGCGCGCGCTTTGTCCTGGCCGGCGGTGTTCTGCGCCAGTTGCGCGTCGATCTGCGCGGTGACGAGGGTTGCGAGCACTTGCCCGCGGCGCACCTGATCGCCCACTTCGGCGAGCACCTTGACGATCCGCAAGCCTTCGATTTCCGGGCCGACCAGCACTTCGCCGCGGGGCACCAGCGAGCCGGTGACCAGCACACGGGCGATGAAGTCCGCCTGTTTGGCGCGCGAGACGCTGACCGGTTGCGCGGTGGGGGCGGGCTGCGCTGGTCGCGTGAGGGGTGGCTTGGCAGCCGCCGTCGGCTTCGCCGCACGCCGCGGGTCAGCGCCTACGTCGCCACCTTTGTCAGAGGCCGCATCAGACGTCGCGTTCGTGCCCGCCGAGCGCTCGATCATGGCGCGTGCTTCGGTGAGCCATGTTTGCCATGTGTCAGGAAACGCGAAAGCGGCGATCACGCCGCCACCTATGGAAAGTCCGATCGTCGTAAGCGCGATGGTTAAACCACGTGACATCGGGTGGGTCCTCTTTACGCTGTTTGTGTTGCGCGCGCGGCTGTGTGGCCCGGTTAGTGGCCAAGATCACATCGACGCTCGCCGCCTTAAGACGCCGCTTCGGCATCCGTTTCCGCTTCGCTCGTCGCCGCCCCCGCCGCTGCCGATCCCGCCTCCGCCGCTCTCGACGAAGGGGCCTGCGAGGCAGCGTCCGTCGCGGGTTCAACGAGCGCTGCGACCATCGCCATCACCACGGGCAGCACCGCCTGCGCATCAAACGTAGGATCGGTCGCGCGGCGCCAAATCAGCCCATCACCAAGCGCGCACAACGCGTCGGCGATCCCGGTCAGCGCGCCCTTCAAATGCAACCGTCCAGCGCTGTGCGCCCGCGCGATCTCCGCGGTGAACTGCGCACGTACCGCCGCATCAACCTCGCGATAGAGGGCTTGAATGGCGTGATTGCGGGTGGCCTCCGCGCCGATCTCCAAGTGCATCACGAGTTTTCGATGCGGGTAGTCGACGGTGTAGTGGCGCAGCATCTGATGCATAGCCGCGATGAAGTCGGGCGCGGCGGCCATGGCCTCGAGAGAGCGCGTGAAATCCTGGCGGTCGCGCTCGCAAAGCCCGGCGATGAGCGCCTCTTTGCTGTCGAAGTAGCCGTAGAGCGCGCCAGTGCTAACGCCGGCCTCTTGCAGGATGTCCTGCATGCTGGTGCCGTGGAAGCCGCGGCGGACGAAGCAACGTTCGGCGGCATCGAGGATGTGGGCGCGGCGGGCGCGGGCTGTCTCGGGTTTGAGTTTGGGCATGGGGCCTGTGGTTGTGGGTTGTTAGGTGTGGGGCGAGGCCGCGGTTGTCGGCGGCGGTGGGTCGCGCTTGGTGTTGGTTAGCGCAGGTGCGGTTGCCGGTGATGATGTGTGGCGTTGGCGCAGTCACGGCGCAGCGTGGCGCTTCCCTCCAATGCGACGGCGCGCTCCTGTGCCGCGGTGGTGCGGTGCGGCACGGTTCTGTTGTGGCGCGAGGTGCCAGTCCGATGCGAGACGCCCGCAGCGATGCATACGGTCCCTGCTGCGACGCCCCTAGGGTTCATCCGCTTCAGGTGGAATCACCTGAGGCGAAAGATGA
>JBCBJZ010000165.1:0-7382 GCA_038522635.1 Pseudomonadota bacterium | reverse complement strand
CGGTTTTGCCGGCCGAGCGTTCGCAGGAGCCACGCCGACGGTTGCGCCTCTTTCCGCTCGCGCGGCAGTCCTAGCGCCGTCGTCCCGGCCTGACAATGCTGCGGCAACAGTGCTCGCCAACGGGGGGATGCGGGATGCCGATGCGTCTATCCGCTTGGTATTTCATATTGTTGCGGCAGAAACGCTGGCGCTGACGTCAAATTTTGCCTAATTTAGACGCAACTATGACGTTGCCCGAAACTTGTGCACCGGGGCCAGACGATGCGGGACCCACGCTGAGCGTCAAGCCTCTCCCGCCCGGCCCACGAAAGCGATGACCGTGACCCCTGGTAGGTTGGCGCCCGCGCCGCATGCCTTAGACATCAAAATCGGCGCTGACGACCGCGCTGAGCGCCGCGCGAACACCCGCGTTCAGGCCAGCGCTGAGGATGATCATGGCCTACGGCCGCCTGGTCCCGCGTCGCGCTCCGGCATCCACGATCATGCCTCGCTGAACGTTGGTCCGCTGCGCTTGCGCAACAACGTGCTGCTCGCGCCCATGTCCGGTGTCAGCGATTTGCCGTTCCGCACGCTCGCCTGGGACGGAGGTGCCGGCCTGGTGGTCTCTGAGATGGTCGCCAGCGAAGAACTGGTCCGCGCGCGCCGTGATGTGCTGCGCCGTACACGCGGCGCGAACAACCAACCGCTCGTCATCCAGCTCGCCGGTCGCGAAGCCCGGTGGATGGCTGAGGGCACACGCATCGCGCAGGACCTCGGCGCTGAGATCATCGACATCAATATGGGCTGCCCGGCGCGCGAGGTCACCGGCAAGTTGTCGGGCTCAGCGCTGATGCGCGATCTCGACCACGCGCTGACGTTGATCGATGCGGTGGTGGGTGCGGCGCAGGTGCCGGTCACGCTGAAAATGCGGCTTGGATGGGATGAGCGCAGCTTGAACGCGCCCGAACTTGCGTCACGGGCTGAAAGTGCGGGCGTGAAGATGATTACCGTCCACGGCCGCACACGCTGTCAGTTTTACAAGGGCGAGGCGGATTGGGACGCTGTCAAGCGCGTGCGCGAGGCAACCGCGCTGCCGCTGATCGTGAATGGGGACATCAAAACAGCGAATGACGCGCGTCAGGCGCTGGCGCGGTCCGGGGCCGACGGCGTGATGATCGGCCGTGGCGCTTATGGGGCGCCCTGGCAGCCGGGGGTGATCGCGGCCGCTTTGGGCCGATCGGCCATTGAGGCTGCGCGGTTCGCTGAGGAGACGGCCGAGGCGGATGAGGCCAGCCCTTCGCTTGCCGTGCAGCGGGCAACCGCGCTGACCCATGTGGCGCTGATGCTGGAACACTACGGCCCGGCGCTCGGCCTGCGTAACGCGCGCAAGCACATCTGCTGGTACCTCGAACGGGCCGTCACAAGCGGCGCACCGTTTTCGCCTGAGGCGATCAAAGCCTGGCGCTCGAAACTCTGCCGCAATGAGAACCCGCAAGCTGTCAAAGCCGACCTCGACGCCTTCTACGAGCAGGCCGAAGCCGCGCGTGAAGACGCGCGCGAGACGGGCAGAGCTGCACGCCCATCCACGTTGTATGAGGAGTACGCCGCATGAGCCGTCGAGGCGGGAAAGCGGAGCGGGCGAGCCGAAAGGCCGCGCCATCACGCGTGCGCGATGATCACGTGGCCAACGCCATGCGCGATGCAGCGTCGATGGCGTCAACAGACGCTGTGGGGCGCACACGCGGCAAGACCGCCGGGCCACCTGCGGTAACAGTGGAGCAACTGCCGGGCGGGCGCGCCGCCGCACCTGCTGGCAACGCCTCACCATCGGGTCTTGCCGAGACGCTGCTCGCCGCCCTGCCACACCCAATCGTGGTTCTCGGTGAGCGCGACCGCATCGTCTCGGCGAACGCTGCGGCCGAAACCTTTTTCAGTTCATCGCGTGCGCATCTGCAACGCGGTCGACTTGAGGATTGCGTCGCCTTCGGATCACCGCTGCTGGCGCTGGTGGCGCAGGTGCGGCGCACGGGGCAAACCGTCAACGAGTACGCCGTTGAGCTGTCGATCCCCAAGAGCGGCGCCAGCCATCTGGTCGACCTCTACTGCGGACCGCTCGCCGAACACCCGGGCCTGCTGATGCTCGTCCTGCAGCAGCGCAATATGGCGCAAATGATCCAACGCCAGTTCACCCATCGCGCCGCGGCCCGCTCGGTATCGGGTATGGCAAGCGTGCTGGCGCATGAAATCAAGAACCCGCTCTCCGGCATCCGCGGTGCAGCGCAACTTCTGGAACAAGGCCTTGCCGATGAGGATCGCGGGCTGACCCAGCTCATCTGCGCCGAGACGGACCGGATTTGCGACCTCGTCGACCGCATGGAGGTGTTCGGCGATGAGCGGCCGATCTCCAAGGAAGCGGTCAACGTTCACGACGTTTTGAGCCACGTGCGCCAGATTGCGGAAAACGGCTTTGCGCGCGCGCTGGCGATCGAGGAGCACTACGATCCCTCGCTGCCGCGGATCCCCGGCAACCGCGATGCGCTGGTGCAGGCGCTGTTGAACCTGGTGAAGAACGCGGCCGAAGCGATAACGGGCGAGACGACGCGCCCCGATACGCCAGGTCGGCTCGTCTTGCGCACGTCCTACAAACCCGGCGTGCGCTTGAGCGTGCCAGGTTCAGACCGCCGCGTTTCGCTGCCGCTGATGATCGAGATCGAGGACGACGGGGCCGGCATCCCAGAGACGATGTTGGGTCACCTGTTCGATCCGTTCGTGACCACCAAACCTAACGGTACCGGCCTTGGGCTTGCGCTGGTGGCCAAAATTATCGGCGATCACGGCGGCATCATCGAGTGTGAATCGGTGCCACGCCACACCGTGTTTCGCGTGCTGCTGCCGATCCAGGCGAAACAACGCTAGAGCACGGCAGGAAAGAAGGGAGACGGGACATGGCCCGCGGCAACATTTTGATCGCCGATGACGACGGTGCCATCCGCACGGTTCTCAATCAGGCCTTAGCCCGCGCAGGCTTTATGCCGCGTACGACCAGCAACGCGGCCACCTTGTGGCGTTGGGTCTCCCAGGGCGAGGGCGATGTCGTGATCACCGATGTGGTGATGCCGGACCAAAACGCGTTCGATCTGATCCCGCAGATGAAGAAACTGCGTCCCGATCTGCCGATCATCGTGATGAGCGCGCAAAACACGCTGATCACCGCGTTGACGGCGGCCGAAAAGGGCGCGTTCGAGTATCTGCCCAAGCCGTTCGATCTCAACGAAGTCGTCAACGTGGTCACGCGGGCGCTCGCGTCGCCCGACCGGAAGGCGCGCGGTCCGGAAGCCGATCCGCAGGCGTCAGGCGAGACGTTACCGCTGATCGGTCGTTCCGCGGCGATGCAGGAAATCTACCGCGTGCTGGCACGTCTCACACAGAGCGATCTCACCGTCATGATCAACGGCGAGAGCGGCACCGGCAAAGAGCTGGTCGCGCAGGTGCTGCACAACTACGGGAGGCGTCGCGATGGACCGTTTGTGGCGATCAACATGGCAGCGATCCCGCGCGAACTGATTGAATCGGAATTGTTCGGCCACGAGAAGGGCGCGTTCACCGGCGCGCAGGTGCGCACCGAAGGCCGTTTCGCACAGGCCGACGGGGGTACGCTGTTTTTGGATGAGATCGGCGACATGCCGATGGAGGCGCAAACCCGGCTGCTACGCGTGTTGCAGGAGGGTGAATACACCACCGTGGGCGGGCGCACGCCGATCAAGACGGACGTGCGCATCGTCGCGGCCACCCACCGGGATCTGCGCACGCTCATCCAGCAAGGTTTGTTTCGCGAGGACCTTTATTACCGGTTGAACGTCGTGCCGCTGCGGCTGCCGCCGCTGCGTGAGCGAACCGACGACATCGGTGACCTGGCACGTCATTTCCTGCGTCACGCGAGCAAGGAGCAGGGCACCTCAAAGGTGATCGACAAGGCCGCGATCGAGCGGATGCGCGCGCACAGCTGGCCTGGAAACGTGCGCGAACTTGAAAATCTCTTGCAACGGATCGCAGCGCTCTATGTCCAGGACACCATCACCGTCGAAGTGGTGGACCATGAGTTGGCAGATCCAGGACCCGTGGGGCCGGGCGAGGCTGCCGCCGCGCCGACAGATCTGCCCGAAATGGTCGAGCGCTATCTGGCTGACTATTTCACCCAACACGGAGGCGCGTTGCCGCCGCCGGGGCTGTACGATCGCGTACTGCGGCAGATGGAGTTGCCGCTGATCACTGCAGCATTGGCCGCCACACGTGGGAACCAGATCAAGGCGGCTGAACTGCTTGGCCTCAACCGCAACACGCTGCGCAAGAAAATCCGCGACCTCGACATTCAAGTGATGCGGGTGCCGGCCACCAGCTAGCTTGCATGCGGCGACGTTGGTGCCGCAAGCTGTGCCAGGTGGGATGGCACGGCAAGGCGCGCGGGAGGCTGGCATGGACGGGAAAGGCATAGACGGGAAGGGCGAGGGCGGTCAGGACGAAGAGATCAGCCTCGATCGGGTCATCCAGGCTGAGGCGGTGATCGACCCCGTCTTTACCGGCACGCCTAGCCTCCGCTTCCCGAGCCTCGATGATGCGCTTCACGCCGCCGTCACGCTCAAGGTCGAAACGCTCAATCCCATCCGCTCCTTCAAGGGGCGCGGCGCGTCGTACTACATGCATCAGCATCCCGCCGCCCACCCCTTGGTCGTGGCCACGGCGGGCAACTTCGGCCAGGGGCTCGCCTATGCGGCACGCCAAAGCGGTACGCCCCTGACGGTTTTCGCCGCGACCAACGCCAACCCGTTGAAGATCGAACGCATGCGCGCGCTGGGCGCAGAGGTGCGGCTGCAGGGCGATGACTTCGATAGCGCGAAAGCAGCTGCGCAGGCGCTCGCCGATGACACCGGCGCTCACATGGTGGTCGACGGCAAAGACGCAGCGATCAGCGAAGGTGCGGGGACCATCGGGCTTGAACTGCTGCGTGAGGCACCAGCGCCCGACACACTCATCATCCCGCTTGGCAACGGCGCCATGTTGAACGGCATCGCAACGGTTATCCGCGCGCAGGCGCCTTCAACACAGATCATCGCGGTCTGCGCGGCAGGCGCGCCGGCGATGGAGCGCTCGTGGCGCAGCGGCAGCGTCATCGAGACCGATCACGTTGAGACGATCGCCGATGGCATCGCGGTGCGCGTACCGGTGCCGGAAGCGCTCCACGCCATGCGCCCGCGCGTTGACGATGTGGTTTTGGTCGACGATGAGGCGATCCTACATGCGATGCGGCTCCTGTTGGCCCATACCGGCCTTCTGAGCGAACCCGCAGGTGCGGTTGGCGTGGCAGCGTTGTTGGCCGATCCGAACCGGTTTGCGGGCCAGTCGGTTGCCACGATCCTGTGCGGTTCGAACGTCACGGACGAACAATTCACGGCTTGGTACGTCTGACCCATGGGTCGGAGGGTGCGCCGCGCGACGAACAGCCCGCCCACGCATTAACGTTGTGGATCACCGCGTTATGCGACGTCCAATTATGTCGCAGAGATGCCACAGTGTGTGTGTTTAGCTGCGCTGCACCGACGGTGCGTCACATAATGGTGTCGTCACTGTTGCCGCAGACCAACGCACGCCAACGCGCAGCCGCAGGTCAACACCCGTTGAGCGCTGCGAGCATGATCAGGCAGATCCATGGCAGTTTGGGCCACCATCGCTGAACCGAAAGTCGTCACCGACGGCGAGGACGCGCTGCCGGGTGCTGGCCGCCGTGCGTTCTGGTTCGGCCTGATCGTTGTGCTGCTGTCACTGTTCTCAGGCCTCGCCACCTACCTGATCTTGACCGGATTGACGCCGATCCAGCCGCGCAACGACGTCGTGGTGCTCGTGCTGTTCTTCAACATCGTCCTGATGGTGTTGATGGTCGCCATCATCGGCTGGCAGGCCTTCGGGTTATGGCGGGCCTGGCAACTCAAAATCGCCGGCGCGCGCCTTCATGTGAGGATCGTGGCGCTGTTTTCGGTGCTCGCCGCTTTGCCGGTGATCCTGCTTGCGACATCGGCCACGATCACCTTTTCACGCTCGCTCGATAACTGGTTCACCACGCGCACCCAGGCGATCGTCGGTAACTCGCTTGAGGTCGCGAAGGCCTATCTGCGCGAGCACGGGCAAGTGATCCGCACCGATATCGTCAATATGGCCAAGGACCTCGACGATGCGGCCGCGAACCTGCGCGCCAACCAAGCGCGGTTGCAAGCGTTGGTGCTGGCGCAGGCGGGTCTGCGCGACCTGCCGATCGCCTACATCCTGGCCGCCGATGGCAGCGTGGTGGTCAAGGGCATCGACGACATCAAGGTGCCGTATGTGAAGCCATCGGCACGTGCGTTTGCGCTCGCTGACAAGGGTCAGGTGCCGCTCCTTTTGCCGGAGCAGACCTATCGTGTCGCAGCGCTTGTCAAGCTTGAGAACTTCGCCGGGCGCTACCTTTACGTGGCCCGACGCGTCAACCCGAAGGTGATCCGCCAGGTGCGTCTCACCGAGCAGGGCGTCGCCGATTTCCAACGGCTGATGCGCAGCCGGTCGGGTCTGAAGATCGCCCACGGAATGATGTACTTCATGATTTCGCTGACGGTGTTGTTGGCGGCGATCTGGGTGGGGCTATGGTTCGCCGGACGGCTTGTTGCGCCTATCCGGCGGCTGATCGGGGCAGCCCAGGATGTGTCGCGCGGTAACCTGCGGGTGCAACTGCCGATCAGGCGCGGCGAGGGCGATTTACGGCGCTTGTCGTCGACCTTCAACCACATGACATCTGAGCTACGGTCACAGCGCGATCTGCTGGTCAACGCCAACGCTCAGCTCACCGAGCGCCGACGTTTCATGGAAGCCGTTCTTTCCGGCGTCACCGCTGGCGTCATCGGGCTCGACCGGCAAGGGCAGGTCCGGCTCGTCAACCGCTCCGCCGAGCGCTTGCTGGCTTCGCGCGAAGTGGACCTGGTAGATAAGCCGCTCGCTGAACTGGTGCCCGAGTTCGCCGAAGTGCTGGAGCCTGTCAGCGATACACATGATGATCCCGGTCCTGCGCGCGCTGCGGCGAAGGGTGCGCGCGCCATCGAACAGGTGACCATGACCATCGATGGGGATGAGCGCACGTTTGCGCTGCGCCTCACGCGCGAACAATCGGGCGATGACAGCGAAGGCTGGGTGGTGACGTTCGACGACATCACCGAACTGGTGATCGCCCAGCGCACCTCGGCATGGGCCGACGTCGCCCGCCGCATTGCGCACGAGATCAAGAACCCGCTGACGCCCATCCAACTTTCCGCTGAACGCATTCGCCGCCGCTACGGCAAGGTGCTGACCGAAGACCGTGAGGTGTTCGACAAATGCACCGATAC
>JBCBJZ010000164.1:0-7538 GCA_038522635.1 Pseudomonadota bacterium | reverse complement strand
CGACGCCCACGCCGCGATCCGGCTACCGCGCGGGCGCGTCTGAAAATAATCATCCGCTTCCGTCTCGCTCACGCGCGCCACCACGCCTCGCACTCGCACCTGGCGACGCAGGCTCTTCCAGTGAAAATTGAGTGCAGCGCGCGGATGGGCGGTCAACTCCTGCCCCTTCTGCCCCTCAAGATTGGTATAAAAGACGAAGCCGCGCTGCTTCGTTGCCGCATCATCAAGGCCCTTCAGCAGCACCACCCGCACGTTCGGCATGCCCTGCGGATCGACGGTCGAGAGCGCCATCGCGTTGGGGTCATTCGGCTCGTGTGCCTTGGCCTCTTCAAACCAGGCCTGAAACAACGCGAACGGATCATCCGCATCGCCAAAACCTTCGGCCTGCGGTCCGCTGTAGTAGCCCTCTTTGAAAGGGGTCTCGTTCATGGGGATACCCTCGTCATCTGTGCATGCTGCGTCGATCGCGGCCCGTTCACGGATTTCTAGCCGCGAGCATCTAAGGCTGCGGGCCACCACGACCGATCAAACCATGAAACGCCTTTTGACCCCATGTTAACCCATTGCCGCGATCTTCGACAGCAGGACTGCTCGCCAGAGCAGCGGTTGCGTTGGTTGCGTTGGGTGTTGTGTGATGATGCGTTTTCAGGTCGTGATGACCGTGGTCGCGTGTTCGGCTGCGGTGTATTTGGTGGGTGCGCTCGCCGTTTTGATCCCCTCTATGGCGCAGGCTGACGCGTTGCGCGCTGTGCCTGTCAGCACGCAAGCCACACCAACACAGCCGCCCTCGGCCCGCCACCGTCCAGCGCAGCCTCACCATCGCGGCGATCGCCAACAGGTTAAGCCGCGCTGGCACACACGCGTTGTGAAGCCGAACCGCCCGCACCTTGATACGGGCGATGAACTTGCCGCGCTTGCTGCCGTGCAGACCGCCCTCGACGAAGTCGGCGATGGCGCCACCTTCGTATGGCATCGCGCCAACGGCCGCTTAAGCGGACTTGTGAAGCTGACAAGCTCGTTCCGCGATAAGCGTGGTCTCGTCTGCCGTCATCTCGAAGTTTGGCTGACGGCCGGCGTTCACACCCGCAAGACGGAAGGCATCGCCTGCCGTGATGGTAAAGGCGTGTGGGCGCTTGAAGGTTAAAGACAGGTGCAGACAGAAGAGGGCAGTTGATCAAGCCTTTGGGCATGGCGCCCTGGCGCGGCGCCTCCCCCCATAGGGGACCCATTGGGGGGGCGATGGGCCCCAGAGCCACGCTTGCGCCCTCTTCTCCCCGGCTACGCACACCCGCGATCTGGACCGAAGCCTGCAAGTGTGTAGGATGCCCGGCGTTTGAAGCCTGCCTCACCTGGGCAAGCGCGTAATGCCCGACGGTCGGGCCCTTCAGCGAGGGATGTACGGGCGATGTCAGCAGCCGACAGCTCTGCCGCTTCACCTGCAGGAAACCTGATGCAGGGCAAGCGCGGCCTCATCATGGGGGTTGCCAACAACCGCTCGATCGCGTGGGGCATCGCGAAAGCGGTCCACGCCCAGGGTGCGCAGGTGGCGCTGACCTACCAGGGCGAAGCACTCAAGAAGCGCGTTGTGCCGCTGGCGCAAGAACTCGACAGCGACCTCGTTCTGCCCTGTGACGTGACCGACGTCGCCTCGATGGATGCGGTGTTCGAAACCCTGCGCGAGCGATGGGGCCGCCTGGATTTCCTGGTGCATGCGATCGCTTACGCCGACAAGAGCGAGCTGGACGGGCGTTACGTCGACACCAGCGCTGAGAACTTCTCCAAGTCGCTGCTGATCTCCTGCTATTCGTTCACCGCGCTGGCACAACGCGCTGAGAAGCTGATGACGGACGGCGGTTCGCTCGTGACGTTAAGCTACTACGGCGCCGAAAAGGTCATGCCGCATTATAACGTCATGGGTGTCGCGAAGGCGGCGCTCGAAGCCTCGGTGCGCTATCTGGCCGCCGACCTCGGCCGCACCGGCATCCGCGTCAACGCGATCTCGGCGGGACCGATCAAGACGTTGGCGGCATCGGGGATTTCTGACTTCCGCTACATCTTGAAATGGAATGAGTATAATTCGCCGCTGCGCCGCACCGTCACCATCGACGAGGTTGGTGGCGCGGGCGTTTACTTGCTGTCCGATCTTGGACGGGCGGTGACGGGCGAGGTGCACCACGTGGACGCCGGCTACCACGTGCAGGGCATGAAGAACGAAGAAGCCCCCGACATTTCCGTTGTGAAGGACTAGATCATCGGGCGCAAAAGCAAGCAAGGCCTGAGCGTTTGAGCCGGTGATGCGCACTTTGCGCCCGTTGCTCTGACCGTCTTCTTGCCGCTAACGGCTTCGGTGTCTGCGTTTTGCCGCGCTTTAGCCGGATGCAGCGCTCTCGCAGGCGCCTTCGATCCCGTTTCTCAAACAACGAAAAGAGACGCTGGAACCGTTTCGCGTGCCGGCCATTGATGGCGCGAGGTGCTTGGCGCTCCGCGAAGCGAGCGTCGCCCAGTGGGCCGAACCCGCGCCCGCACCCGCACCCGCACCACGGGTAGCACGGTGAGTTTCAAGCGAAAGCCCCCTGGCGTCATGAGCGTGATGATCCCGCTCCGTCAGGGCACCGCCCGGGAGCACCCGTTGCTCCCGGCCGTTCTTGTGCGCACCTGCACCTGAGACCCACCTTCACCATGAGGCGGCTGGGCGCTATGCTTCGTTCATCCCTCGCTTTAACCGGAGGCCCCCGCCATGAACCGCGCCGCCCTGCTCAAAAGCCGTCCCAGCGGCATGGTCAGTAACGACAACATCGAGGTTGTCGACCGCCCGATCCCAGAACCGGGTGATGGCGAATTCCGGGTCAAGGTCGACTGCATTTCGCTCGACCCGGCGATGCGTGGCTGGATGAATGACACGAAGTCCTACGTGCCACCGGTTGGCCTTGGTGAGGTTATGCGGGCCTATGCGGCGGGCACGGTGGACGCATCAAACCATTCCGACTTTAAGGTGGGCGACAACGTCCAGGGCCTGCTCGGCGTGCAGCAGTACGCGATCTCGGATGGCCGCCGTATCAACCGCATCGACACCACGCAGGCGCCGATCGAACGCTGGGTCGGCGGTCTTGGCATGCCCGGCTGGACCGCCTATTTCGGCCTGCTTGAGGTCGGCGAACCGGTCGAAGGCGAGACCGTGGTGGTGTCGGCCGCATCGGGCGCGGTGGGCTCCGTGGTCGGGCAAATCGCCAAGATCAAAGGCTGCCGCGTGGTCGGCATCGCGGGCGGGCCGGAAAAATGCGCGTACCTCACTGACACCTTGGGCTTCGACGCTGCCATCGACTACAAGGCCGGCAATCTCCATGCGGATCTCAAACGCGCCTGCCCGGATGGCGTCGATGTCTACTATGAGAATGTCGGCGGTGAGATCCTCGATACGGTTTTGCTGAACATGAACCTGCGCGGGCGGATCCCCGTATGCGGCCTGATCTCCGCCTACAACGCCACGCAAGCGCCGGAGGGGCCCAAGAACCTGCGCATGGTGCTGACGCAGCGGCTGCGCATGCAGGGGCTGATCGTTTTCGACTGGGCCGACCGGATCGACGAAGCGATCGCGCAGCTGGGCGCATGGCACGCGGATGGCAAGCTCAAGATCCGCGAGGATGTACGCGAAGGCGGGGCCGACGCCTATGTCGAGACGCTCAATTTGCTCTATACCGGCGGCAACTTCGGCAAGCTGGTGCTGAAGATGTGAACGCTTGCGCTGTCGCTGCCGGTCAGCGGCTGAAGCGGCGTGGCGTGCGGCGATGATGGCGACGCGGGGAAGCGGGGGCGATTATGATGAAGCGCGGGTTTACGGTCTATTTCGCGCGCCACGGGCAAACGACGTGGAACGCCATCCGGCGCATCCAGGGGCAGATCAACAGCGAGCTGAGCGAACGCGGGCAACAGCAGGCCTCTGCCTACGCGACGTTGCTTCGCCCGGTGATCGGTGAAGGCACGGGATACCGCTTCGTTGCGAGCCCGCTCAATCGAACGGTCGCGACCATGCGCCTCCTTCGCGAAGGCTTAGGTCTCGAGCCCGACGCGTTTGAGCGCGACGACCTGCTGAAGGAAATCCACTTCGGCACTTGGGAAGGCTCGATGTGGGGCGAGGTTGAAACGAAGTTCCCCGAGGCGTTCGCCGCCCGCGCCGCCGATCCCTATGGCTGGGCGCCCGAAGGCGGCGAGAGCTACGCGTTGTTGTATGACCGCATCGCACGTTGGGCCGACACGATCGATCGCGATACGGTGGTGGTCTCGCACGGCGGGGTAAGCCGCGTGTTGCGTCAGCACTGGCTGGGCCTGAGCCCTGCCGAGATCACCGAACTCAAAGTCCCGCAGGACAAAATCATGGTGTTCCGCGATGGCGCCATGACGTGGCTCGGTTAACCTCGTCGGGCGATCGATCGGGATCACCATAGGTGCAGCGTGCAGAGCAACTTTGGGCGCAAAGGCAAGGCGACGTTCATCTAAACGGGGCAAGCGCGTTGGCGCGCGCAGCACGCTCTGGTAGTTTGCGGTGGCTATGTTGGGATTGGGTTGGCACGCGAGGACCGCTGTGCGCTGCGCTGCCGTCACGTTCGGCGGAGTGCTGAGCGCCGCCGTCGTCCTGGGCCTAGCCATCGTGATGGGCCTGCTCGTGATCGTCACGGGCGCGTCTAACGTTGCAGCCGAGCCAGCCTCGGCAGTAAGCGACAAGCGCCCGCGCGATACGAACGCACTGCTGGCCGCAGCCCCTCTGTTGCCGCCACGCGCACCTCGGACGTCTGCGCCGCGCGCCTCCGATACGGCCCTTCCCGCGTTGGCCGCCGATCGGCGCGATGCCGTTGTGCTGCCGATCAAGCGCGTCGCGCCGCGCACCGTCCAACGGCCACGCTGGTGGGCCACGCCGAAACCGCCACGCGCCAAACCGACACGGCGCAAAGCCCGCCGAGCCACCAAGCGACGCCGCGCGGTGAAACGTTCCCGGCCAAATCGCGCCCGGAGCAAGCGGCGCAGCAAAAGGCGGCGGCGTTAACCGACCTGCGCCGCGCGCGACGCGTGTCTCAAGGCTTGGCCGCTTCATCGGGATCACAGTAGGTGAGGCCCCCAAAAGGCCCGTTGCGCTGACCCGTTACCCCACGACGTTCGAGGGTTCACCCCGGTGGAAATTCTCAACGTGGTCGATCACCTGATCCCACAGGATCTGCTGCGCTTCATCACTGGCCCACGCGACATGCGGCGTCACGATTACGTTCGGGCGCTCCAACACCGCGAGCAGTGGCTGATCATCCGTTGGCGGTTCAGCCGTCAGACAGTCGAAGCCCGCCCCCGCGATCAGGCCTTCATCGAGCGCGGTGACGAGATCGGCTTCATCGACCAGGCCACCGCGCGCGCAATTGATCAGCAGCGGCCGCTTGGTCATTTTGCGGAACTCGGGCATGGCGATCATGTTGCGCGTGGCCGGCATCAGCGGGCAGTGCAGCGTGATGATGTCAGCGCGCGCGAGCACCTCATCGAACGGCGTATAAAGGGGTCCGAGGCCTTCCACGTTCTTGTGGGCGGCGAACAGGACGTTCATGCCAAGCGCGCGCGCGATGGTCGCGACACCCTGGCCAAGCGAGCCCTCGCCGAAGATGCCGATCGTTGAACCGGCCAGATCGCGGATCGGGTGCGTGAAAAAGCAGAACTGCTGCGCTTCTTGCCAGCGCCCATCGATCACGTCCTGGCGAAAGCCGATCAGGCTGCGGCGCAGCGCGAAGATCAGCGCGAACGTGTGCTCCGGCACGGTGGTCACCGCGTAGCCGCGCACATTGGAGACGATGATCCCACGCGCCTTGCACGCCTCGATGTCGAAGGCGTCGTAACCCGTCGCCGGGATCACGATGCATTTGAGGTCGGGCAGGCTCGCGATCTGCGCTTCGCGGATGGGCACCTTGTTGCTGATCGCGATCGTCGCACCGGCGAGCCGTTCGACGACCTGATCGGGCGCGGTGCGGTCATGCTCGATCCAGGTGTGCGCGAAGGCGGGCTTTTTGAGATCGACCGAGGGACCGATGGTGCCGCGGTCCAGGTGCACGATGCGGGTCATGATGGTGCCTTTTGGGTTCGTTCGCTTTGGCGCAAGGGGGGCTCAACACGATAGCAATGCCGGAATCGTACGCAAGCCAACAGCCAGCCGGCGCCGTTGCAACGGGCCAAAGATCAAACACGCCAAAGGCGTCATTCGCCTCATGCGCCTCAGGTGGGGGCGCCTCAGGTGGGGGCGCCTCAGGTGGGGGCGCCTCAGGTGGGGGCGCCTCAGGTGGGGGCGCCTCAGGGGCGCGCCTCAGGCTGCGGGCGTCATGGCGAGACCGGTGGTCGCCGCGCCATCTTCATGCGCGTGGGCCGCCAGCGGCTCGTAAAGACCGCGCGCAAGGCCCAGGTGTTGAACGAGGCCCAGCACCGCATCGATCGTGGGTGTGGGGTGATCGATCGCACGCGCCATTTCCTGCACCGCCGTCACCAGCGCATCGATCTCCATCGCGCGTCCGGCTTCCAAGTCCTGCAGCATCGACGTGCGGTGCGCGCCAACCTTCGCAGCACCATTGATGCGCCGCTCCACGTCCACCCGGAACGTCACGCCGTAACGCTCCGCCATCGCTTGCGCTTCGAGCATCATATCGCGCGACAACTTGCGCAGGCTCGGTTCGGTCGCGACGATGTCCAACGTTTGCCCCGTCAGCGCGCTGATCGGGTTGAAACACAGGTTGCCCCACAGCTTCAGCCAAAGCTCGCTGCGGATATCGTCCAGGACCGGCGCCTTGAAGCCGGCACGCTGCATCGCGTCCGACAGCTTCAGCACCCGGTCGCTTTGGCTCCCATCGGGCTCGCCCAGCGCAAACTTGTCACCGTAGATATGGCGGATCTCGCCCGGCGCGCTGATCTCGGTCGCGGGATAGACCGCGCAGCCGATGGCACGATGGGCGCCGATGCGATCCCACTGACGGTTGCCAGCGTCCACGCTTTGCAGGCGCAGCGCATCAAGCGGCGCGGGCAGCGCATGGGCGTACCACCAAGGCACACCGTTTTGACCGGTTACGACGGCTGTGTCCGGGCCGAGCAACGGGGCGAAGGTATCGGCCGCCTGCCAGGCCTGATGCGCCTTGAGGCAAACGATCACGTAGTCCTGGGGCCCGAGCGACGCAGGATCATCGGTGGCGTGGGGATGGCATACGGTGGTCTCGCCATCCTTGATCAGCGTCAGGCCGTTTTCCTTGATCGCTTTCAGATGGGGCCCGCGCGCGATCAGCGAAAGCTCAACGTCATCAAGTTTCGATAGCCCCGCGGCCAGATATCCACCGATGGCGCCAGCGCCGTAAATGCAAACTTTCATATCATCGCTCCATCGAAGCCTGTCCTGAGGCTCAGTTTTGAGACGGGGAAGGCGGGTGACCCGGTGACGCTAGCGCGCCACCCGATCCACCCGCCCTAACGCGCCGTGCAGGAGGGCGCGATTTTGGTGTGCGGCGCGTTGGTCTAGAGCAACGGGCGCAAAG
>JBCBJZ010000163.1:0-7542 GCA_038522635.1 Pseudomonadota bacterium | reverse complement strand
GCCTTCTTGGGCGGGGTGCCGGTTTTATAATCGGTGATGGTGAGGCCGGTGGCGCGCGCTTCGATGCGGTCGGCGCGGGCACTGAGCGTGAACGTGCCGGCGGGCGCGTCAAAATGAGCTTCGCCCGCGGTCTCGGTGATGAGCCGTTCCACTTCGGTGCGCCAGGCCGGCTCATGGGCGGCAAACCACGTTGCGAACCGCCGCAACCGCGGCAACCAAAGCGCCCGCACGCGTGGATGGGCCCCAAGCGCGCCGAGCGTCTCGACCGCTATGCGTTCAAACGCACCTTCGATGTCCGCGGGGAGGTTCGGATGGGTCTGCGCAAAACGGCTCAAGATCTCATGCACGATGATGCCGCGAACTTTCGCGTCGGGCTCGCCTTCGAGCGCTGGCAACGGTGAAAGAGCAAGCACGTGGGCGGCATGGATCGCGTAGGGGTTTTCCAGCCACGTCTTGATGGCGGTGACGCTGAGGCGGCGTGGGCGGTAGCCAAGCGGTGGCCGCGGCGATGGCGCGAGGATGGCGGGCGCAGGTGCGGCTGAATCGCGATGGCGGGCCCAGGCGAGCCAGGGCTGATCGGGCTTAAGCCAGGCGGCGAGCGGCTGCTGGTTCGCCCCACCGGCAAGCAACGCTTCCAGGCGCAGCAGCCAGCGTGAGGCGACCGTCGGCACGCCGTCCACCTTGGCGCTGCGCGTCAGGTAGACGGTGTCGGCCCCCATCAGCATGGTGAAATCGTGCGCCGCGTAACCGATGGCCGCTTCGGGCGCGGGGAGGCCGAGCGCGCGTCGCATGGGGCGGTTGAGCCAGGGGCCAGGATCGGCGACCTCGGGCCAGCTCTTCTCGTTCAGTGAGCCCAGGACGACCACGTCGGGCTGCTGCAGGCGCGCTTCAAACGGGCCCCAGATCGAAAGCCGCGGATGCACGGGATGGCGTGTGCGGACGGTCTGGGTGGCGGTGAGACCGCGGTAGAGTTCGGGGTAGTCGGTCGGCGCGATCGTCGGCGCGGTGATATCGGGATCGAGCAAGCCTGCGAAGAAGGCGGCGGCGGCCTCACCGGCATCGCCTGCCCACAGCGGTGACAGGGCATCGCCCGCCGGCAACACGGGCGCAGCGCTTGCCTGCGGGGAGCTGCCATCGCGTTCATGGTCGGGCAGCGCGCTCAGCGCGGCAGCGGCATTCGCGTGGTGGCGGGCAAGCGTCTTGAGGTTCAGCGGTTCGCGGTGGGCGAGCGCATCACCCCAGGGCGCGAACGCTTGCTCCATGGCGAAGAGGAGCGCTTTCACGTCAGCCATGACCTTGCGGTTGAGCGGACGGGGCTTCGCACCATCGACGGCGAAGTCTTCGTTGCTGGTCGCGACGAGGCCCGCCCTGATGCCGGCCAGTCCAGCGCCAAGATAGAGCCGCCGGAAGACCCGTAACTCGACGGCACGCGCGGCCCGGCGCACATCGCCTGCCGGAAGCCCGCAACGGAACAGCGGATGCTTCATGAGCGCGGTGACGGCCGCGGGTGCAAAATCGCTCGCGACAACATGGGCGATCAGCGCCAGGAACGTGCCTGGTACCGTCTTGACGAAGGGACGCCCGGCGGAATCGTCCACCGTGATGCCAAAGCTTGCGAGCCGGGCGGCGACGCGCCGTGCGAGCCTACGGTCGGGCGACACCAGGGCGGCGGTCCGGCCTGGGACTTCGGCAGCGGCCCGCAGGATCAGCGCGATGGTTTCAGCTTCATCGCCCACGCTCGGCGCTTCGATCAGATGCACGCCGGTGAACGCCGCTTCGATCGTTTGCGGTGTCTGGTCGGCCATGAAGCTGTGCCAGCGATCGCTCGCGCTGGCCGGTGCCATAGCGCGGTTGATAAGGCGATTGCGGGCGGTGCGTGCGCTTGAGGGCGGGGCCTCAGGCGATGGCGGCGATGTGGCCGGTAGCGGCAACACATCTGCAGGCGTTGCACCAAGCGCGGTAACCAGGCGGTGCAGGCTGTGCTGGGGATGCTCCGGATGGCCGCCATCGTCGTTGACAGCATCGGCCTTGGCGTTGGCATGATCGCTCTCGCCCTGACGGGTGCCCGGGCCCTCGCTGCTGCCTGGCCGCAACATCGCCAAAAGCTCATCTGCCGGTGCTTCGGCATCGAAGCCCGGCAACACGATCGCGCCCAGCCGGTCACGGGCCACCGCCTGCATCAACGCCACCGTCGCCGGGATGCTGCCGGTGACGCCCGCCACGATGAGCGGTGCAGGCAGCGGTGTCGCGCTGATCCGCTCAGCCTGCGCGTGCAGCACACGGTTGCGATGGTCCATCGGCGACAACAGGCGCCGTTCTTCAAGGTGGCGCGGCCAGAACGCGGTGATGATTTGCAGGAACGCCAACGTCTCCTGCCAGTGCGCCGCGAGGTCGTCCGGAACAAGGCGGGCGAGGCCGTCAAGCGAGACGCCTTCGGTCTCGACGAGATCGATAAGGTGGCCCAATTCGCCGGCGAGCTTTGCCGCCTGTGCAGGGGTGCGAATGGCGGCACCGGCGGCCACGGTTTCAGGGCCGGCGGCATCGCGCTGTGCCTGCGCCCACGCCAACACCAATTGGGTCAACACCAACCGGCGCTCCATCTCATTGACCGCTGGCGGCAAGTGCGCCTCATCGCCCCCAGCAAGGCTGGCGCTGGCATGGCTCAGTCCGGTCAGCAACGACAGGTCTTCTTGCGCCTGCGCGATGGGGCGAATGCGCGGCAGCAGCATCGCGTGCGGCGCTGTATCGCTCAGACCTTGACGCGCGCGGACCTCGTCCAGGAAGGCATCACTTAGCGCACGAGCGGCGCGGCGTGTGGGCAGCAGGATCGTGAAACGCGCGAGTGCAAGCGGATCGGGGGGCGTCCCGCCGGGCGTGGGGAGATCACCGTTCAGGATGGCCCGTGCGAGGTGGCGGAGAAACGGTTGGCCAGGCGCGATCGTGAAGAGCTGTGGAGCGCTCAGCCGGGAGGATGACGCGCCAAAGGCTGCAGCCTTGTCAGGGCGAAGCCCGGGAGCAGGCCTCACATTGCCGCCGCGATCACCGCTCCAACTCACCGCTCAAGCACCTCTCCGCTTCGCGCAAGGCGTCGGGATCGCCAACGTGCATCCAGATGCCTTCGGCGCGCACGCCGTAAAGTCGGTCCGCTTCGATCGCCCGGTCCCAGAGCACGTTGAGCGAGAAAGGCCCGTCGGGCGCCCCTTCGAACAACCGGGGATGGGCGAGTGAGACGCCGTTGAAAGCGAACGGCACCACGGTTCCAGGCTTGCGGCGGCTTAAGCGGCCGTCGGGCATCATCATGAAGTCGCCGCGGCCGCTGTAGCCGACGCTGGCGCCAGCCAGGCTGACCAGCAATAGCGCGTCCATGTCATCGGGTCGCCAGGACGCAAACAGGCGGTCCAGGTTAGCTTCGACGCCTTCGATCCAAACCGAGTCGGCGTTGTGGATCAAGAATGTCTCATCGGGGAAGGCAGTGCGGGCACGGGTGGCGCCACCGCCCGTATCAAGCAGCTTGGCGCGTTCGTCCTGAACACGGATGACGGGCGCTGCCGCCTGACGGTTCTCCAGATGCTGCTCCAGCACATCGGCATGGTGGTGCACGTTGATGATGGCGTTGGGCACACCGGCATCGGCAATGCGCGAGAGAACGTGATCGATCAGCGGGCGGCCGGCGAGTTCAACCATCGGCTTGGGCCGGTCATCGCTCAGCGGGCGCATGCGTGTGCCAAGGCCGGCGGCCAGCACCAGGGCCTGCTGTGGTTTCCAGGTCATGGCGGGCTCCTTGATGGTTTGGCGGGTGAGGGCGTTCGATGTCGTTTGCGCTTCAACGTGAAGCGAACCGGTTCTCGCCCGCAGGATTGAGCGTCTCAGGTTCGCGCGCAGACGCTGGAACGTGCGTATCGCACCACGCTTTCAGCTCGGCCAAAGCGGGATGCGTGAGGTTGCGGTCCAGATAGGCCCATAGCCGCGGCAGGTGACGCAAATATTGCGGCTTGCCATCCCGCTTGGCGAGGCGGGCGAATATGCCCAGGATCTTGCAAGCGCGTTGGCCGCCAAGGACCGCATAGCTGGCGCGGAAGGCCGCCTCATTGAACGTCGCGCTTGGCTGCGGTGCGTCTGCGGCGCCGGCGTTGACGTTGGCGTTGGCGTTGGGTTTCGCGTTCGCCCCGGCGATGTAGGCGGCAAGCGCGCGCGCTTCGATGTAGGCCGGAACGGTGCATCGTGCGTCCTGCAACAGTGACACGAGATCGTAAGCTGCCGGTCCGCGCACCGCGTCTTGGAAATCGATGAAGCCGACGTCGGCGGGGGCCTCGCGTTCGGGTAGCCATAACAAGTTGGGGCTGTGGACGTCGCGTAGCACCCAGTGGTCGGGCTCTTGCTGCAGGCCCTCGATCAAGGGTGCCCACAGCGCGCGGTAAGCGGCGATCGCATCGGCGCTAAGGTCAAGGCCGGCCATCGGCGCATACCACGTCGGCAGCAGGTCAACCTCGATGGCGAGCGCATCCGCATCGTAGCGGGCAAGGCGATGGCGTTGGCCATCCAGCCGCCCGGGTATCGGCAGATCGGTTGGCGGCGGCGAAGCACGCAGCGCGACGAGCGCGTCGACGGCCGCGAGCACAAGGCGCTCTTGGTCCGGCGCGCCAGCTTCCTGATAGAGCGTTTGGAAGACGCTGGCGCCGAAGTCTTCGATCAGCAACACGCCGGCCGCATCATCAATGCCGTACAAGGCCGGCGTGCTGAGACCAAAGCCCCGCAGCGCTTCGCCAACGGCTGTGAAGGCGCTGACGCTCTCCGCTAAATGGGCGATCTGGCTGTAGGTGCGCCCGTCTTCAAGCTTGGGACCGTCGGTTGCGCGCGGTGCGTCCATCAACAAAGCCGATGCCGGTGCAGCGCAAAGGTTCGCTGGCGGGCGCAGCAAGCGGTCGTAGCGGCGCACCGATGCATCGCCTGGCAGGCGTTCGATCCATGCCTTGGCCCACCCTGCACGCTCGATCAGCGCCAGCCGCTGCGTCAAGCGATCGAGCCGCTTAGCCCACGCACCCCCACCGCTTGCGACGACCATGCGCTGGCCCGGATCATCGGCAACGCTCAAGCGCAGCGTCAACGCATCGGCGGGCAACAGCGCATCAGCGCATCCCGGCCACTCGATCAGGCTCACGTGGGACGCGAGCGTTTCTTCAAAGCCGAGTTCGATCAGATCATCGACGCCGCCCAGCCGGTAAAGGTCGAAATGCGCGAGCGGCCCAAGCGTGGTGTCGTAGGTGTGGGCGATCGCGAAGGTCGGGCTGGCGACCTCAACCTCGTGCGGGCTGAGCGCTGCGATCACGTGCCGGGCGAAGGTGGTTTTGCCGGCGCCGAGATCGCCCTCCAAACGGATGGTGTCGCGCGGGCTGAGCAGCACGGCGATGTGGCGGGCGAAAACCGCCAGGCCAGCTTCGTCAACGGTGGTGGTGAGACCGGTGGTGTCCATGGCCCGCCATGGTTCAGCCATTGGCCGCATCGTCAAGCGGCATGGACGCGATCAGAACCGGGCCTGACGTTTCCGCTTGCGACGGGGACGAAGGAGGCTCAACCGGCTGTGTCGCTGCTGCCGGTTGCGCGGCGCGCTCAGCCATCTGGGCGACGCGCTGGTTGAGGGCCGCGACGGACGTATCAGAAGCCGCCTGCGCCAACGCGTGCGCCTGTTGCAGGCTTGGCAAGGGCTGGGTGGCCGCGAGGGCGTCGTGGTCCTCTGGGCGCGGCGTCCGACGGGCGCCCTCCAGGGGCAAGTGCGCGGTGATGCTGGTGCCTTCGCCCGGCTCTGATTGCAAGGTCATCGTGCCACCGTGCAATTCAACAAGGCTCTTCACCACCGACAGCCCGAGGCCCGCACCACGGTGGTTGGAGCCATGGCTGCGGCTTTCAAAGCGTTCGAACACGCGGGCCTGCTGATCCTTCGGAATGCCAACGCCGTTGTCGCAAACCCTGAAGTGGATCATCGCGTCATCAGCGCTAACGTGCAGGCGCACTGCGCTGCCGGCCTTCGAAAAGCCGATGGCGTTTGACAGCAGATTGTACAGGATCTGCCGCACGCGGTTTTCATCACCCTGGAACGTCGCGATGCCTGGCGCGATCGCGATGTCGAGCTGAATACGGCTGCGCATCGCCCGCTCGCGCACGCCAAGCACCGCAGCTTCAACGACCGCATTCACGTCGACGTCGCTGAGGCGCAGTTCAAGCGTGCCCGCGTCCATGGTCGCCAAATCGAGGATGTCATCGATGATGGCCAGCAGCGTTTTCGATGAAGCGGTGATATCGCCAAGGTACTCGCGCTGCTTGGCGTTGAGGTCGCCGGTGCGAGGGCTCTCAAGCAACTCGGAAAAGCCGATGATGTTCGTCAGCGGCGTCCGCAACTCGTAGCTTACATGGGAAATGAACTGGCTCTTCAGGCGGTCGGCCGCGACAAGGGCCTCGTTGCGTTCGATCAGCGCGCGCTCATAGCTCTTCGCCGCGGTCACGTCGGCAAAGGTGATCAGGGTTGCGCCATCGGGCAACGGCAGCACCGCGAAGTCGATGACGCTCGCGTCAGGGCGCACCATCTGATCGGCGTAGGGTGAGCGGGTGTCGGAGATGCCGGTGACGGCGCGCTGGATGATGTGCCAAGTGGGCGGGTGGTCGAACAGGATCGAGCACTGCGCGATCAAGTCATCCACGTGCGGCCCTTCACCGAGCGCGCGACGCGACAATTTCCAGATCTGCGCGAAGGCCGAATTGAACAGACGCAGCCGACCGTCGGTGGCGAACAGCGCCACACCCTCCTGCAGATGGTCGAGCGTTTCGCGCTGGACGTCGATCAACTCGTTGAAGCGGCTTTCAAGCGCGATGCGTTCTGTGACGTCGTCATAGAGGTAGGTCACGCCGCCGTCGGGGCGCTGCTCGGCGATGACGTGAAGCGTGCGGCCATCGGGCAGGTGCCAGCTGTCTTCGTGCTGGCGTTGTTTGCCGTAGCAGGCGAGCAGGCGGGCTTTCCATTCGCGGTACGGCAGCGCGTTCGGCAGCCGCGAAAGATCACGCAGGCGGTCAAGGATTTCGCCGTCGGAGGGTTGCGTTTTCAGCCAGTCCGCATCAAGCGCCCAAAGCTTGAGGTAGGCTTCGTTGAAGAACGTCAGCCGTTGATCGGGGCCGAAGATGGCGGTGGCGGTCGCAACACGGTGCAAGGTGCGGTCGTAAGCGGCGATCTCGCGGTCAAGATCGCCACGGGCGCTTTCGAGTTCGGTGACGTCGGTGGCAGCCGCGACGGTCGCGCCTTCAAGGGGCAGCATGACCACATCGTGGGTACGCCGTTCGCCGCCTGCGATAAGCGCCATGCGCTGGCGGTAGGTCTTGCCGTCGGCAAGCGAGCGTTCGGCATCGGCGCGCTGGCGCGACTCAAGCAGCTCGATCTGGCTGCGACGGACCTCGGCTTCATCGGACGCTTCAACGGCGCGGGTGTAGGCCTTGTTGACCCAGGCGATGCGACCTTCGGCGTTTTTCAGCCAGACGGGGTTGGGTAGCGCGTTCAAC
>JBCBJZ010000162.1:0-7609 GCA_038522635.1 Pseudomonadota bacterium | reverse complement strand
CCGGATCGAGTATTTCGGCGATACCATTGCGGCTTTCGAGGGATTTAAGGCCGGCGAAGTTACGTTCCGGCAGGAAAACAGCTCGCTCAATTGGGCGACGGCCTATGAATTCCGCCACCAGATGACATGGGACATGGCGCTGCATCGCAATGCGTTCGCGGAGATCAAAGAGGGGCCGCGCGGACCAATCGATCAGCTTACGCGACTCGACCCCGAGTTGGTCTGGATTGTGAGGGGTAACGGCACCTTCATCTATGAGGTTCGCGACGGCAATGGCATGACGCGGCGTCTCGATCGCGACCAGGTGTTCCACCTGCGCGCGCCCCCGCTCACGTCTGACAACATCCTGGGCCGATCGCTGATCGAAGACGGCTCTAAGACGTTCGCGCGGGCGCTGGCGCTTCAGGACTACGCGACGCGCTTCTTCGATAATGACGCGACACCGGGGGGCGCGGTTGAGGTGCCGGGCGCCTTCAAGACGGTGGAGCAGGCCCATGATTTCCGCCGCAAGTGGCAATCGCAGTTCGGCGGGCGCAACCGGCACAAGGTCGCCGTGCTCGATGCCGGTGCGAAGTTCAAGCCGATCGATGTCCAGAATGACAAAGCGCAATTCATCCAGACCTATGAAAAAGTGGCGCTGCAAGTGCTGCGTTTCTGGCGCATGCCACCCCACAAAGTCGGCATTCTCGATCGCGCCACGTTCTCGAATATCGAGCAGCAATCGATCGAATTCGTCACCGAGACGCTGCTGCCATGGCTCGTCGCATGGGAGCAGGCGATCCGCCGCGACCTCATCGTGCGTGATCGGGATTTCTTCGCCGAACACAACGTCGCCGGCTTGCTGCGCGGCGACATCGAGGCCCGTTACAAGGCCTACCGCATCGGGCGTGAGTGGGGCTGGCTCAACGCCAACGACGTGCGGAGCATGGAGAACATGAACCCCATCGAGGGTGGCGACGGCTATATCCAGCCGCTGAACATGGGGCCGGCCGGCGGCGCGACGGCGCAGCGCGCGGCGTTTTCGGCTGTCTTCAATCGCCCCGACTTCGCGGCCGCCCTCGAAACGGCCATAGGCAACATCAGGGCGCTGAGCGCCGAGCGGAGGGACTGATCATGCGCTATGCACGCATTCTCGCGGCCGTGGCCGGCACGCCATGGGCGATCGAGCCTGCCAAGGGGCAAGCGATTATGGATTTTCTGAGCTTCGCGGCCGCCGGCGGCAAGCGCAGTCCTGAAGAGGTGGCGGCCGTGATTGCCCGTGAGGCGGGCGAGCCCCGCCGGGGGCAAGACGATCAGCGTCATGCTACAGAAGGTAAGGCGATCGCGGTCGTGGGTCTCAAAGGCGTGATCAGCCCGCGCATCAGCGATGAGATGGACGTCTCTGGCCCGGGCGGCACGAGCGCAGAAGGCTTCGCGCGCCGCTTTAAAGCGGCTGCGGATGATCCGCGCATTGGCGGCGTGATCATCGACGTCGATAGCCCGGGTGGCGCCGTCTTTGGCACGCCGGAGGCGGCGGATGCCGTTCTTGCGGCGCGCGGCGTTAAGCCGATCGTCGCGGTGGCCAACCCCTCTTGTGCATCGGCTGCGCTCTGGATCGCGTCGGCGGCCGATGATGTGGTGGTCATGCGCTCAGGCGAGATCGGGTCGTTGGGCGTCTACACCTACCATGAGGACGTTTCGGAGCGTTTGGCGGCGCGCGGCGTCAAGCCGACGCTGGTCAAGGCGTCGATCTCGCCGGTCAAGGCGGATTGGCATCCGGCCTTCCCGCTCAGTGAGGACGCGGCCGCGAACCTTCAGGTCGATGTTGATCGCTATGGCACCATGTTCGTGGATGCGGTCGCCCATGCCCGCGGAAAATCGACGCAAGATGTGATCGAGACCTTCGGTGGCGGGCGCATGCTGAGTGCCGAGCGCGCGGTCGCCGTCGGCATGGCCGATCGGATCGGCACGCTCGACGATGAGATCGCGCGCATGGCGGCCGCGATCGCAAGCGGCGACGCCGGCAACCGCCCGGCAGCATCGATGGCGCGTCGCCGTCGTGAAGTGGCGCTGTGGTGACCGCAGCAGTCTAAAGCTTACACCGTTTTCGAGTTCGGCGGCCTGCCGTCCTTAGCCGGGACGACGGGGGCGCTGCCGTGCGCGCGTCCCGGCACACACAAGGGAAACCACACCGATGAGCAAGATGACGTTGAAAGCCCTGAAGTCTCAGGTGCAAGAGTTGAAAGGCCAAGGCCGCGCGCTGCTGGACGCGGCACAAAACGACGGCGACCGCGAGCTAACCGCTGAAGAGGATCAGCGCTTCACCGCCATCGAAGCTGAGCTTGAAGCTTTGGATGCACAGATTGCGGTCGCTGAGCGCGATGCTGAGCGTCGCCTGCGCATGCAGGGCACCAGCATCCCCACCACCGGCCGCATTGAGGTCGGGCAGGATCGTCGCGCCGCAGATCCGCGTGCGGGTTTCCAATCGCTGGCCGAATTTGCGAGCGCCGTGCACGGTTCGCACCCGCAAACGCCGGGCGGCGCCACCGATGAGCGCCTTTCAAGCATGTACCAAAGCGCCGCTGGCAGCTATCGCGAGGGTGGGTCGAATGACGGCTACATGGTGCCGCCGGAGTTTCGCGATCGCATCTGGGAGCTGATCTTCGCTGGCGACAATCTGTTGTCAGAGGTCGATGCTGAGCCGACCAACTCGAACCAGGTCAATGATTTGACCGACGAGACGACGCCATGGGGCGCCACCGGCGTGACGGCTTACTGGCGGGCTGAGGCCACCAAGATGACGGCGACGCGCGGGAACGTCTCACCGCGATCGGTGATCCTCCATGAGCTGTATGCCTTCGTGCGGGCAAGCGATGAGCTGCTTGAAGATGCGCCCCGGCTGAACAACCGGTTGGAAACGAAGGCGGCTGAGGCGATCAGCTGGAAGATCGATAGCGCGATCGTGGAAGGCAGCGGCGTCGGTCAACCGCTGGGCTACATGGCCTCAAAAGCCTTAGTCACCGTCGGCAAAGAGACCGGTCAGGCAGCCGACACCATCGTCGCAGCCAACGTCGCCAAGATGTACGCGCGCATGCTGCCCCAAGGCATGGCGCGCGCGCATTGGCGCGTGAACTCGGACGTGCTGCCGCAGCTCATGACGATGATGCTGGGCGATCAGCCGATCTGGACACCCCCGCGCGACGGCTTCACTAAGGCGCCGGGCGGGTTTTTGTTCGGCCGGCCGATCAAGATGAGTGAGCATTGCGGCACGCTCGGTGACGTCGGTGACATCCAGCTCATCGACCCTAAGGGCTATTACGGCCTGCGCAAAAACACCGGCGTGAAGTTCGCATCGTCGATCCACCTCTACTTCGATTATGGCGAGCAGGCCTTCCGTTGGACCGTGCGTCTGGGCGGGCAACCGCATCTTTCCAAGCCGGTCGCGCCCAACAAGGGCACCGCCAGCAAGAGCCACTTCGTCACGCTCGACGAGCGCGCCTAAGCGCGCGCTGCGCCGCGCGTCGAAACCGCCGCGTGACGATTTTGGGCGGCCGGGGGCAACGCGTCCCCGGCCGTTTTCTTTTGAGCCACCACCACACCACTTTGGGGATGATCCATGAACCACAACCTCCTCGCAAGCGATCGCTTCGCGGTCGTCGGCGCCATCAACCCGGCCTCCCATGCGGCCGGTGACGTTTCGACCGGATGGGTCTCGATGGCCGATTTCCACTCGCTTCTGGCCGTCGTCCATGCCGGCACGCTCGGCGCATCGGCCACGCTCGATGCCAAGGTCGAGCAGGCGCAGGACGCCACGGGCACCGGCGTCAAAGACGTTGAGGGCCGCGCCATCACGCAGCTCACGCAGGCGGGCGGCGATAGCGACAAGCAGGCTCTGATCAACCTGCGCTCAGCCGATCTCGATTTTGCTGAGGCGTACACCCACGTGCGCCTCACCGTGACGGTGGGCGCGGCCGCGAGCCAAGCGGCCGCGATGCTGTTCGCGACCGATCCCCGCTACGGTTCGGCATCAGACAATGACGCGCTCAGCGTCGCTGAGATCGTCAGCTAAGGGTCGCGCGTCGCAAGACGGTGTTCGGTCGGACGTGGGCGCGTCCGGCCGTCCTTCGAAGCAACGTTGGGAGCCTATCCATGTGGCTAGCACTTGAGACGCCACCGGCCGCGCAGCCGGTGACGCTTGATGAGGCAAAGCGGCAATTGCGCGTTTTCAGCACCGCTGAAGATGCGTTCATCGGCGGGTTGATCGCGGTTGCGACGCAGCATCTCGAGGGGCGCAGCGGCATGTTGGGGCGCGCGCTCATGACCCAAACATGGGACGTGCGCTTCGATTGTTTTCCACGTCGGCATCGGGGTCGCATTGAGCTGCCGATGCCACCGCTGCAATCGGTCACGTGGATCAAATATCTCGATGAGGCGGGCACCGAGGTGACGCTTCCCGCCGAGCGCTATCAGGTCGACGCGCAGCACATGATCGGCCGTGTGCGCCCCGCCTACGGCGAGACGTGGCCCGTCACGCTCAATGATGAAGGCGCGGTGCGCATCCGTTTCGTGGCCGGCTACGGCGATGCCGATGCCGTGCCGATGCCGATCAAGCAGGCGATTTTGCTGTTGGTCGGCCACTGGTGGATCAACCGTGAGGCTGTCGGTGATGCGCGTGCGCAGGCGCTCACCGTGGAAGCGCTCACGAACCCTTACAGGATGCCGGTCCTATGATGTCGATCACGCAAAAGGATCGCTCGGAAACAACTCCCGGCGAACTCACCGAGCTGCTGACCTTCCAGGTTGAAGCGCGGGTGAGTGATGACGGCGGCGGCTACACGCGGTCGTGGAGTGACGCCGGACAGGCCTGGGCCAAGGCCGAATTCGTGCAAGCCGCGGAAGGGAGCACGCAGGGCGCGCAGCGCAACGTGCAGCAAGTGCGCTTCACAATGTACCGCGATGAGGTGCTGCACGAGCAAATGCGGATCATGTGGGAGGGCGAGGTCTACGCGATCCTTGAAATCGAGCCTGGCCCTGCGCGTCATCTTTTCATGACCGTACTGGCAGAAACGGGAGCGGGCGAATGACATCATCTTTTCTTGAGGGCGGTGCGAAGTTCCGCCGGGCTCTGAAGCGCTTGCCGGAGCACGCGCGCAAGGAAGTCGCTGATGATTTGATGGTCAGCGCGCGGGATGTGCAGGTCATCGCGATCTCTCTTGTGCCGATGCGTACGGGCAATCTGGCAACGCTGCTGGCGTCACCTCGTGCGATCGGCAAGCGCGAGAAGGGCATGCGTGTCGAGTTTGGCTTTCGCACCGCGGCCCTGCGCCGCGATGGCTGGTACGCCCACTTTGTAGAGCACGGCACGAAGGGCTATTCGGCCGGCGATGTGCGCTTGAGTGGTGTCAGTCGGTCGGGGCTTGGGCGCTACAAGAAGGTCAATCGCGACGTGCCGGCACGTCCGGCGCAGCCTTTCATTCGCCCGGCCTTCCAACTGCTGCTGCCACGTCACAAAGCGCGCATGAAGGCGGCCGTGCGTCGCGCGGTCAAGAAGGCATCTCGCGGTGGCTGATCTTACATGGGCGGTGCAGAAAGCGGTGCATGGCGCCTTGGCCGGCATCACGGCACCCGGCCGGGAGGAGGGCGCGCCGGTTGCATGCCCGACCTACGATCATCAGCCGGAAAATGCGCCGTTCCCGTTCATCGTGCTGTCCGGTCAAAACGTCGTGCCCGATGACACGCTCGACGCGGATGGCAGCATCCACACGCTCTATCTTTCGATCTGGTCGCAATACCGCGGCCAGCGTCAAGTCTTGGCGATCATGGCGTCGATCGCCGACCGCCTCCACAACGCGCGACTGTTGCTCGATGTGGGGTGCGCTCTTTCGTGTCGCGTGCGGAACCGGCTCACCAGTCGTGAGCCTGATGACATCACCTACCAAGGTGCGATGACGATCCAGATCATCGCATCGTCGTGACCAGGAGAAGAATAGACGATGGCGGATAAGGGAACCAAAAATCAGGGTGTGAAGGTTTACGTGGGCACCAAGGCGGCTGATGCGTCGAGCGACACATTCGTGCAAGTGAAGCGCTGCAAGGTGGTCGGTGAATATGGCGCTGAGGCGCAGGTGATCGATGCCACGGCGCTCGAAGACAGCGTCAAACACAAGCTGAAAGGCATCCCGGACAGCGGCGACATTGAATTGGGTGGCAACCGCGTCTTCACCGATCCGGGGCAGAACGCACTGAAGGCGGCAAGCTCGGACAACGACGATGATCCCTATAACCTGCGCATCGAGGTGCCGGGCGCGGGGGCGTCGGGCGCTGACCTGCGCTACGACTTCAAGGCGCTGGTCACAAAATTCAAAGACAGCGTCGGCAATGTCGATGACCTGATAGGCTTCGACGCGATGGTGGCTGTCACCGGGGCCATCACCGAGACGGTGGTGACGCCCTGATGGCGGCGCACGATACCCGCATGGAGATCGACGGCGATGTGTATTTCGTTCGCCGCGATTTCGATCTGATCCGGCACATCGAGCAGGCTTTCGGCCCGGTCGGTTCGATCGATCAGAAGCTGCGCGGCTTCGAGTTTAAGGCGGCCGACTTGGTGGCGCTCTACAAGCTGGCGCTGCAATCGCAACTGGCGCCACCTGAAGATGAGGTCATCCGCACCCACGTCACCGATGCTGGCATCAGGCAGGCGTCGCACGACATCGCGCTGCTCATCATGCACCTCTTTGCGGGCAACAAGCAGACGGTCGCGTGGCTCGAAGATGAGGCGCGCCGCGCTGCTGACGGTGAGGCCGACGACACCGAGGACCCTCATCAAGCCGTCTGATTGACTGGGATCAGTACCTTCAGGCGGCGACGCTTATGGGCTGGACGCCTTCTGAATTCTGGCGGGCGACCTACCACGACTTCACGAACGCCATGTGGGCGCGCAAGCGCGCCACTGAAGCGACATCACAATCATCACCATCATCGAAACGCGAGCTTACGGGCTCCGAGGTCGTGAGCATGTTCTCAGGCCGCGGTGCGCGTCAGCAGGGATAAGCGATGACCAACAACGTCGATCAGATGCGGATTGTCCTGGACGCTGAGACCGCCCGTCTCTTCCGCAAGCTCAACGAAGCGGATCGCCGCATGGCGCGCTTCCAGCGTATGACGCAGCGTCGCCTCAAAAGCTTCGAGGGTTATTTTCGCGGTGCCGCCGCGGGCGCCGGCGCAGCATGGCCATTGGTCGCTGACGCTGGAGCCGCAGGCGCAGCAGCAGGAGCCGCGCCGCCGCCAAGGCTTGCCATGTCGATATCGCCCGCGCTTTCGCCATCTTCGAGGATCACCGCGATCGGCTCATTGACCTTCACGCCCTCGGTGCCATCGGCGATCAGGATCTTGCCAAGCACCCCATCGTCCACGGCCTCGACTTCCATCGTGGCTTTATCGGTCTCGATTTCCGCCAGGATATCTCCGGATGAGACGTTGTCGCCCTCCTGCTTGATCCATTTGGCAAGGGTGCCCTCTTCCATCGTGGGGCTGAGGGCGGGCATCAAAACAGGGATCGTCACGGCGGCAGATGCTCCAAACTGAACTCGTTGGGCGAGCTATCACAAATTGAGCCGGTCACAACCAG
>JBCBJZ010000161.1:0-7661 GCA_038522635.1 Pseudomonadota bacterium | reverse complement strand
GGGCGATGGGTCGGGACCGCCCGAGGTGCGCGCGAAGACGAGGCGTGCATTTTATCCTGAGCCTCGTGCTTCGCGAGCGTTGCCTTAGCCATTGCTCTGAGGGGCGGTTTGGAATGGCTTACGGCCCAATCGCTGCCTTGGCGCGCCGCCTGTGTTCGGCAACCCTGTTCGATTGCACCGCGAACCTGAAGCGTCTATACGAAGCGCCGCCACAACGCGGCGTCAAAGGGCGCATAAGGATGCGAGCGGCATGCGCAGTCGTTTGCCACGGGGCGTGCGGCAGGCCCCACGAGGAGCGCTCGATGAGTTCGAATACGGATGTCGATAAGGCCAAACGCTCCGACAGCGGGTGGAAGGAGACGCTGCGCATCTTCATCCATGCGCTGATCTTGGCATTGCTGGTGCGCGTCTTCCTGTATCAGCCGTTCAACATCCCATCCGGATCGATGAAGCCGACGTTGCTGGTGGGCGACTATCTGTTCGTGTCGAAGCTGTCTTACGGCTATTCGCGCTATTCGTTTCCCTTCGGGTTCGATCTCTTTTCAGGACGCATCTTCGCATCCAAACCGAAGCCCGGCGACGTGATCGTCTTCAAGTATCCGCGCGACAATTCAACCGACTACATCAAGCGTTTGATCGCCGTGCCCGGGGACCGCGTTGCGATGAAGAGCGGCGTGCTCTACATCAACGGTGAAGCGGTGAAGAAGCGTTCGCTCGGCATGTTCAAGACGGTCCGCGAGGGCCGTCCGATCACGATCCCGATGTACGAAGAAGAGCTGCCCAACGGTGTCAAATACCGGGTGCTCGATGAGCGCCCCGACCACCATCTCGATGACGTTGATGAGATCACGGTGCGCGCCGGCCATTATTTCTTGATGGGCGATAACCGCGATAACTCGACCGACAGCCGCGCCAAGTGGGATGTGGGCGAGGTGCCGTTCCAAAACCTTGTGGGGCGCGCCGACATCATTTTCTTCTCGGCTGCGACGGACGATCCATCGATCTTCAGCGTCTCGCGGCCGTGGACCTGGCCCGGCGGAATCCGGTGGGGCCGGTTCTTCGATTTGGTGCGCTGACCCCGTGGCCCGGCGCGCCTCGTCCGCGTCCTACGGTGCCCTCTACGAGGCGCTCGGTTACACCTTTCAAGATGAGACGCTGTTGCAAACGGCGCTGACCCATGCCAGCGCGCGCCTGTCGGCCGCGAAAGCGCGACGGGGGCGAGGCGAAGCGCGTACCCCTGACAACGAGCGCCTGGAGTTCCTCGGCGACCGCGTGCTCGGGCTCGCGATCGCAACCAAAGTGACGGACGCCGATCCCGGTGCCCGTGAGGGCGAACTGGCGCGGCGTTTCAATGCCCTTGTGCGGGGCGAGAGTTGCGCCGATGTCGCGCGTCGCATTGGCTTGGGCGCCTTCGTTCGCATGTCAGCGGCGGAAGCTGAAAGCGGCGGGCGCGACAAGGACACCATCCTGGCCGATGCCTGCGAAGCGTTGCTCGGCGCGGTCTACCTGGAAGCGGGGTTTGAGCGCGCGCGTGCCGTCATCGACCGGCTGTGGGCGCCGCTGTTGAGCGCACCACCCGCCCGCGTGATCGACGCCAAGACGGCGCTGCAGGAATGGGCGCAAGGGCGGGCGTTACCGCTACCCATTTACCGCCTGGTTGGCCAGGAGGGCCCTGATCATGCGCCGTCGTTCGACGCGCAGGTCGATGTGGAGGGGTTTGAGCCCGCGCGCGGGCACGGCCCCAGCAAGCGCCATGCGGAACAGCGCGCGGCCGAACTTTTGCTGCGCCGGGAAGGCGTGTGGGACCCTGGCGCCAGCGACGAAGTGGGCTCCGGTCCAAGCGGTCAGCACGGTGAGGTGACAGCGGTGGACATGGCCGGCACAGCGGACACGGAGACATCATGATCGCGAAGCCCCCTCAGGCTGGCGACGGCGGCAACGGCGACGGGCCCAGCGAAGCCGCAGAAGATGCCGCGTCTGTGCAAGCCCCGCACAACACTCAAGCGACCGCCATCGACGCTGAACACGCCGACACGGCCGACAACACCACGGACACAGGCGGTGACGATCACCTGGCGCCGGCCCCACCACGTGCTCAGCCGGCGGGCCCGACCGCGTGCGGCTTCATCGCGATCATCGGTGCCCCCAACGCCGGCAAATCGACGCTGGTCAACGCACTCGTCGGCGCCAAGGTCACCATCGTTACCCACAAGGTGCAGACGACCCGCACGCCAGTGCGCGGCATCGCCCTGCACGACAATGCACAATTGGTTTTCCTGGACACGCCCGGCATCTTCAAGCCCCGCCGCCGGCTCGATCGTGCCATGGTCGATGCGGCCTGGAGCGGCGCGAAGGACGCTGACGTTGTGGTGCTGATGGTCGATGCGGCCAAGGCCGGAGAAGGCGGGCGTGGGTCTCTCGACAAGGGCACGGCGCAGATTGCCAGCGCGCTTGCCACCTTGGCGCGCCCACGCATTGCGGTCCTCAACAAGATTGACCGCATCAAGAAGGAGACGTTGCTCGCTCTCATCGCGCAACTGAACGAGCTTTGCGCCTTCGACGACATCTTCATGCTGTCCGCCCTTAACGGTGATGGTGTGGCTGACTTCAAGGCGCATCTGGCGAGCCTCATGCCGGAGGGGCCGTGGCATTATCCGGCCGATGATTTGAGCGATTTGCCATTGCGCCTGCTTGCGGCTGAATTGACCCGCGAGAAGATCTACCTGCGGCTGCACCAGGAACTGCCCTACGCGATCACCGTCGAAACCACGGGGTGGGAAGCGGTGCGCAAGGGCGTGCGGGTGGAGCAGACGATCTACGTGGAGCGCGAGAGCCAGAAGCAGATCGTGCTTGGCAAGGGCGGCGAGACGATCAAGCGCCTTTCGATCGAGGCGCGCGAGGACTTAAGCGCGATCATCGAGCAACCGGTGCATCTATTCTTGTTCGTCAAGGTGCGCGAGAACTGGGGCGATGATCCGGAGCGCTACCGCGAACTCGGCCTTGATTTTCCCAAAGCCTGACGGGGCGTGCCCGCGCGTTTCCCTGAACCTAACGACCGCCACGCGGCCCGCCGCCTTTGGGGGAGCACCTGAGGCTACGGCACCCGGAGCACCTGGCTTTTCCATGCATCGCGGTGACCCTTCGCAGGTTGCGTACTGGTCCTCCGCGCCTGCCACGGCCCGGTGCGATGCGGCCCCTGGTGTGGGTGCGCTTCAAGCTGAAGCGGCACCGACATCTAAGCCTCTGTTTTGGTGTTCATCTTTCGCCTCAGGTGAGCGAGCCTGATGCGGATGAACGTCGAAGCGCATCGTTCCGGGCCGGCCCTGCAGCCTTGATCATCGGGCGCAAGGTGCGCATCACCAGCTCAAACCCTCACGCCTTGCCTTTGCGCGCAAAGTTGGTCTGCACTCCAAGATCAGATCATCTTTGGGCGATTTCGGGCTCACCTGTGGTGATCCCGATGAATCGCCCGATGATCTAGATGGTGGTCCTAGCGATGGAATGGAGCGATGAAGCGCTGATCCTTAGCGCCCGCGCGCACGGTGAAACGAGCGTCATCGTGGAGCTTTTCACGCGCTGCCATGGACGCCACGCCGGGCTCGTCCACGGCGGGCGCGGCCGCCGGATGCGGCCCATCGTGCAGGTGGGCAACCACGTCGATGCAACCTGGAAAGCGCGGCTCGCCGATCATCTGGGGCATCTGCGTCTTGACCTACGCGCACCGATCGCAGCGCTCGCGATTGCGGACCGTGCGCGGCTTTCCGCTCTCGCATCGTTGGCCGCACTGCTTCGTTTGCTGCCTGAACGCGATGCCCACACCGCGCTCTACGATGTGTCGCTTGTGGTGCTGGATCATCTTGGCGAAGACGATGTGTGGCCGGCGCTGCTCGTCAGTTGGGAAGTGGCGCTGCTGGAGGCGTTGGGCTTCGGGCTTGAGCTGACAACCTGTGCGGCGAGCGGCAGCCGTGATGACCTGATTTTCGTGTCGCCACGCAGCGGCCGGGCGGTGAGCGCGCAGGCGGGTGAAGCGCTGAAGGATCGGTTGTTGCCGCTGCCTGCGTTCCTGCGTGACCCGGCCGCGGGCGCACCGCCTGAGCAAGTGCACGCCGGCCTGCGGATGACGGGGCACTTCCTGATGACCCGCGTGCTGCAGCCCCTTGAGGCCCAGATGCCTGAGCCGCGCCAACGGTTGCTCAGCTACCTCGCGCCCGACGCTGTGGGGCCATAGAGCAACGGGCGATCGATCGGGATCACCATCTGAAGCGAACCGACTCTAGCGCTGGCGCAACACCCGCAGCCCTCCGCCGGGGCGTGGCGCCACGGTGAAGATGTCGCCGCGGCGGGCGCGGAAACGACCCAGGCTAGCGCCGCGCGCTGAACGCTCGTGGAACGCGATGCCTGTCGGCAGGCAAACCCCATGGGTCGCCAGCTCGTTGGGGCGCAGGGTGAAGCCCTGGGCATCGGTGCTGTAGAAGATCGTCGTGTCGCTGCCGTTCGATACGCGAAACTCATAGGACGCCGCCCGCGGCCGCGCGAAGACTTGGACCGAAATGTACTGCTCCTTGCCCTTCGTTTTGGCGACGCCCACGCCCAGTTCGGTGACATGGGGGGCGAGCATGTTGCGCCGATGGCCAGGTGATTTTTTCCAGCCTTCGATCGCTTTGCGCGCAAGCTGCGGCGTGCTGAACCCGCGGCTGTCCAGGTGCAGCGCGAGGTTCTCCGCCACCTGGCAGTAATCATAGCCGCCGGCAACCACACGATCGGCCGGCTTTCGCCCGTCGGCGGTATGCGCAAAGCGCCCTGTACGGGCCAGGAACCGCGCGTAACTGCGTGCGACCCGGTTGAGCCGGTCGTCCCGCTTCACCTGCCCGCGCCCGTTGGCGTTCCGAAACGCGTTCGTCTGGTCAAAAATCAGCCGTTCAACAGCCTGGATATCGGGCCGCTTGGCCATGGTAGCAACGCTCCTTGCGGGTTCGTTGGTCCGCCTTGCTTGAACGGTCTTGCCAAAAACGCCACGCGAAGACGGCAGAATGCCAGCAGAGGGGCGTTTCAAGATGAACGGTCTGCCAATCTGTTGGACGTCCATTGCGGCGTGGTCGTGGTGGATCGCTTCACGCCTGCTCATTCGCTCGCTGAGCACTTGAGCACCTAAGTCTGGCGCTTGAGTTTGAGCATGGACCCCTGAGCGGGCTGGGCGTGGCGCGGGGCCGCAACACTTAACCTGTGTACGCCAGCGCACCCTTGAGCCGATGGTGCGTACGCGCTAACGCCAACACATGAGCGATACACCGATTCCACCTCCAGGTTCGGCCGGCGACGGCGGCAGCCCGATCGAAGCCGTCGACCTGCGTGAGGCGCTGGAAGAGCGCTATCTGTCCTACGCCCTCTCGACCATCATGGGGCGCGCGCTGCCTGATGTGCGCGATGGCCTGAAGCCGGTGCACCGCCGCATCCTCTACGCGATGCGGCAGATGCAATTGCGCCCCGACGGTCCGTTCAAGAAGTCGGCGAAAGTGGTCGGCGAGGTGATGGGTAACTTCCACCCGCACGGCGACCAAGCGATTTACGATGCGATGGTGCGGCTGGCGCAAACCTTTGCGGTGCGCTTTCCACTGGTCGATGGCCAGGGGAACTTCGGCAACATCGACGGCGATAACCCTGCCGCGATGCGCTACACCGAATCGCGCCTGACATCGGTGGCCGATGCGCTGCTCGATGGCATCGACCAGGACACCATCGATTTCCGCGAAACCTACGATGGTGCAGGCAAAGAGCCGGTCGTGCTCCCGGCGAACTTTCCCAACTTGCTCGCCAATGGCGCCGCCGGCATCGCGGTTGGCATGGCGACCAACATCCCCCCGCACAACGTTGAAGAGCTGTGCCGGGCGGTGTTGCACCTGATCAAGCATCCCAACGCCAGCGTGGAAAAACTGGTCGAGTTCGTGCCAGGACCCGATTTCCCGACCGGTGGCGTGATCGTTGAACCGCGCGAGCAGATCATCGAAGCCTACCGGACGGGGCGCGGGGGCTTTCGTGTGCGCGCCAAATGGGAGCGCGAAGAGCTCAAGCGTGGTGGCTATCAGATCGTCATCACCGAGATTCCCTACCAGGTTCAAAAGGCGCGGCTCGTTGAGAAGATCGCCGAACTGTTGATCGCCAAAAAACTGCCGCTGCTGGCGGATGTGCGCGATGAGTCCGCTGAGGACGTGCGGCTGGTGCTGGAACCCAAGTCGCGCAGTGTCGATCCGCTGGTGCTGATGGAAAGCCTCTTCAAGCTGACCGAGCTTGAACAGCGTTTCGGCCTCAACATGAACGTGCTGAGCCGGGGCCAGGTGCCCAACGTTCTTGGCCTGCGCGATTGCCTGCTGCAGTGGCTCGACCACCGCCGCAACGTGCTGGTGCGCCGCTCGCGGTTCCGGCTGGGCAAGATCGAGCATCGGCTGGAGGTGTTGGACGGCTATCTGATCGCGTTCCTGAACATCGATGAGGTGATCAGGATCGTACGGTTCGAGGACGAGCCCAAACGCAAGCTGATTGCGGCGTTCGATCTGAGTGATGTCCAGGCCGAAGCGATTCTGAACCTGCGGTTGCGCGCGCTGAGTAAGCTCGAAGAGATCGAGATCCGGCGTGAGCACGAGGCGCTGAGCGCGGAAAAAGCCGAGCTTGAAGCGTTGCTCGCGTCCGATGACCTGCAGTGGGCGCGGCTCACCGATGAGATCAAGGCGACGCAAAAGGCCTACGCCAAATCAACCGAACTGGGGCGCCGCCGGGCCGCTTTCGCTGAGGCGCCCGAGATCAACATCGACCTTAACGCGGCCATGATCGAAAAGGAGCCGATCACCGTCATCCTGTCGGAGAAGGGCTGGATCCGCGCGCTGAAGGGTCACCAGGACGATCTGGCGAAGCTCGACTTCAAGCAGGGCGATGCCCTCAAGTTCGCGGTCCATGCGACGACCACGGATAAGCTTGTGGTGTTTGCCACCAACGGCAAGTTTTTCACGCTGGCTGCCGACAAGTTGCCGGGCGGGCGTGGGCATGGCGAACCGCTGCGGTTGATGATCGATCTGGAAGAGAACCACGACTTTGTTGAGCTGTTCGTTCACGTGCCGGGGCGGCGGCTGCTGGTCGCATCGGCCGGTGGCTACGGGTTCTTCACGCAGGAAGACGACGTCGTTGCGCTAACACGCAAGGGCAAGCAGGTGCTGAACGTTGGCGCTGGCGATGAAGCCTTGTTGTGCGCGCCAGGCCTCGGGGATCAGATCGCGGTGGTGGGTGAGAACCGCAAGCTGCTGGTGTTTGCGGCTGAAGAGGTCGGCGAGATGGCGCGCGGCAAGGGCGTGCGGCTGCAGAAGTATGCGCAGGGCAGCTTGAGTGATGCCCGCGTCTTCGAGGCGCAAGCGGGCTTGAGCTGGCACGACAGCGCCGGGCGGCAACATACGCTTGATGCGGACGCGCTCAGCGAATGGCAGGGTTTGCGCGCGCAGGCTGGCCGCGCCGTGCCGAAGGGCTTCCCGCGTTCCACGCGCTTTGGGCCGCATTTCCCGCGCGCTGGCGGGCGTTAGAGCAACGGGCGCAAAGTGCGGATCACCGGCTCAAACACGCACGCTTCGCCCTTACGCCCAAAGTTGCTCTGCACCTAAAGATGATCTACTCTTTAGGTG
>JBCBJZ010000160.1:0-7877 GCA_038522635.1 Pseudomonadota bacterium | reverse complement strand
GATCGGCGGGCCGGCGAGCCAGACGTGCGTGGTGGAGCGGTTGGCGAGTGATCCCATCATCCAGAAGACCATTTCAACCGCGGCGAACGGGTTGGCCGACAGGTTGAGCACCAGTGCGGTCAGTGCTGCCGCAACAGTCGAGACAGCGATGCCGGCAAGGATCAGCGTCAGCGCACCCGCCCGCGTGCCGGCAAGCGTCATCACCACCACCACGGCGACTGCTGCGCCGGTGAGCCCGCCAAACGGCAAGGCCAAGGCGAACGTGCTCGCAAGCCCGAGCTGGATCGCGAGCACCGCGCCAAGCGCTGCCCCGCCGGTGATGCCGATGAGGCCCGGTTCGGCGAGCGGGTTGCGCAGATAGCCTTGTAGTGCTGCACCGCTGGTGGCGAGGGCCGCACCGATCAGGACGGCAAGCGCGGTGCGCGGCAGGCGGATCTCGTAGAAGATGAGCACTCTTGCTGTCGCATCGCCGGGAAGGCCGAAACCAGAGGCACCGACCATCAGGGAAAGAGTGATGCCGGTGAGGAGCGTTGCGGCGAGGATGACCCATGTTTTGCGGCTGACGCCCGGCGTGAGCGTCGGCTTGGCGGCAGATCGATGATGCCGCATCAGCGGGCCCATTGGAGCGGTTGTAAAGGTGGGGCTGGTTGCTCAGATTGGCCGGCGCGCCGACGGGCGACTTTGTCCGCGAGCGCCGCGATGGCATCGGCCAGTTTGGGTGTGCCGCATAGCGTCACGGCCTGGCGCAGCACAAAGGTCGGGCGCGTGCGCATCAGCCAGCGGAATGCGGGATGACGCAGGTTGGCGGCCACCGCGATGGCGCCGTAGGCATCGACCGCATGGCTGAGCAAAATGACATCGGGGTTCGCCTGCAGCAGGCGTTCAAGTGGCAACCGCCCGCCCGGCCCACGCCCCAGCGATGGCGCTGCGTTGGTAAGCCCGGCGATCGTCATGGCTGTATGCGTAAGCCCGTAAGAGCCCGCGGCGAGCGCGTTGACGCTGTAGAGGATCGCGCGCGGCTTGGACCCGGCTGCCGCTCGTCCGCTTCGCGTCGCGATCTTGCGCGCGCGTGCCAACGTCGCATCGAAGCGGGCGATGAGATGGTCACCGCGTGCGCGCGCCTGCACAGCGTCGGCGACAACACGGATCGCAGATCTGATGCCTTCGATGTCACGCGCATGGGGCACAAGGATCACCTTCATGCCCAGCCGACGCAGATGATCAACGCGTGCGCGCGGCGTGAAAGCGCTGGCGAGCACCAGGTCAGGCCCGTAGCGCAACACGTCTTCGCCGTCGCCCCGTGTGAGGGTAAGCCCGCGCGCTTGGTTAGCCACCGCCGATACGGTCGGATCGGCGGCAAGATGGCTGACCGCGGCGATGCGTTCAGCGTCTACCAACTCCAGCAGGATCTGGTCAGCGCACAGGTTGATTGAGACGATGCGCGTGGGCGGTGGCGCAGGCGATGCGGCCTGGGCCACCGCACACAACGTTGTCAGTGGCACGGCGAGCCCGAGCATGGCGACGCAACGCGCGCGAGCGCGGCGAATGCTGAGCCTCATCTGAGCACACACCTCAAAGTTGATCTCTCGCCTCAGGTGGGATCGCCTGAGCCGGTGCCTTTGCACATTGCGCCCGTTGCACTGGCGGCCATCACTGCCGCGCCTTCTTCTCAACAGCCGGGCCGGTCGTGGTTCTCTGCCGGCCGCTAGAGCCGGTTCGCTTCAGCTTGAAGCGGAACCGACATCTTAGCTATTGTTTTGCCATTCATCTTTTGCCTCAGGTGATCCCACCTGAAGCAGATGAACTCTACCGCACAGGTGTCCCATCGGCGTCTTCGAAGGTCACCTTCAGGCCGGCATAGGCGGCAAAGCCCGGCGTGTTGAACCCGAACACCTCCTGATAGTCGACATCGAACGCGTTCTCCAGCCGCCCGAACACGCTCACGCCTTGGCGCAGCTTGTAGGACGCGGCAACGCTCACCAACCAGTAGGGGTCCAAGGTCACGCGTGTGGGCGTGAAGAACGGCTGCAGGAATGCCACGTCGGGCGTGTCATGCGTGTAAGCCGCCGATAGCTTGAGACGCGCACGCTCGGCATCGAACGTATAGTCGAGATCGAAGCGACCGCTGTGTGGCGCGCGGCGTACCTCACGTTGGCCATTAGCCTCGCGCGCGTCGAGGTAGGTGTAGGCCGCTGATAGCAATAGCCCGCGCGTGACCTTCCAACTTGCGGCCACCTCGACGCCTTCGCGCGTGCTGGTGCCCGGCTGATTGACCGAGGTTGAAATGAACCCAGGCAACGTTTGTGAGCCGATTTTGTTGGTGAGGTCCTGGTTGAAGTAGGTGACATCGAGGACGATCCCCGCCTGAGGCACGGTGAACTCGACGCCGACGTCGAAGCCGAATGATTCTTCAGGCTCCAGGTTTGGGTTGGGCTGGAAGAAGCCTGGCACGAAGCCGAACTGTTCAAACAACGTTGGCAGCTTCACCGCTGTGCCCACGCTGGCGTGCGGGCGAATGCCCAAACGGCGACTGCCGAGTTTGGCCGTCGCGCTGAGCCGCCATGTCGTGAAGTCGGGGACCGTCTCGTTGTCATCGTGGCGCACGGTGGCGGTCACGAAGGCGCGTTTGGCGATGCCGATCCGGTACTGCGCGATGGCTGCGAGCCGTGAGCGCCCCTCGTTGGCGCCGGCACCGAAGCTCGGCGTGGTCTTGAAGCTCTCGTCTTCCTGCTGAAGTTTCCAGGTCAGCGTGTGCGAGGCGGCGGCGAAGAGGCGCGTGCGCAGCCGCAAGGTTCCCGCATAACCGTAGGTCGTGGTTGCGGAATCGTTGGAGGACGTACCGAACGACGACACGTTCGTGCGGTCGGTCATCCGCCGGTTGAAGAACAGGTTGTGCGTGAGGCGATCGCCGAACATGTCGTAGCGCACGTTCACGCCGGCTACCCAAAGGTCGTAGCGGAACGTGTCAGCACTGTCGGTGGCGATGGCCAGTTGGCCGGCGGGGGCCGATTGCCCGTCCGTGTCACCACGCGTGACCTGGTTGCGCGCGGTGAGATCGATCTTGAGGTTGGGCGCGAGCTTGAAGCCGCCGCGGGCGACAAAGGAGGCAAGCCGCGAGCCATCTTCTTCGCGGCCGATCGGCGAAAGGTCAAAGCCGTTTGTGGTGCGGGCGCGGTAGGCGATGAGCCCGTGCGCCCAGTCGTTGCCGCCGGACAGCGAGACACCCGCTGCAGCGGTGTCGAACGAGCCGCCTTCGGTGCGTAGCGTGATGCGGGCCGGTCCGCGGCCATCCTTGGTGATGATGTTGATGACGCCGCCGAGGGCGTTTGAGCCGAACAGGCCGCTTTGCGGACCGCGCAGGATTTCGATTCGGGCGATGTCGCCGGCGAGCAGGCCACCGAAGTCGAAGGCGCCGTCCGCGGAATCATTGGCGACGATGCCGTCGATCAGAACCAGCGTGTGATTGCTTTCCGCCCCGCGCAATCGGATGTTGGTGAGGCCGCCAAAGCCCCCCGTCCGGTTGACGCTGACACCGGGCAGCGCGCGCAACGCATCGGCGGCAAAGCGGGCTTGGCTTGCTGCGATCTGGTCGCTGGTGACGACGGTCAGGCTGGTGCCGGTCTCATCACGGCGGATGCCACCGGCGACGGTTGGAGGATTGCCGGTGGGTTGACCGCCACCCGTCGCGATCGGCTGCGGCGTCGCGGGGCCCGTTGATTGCGGGCTCGGGCTTACTGGCGGAGCGGGTAGTGCGACGGGCGCGGGTGCGCTCGCTTGAGGTTGCGTCTGCGGGATCGTCACCTGCCTGGTGCGCCGCCGCGCGGGCGGCACGGCGATCGTCGCGCCTTCAACAACAACCCCTGGGAGTTGCGTGCCCTGCGCTTGAGCCGAAGGCACAGGATGGGTCGCAAGAAGTGCAGCTGTGCATGTTGCACAAAGCCCGGCGCGCTGCAGCGGGCTTAAGCGTTTCGATGATCTCATGGTCGTTCCTCGTCGCGGTTGAGCGCGTAGAGGACACGTACGGTTGGCCTTGGCTGGCCCGGAAGAAACGGATCGCTTGCCCCTTGCGGTGAGGCCCGAGGCTTGAAACGCAACGCAACGCACGCCCTTGCCAGCCCTCACAACGCCATCCATGCGCCATGCGGGGGCTAGCTCGACACAACGCTAGCGATGTTCAGGTGATCGTTCTTTCATCCGGTCAACGGTGGTCCTGACGTGACGCCCTACATTTACACATCAGCCGCCACTCCGGAGGACCGTACCGCAACGCACCCCGCGTTGGCAGATGGGCGACCTGAACCGGCAGGTCTCCTGGCTCACGGTTCAAACGCACCCCTTCAGCCTTCCCGCACCCCACGTGAAACGAGGGCGCAGTGGCGTTCATGAAGGGGCACTCACCGCTTACAGTTGCGGGGGCAGCCGCGGCTTCACGTCGAGCGGACCGGCCTTGGCAGGCTCAGCGCACAACGAACCGCGTTCCCTTTTCAGCCGACGGCGGAAGGTGGCCCTTCCGTGCCGGACACCGGTTCATAACCTGAGAGTTGCACAGGGGCGGGTGAGGCGGTCAAGGCTGCGAGCGACGGTTCTGTGACAATCCATGGCGGCGTGGCCGCAGGGCCGCATGCACCAAAAGATGAAGCCATGGGCGCTCATTGCCTTGGCGCCGCGCGCATGGGCCGCGCCCTCGCTGTCAGCACATCAGGACAATCTAGCGTGTCAACGACAGCGTCTGCGCTTTGACAGGTTTACCGTTGACGTCGTTGATCGAGACGTTGGCTTTGCCGCCTGCCCAATCGATGTCGACAAGCCCGAAGTTGTCGCGGCCGTAAAGCTGGCCCTGCCGCGTGGGATCGGGCGGGTCCTGGCCCTTGAAGGAATAATTGAGCGAACTTGAAGTGGCTTCCAGCAGCTTGCCGTCGCGATAGAAACCGGCGCGATGACGGTCACCTGAAAGGATGAGCGTCGGCGTGGTGGACGCCGCCGCCTTCAGCATAAAGAGCAGCTTAGCGCGCTCAGCTGGCAGTGTGTCCCACCGCTCCCAGCCGTGGCTTGTGGCCAGCACCTGGATCGAGCTGACGATGATCCGCAGGTCGGCCGGTTCTTTGAGCGTGCGCGTAAGCCATGTCCATTGCGCCGCCCCGAGCATGGATTTCGATGGCGTGGGATCAGGTAGATACGAAGGCCAGCGTTCACCACGCGCCTTATAGGTGGCTTTCTGGGCGGCCGTCGGTCGCTTAAGGCGAGCGCGGTAGCTACGCGTGTCGAGCAGAATGATCTGCACGCGTTGGCCTTTAGGCCCGACGGTGCGCGCCGCGTAGATGCCATCCTCGTTCGGCCCGCGCGGGGCCGCTGCCTGCCAGAACTGGCGGAACAGCGCGCGCGCTTGATCGCGCTGGGGAAAGTCGCCACCGGCATCGTTACGCCCGTAGTCGTGGTCATCCCAGGTGGCCAGGAACGGGAACGCGGCGCGCGCATCGCGCAGTTCGGGTTGGCGGGCCTGGCGGCGGTAGGCTTCGATCAGCTTGGTCATGGCGGGCGGCCGAATGTCGCCGTAGACGTTGTCGCCCATCATGATGAAGAGGTCGGGGCGGCGCGCGCGCACGCCTGCCCAGATCGGTTGCGGCTTGCGTTGGTGCAGGCAGGAGCCAAAGCCGATGCGGGTGAGGGGGCGCCGGCGATCGAGCGGCAGCCAGGCGTCCGTTGGAGCAACGTTTGCGCCCGCATCACGCCCGATCTGAAACAGCCCGACGCTCAGCCCGCCAAGGCCTGCGAGCATCAGCAGGCATAAGCCGAGGCCCAAAGCGTCAGGGCGCGCGCCGCGGTGATAGGATTTCGTCGACATCGTCCCTCTCGGCGCTGACCCTGCACGGGCTTAGTCTTTAGGCGGCTTTCGCGACGGTTCGATGATCGTTGCGGCCTCGGCCCGGTCGGCAAGGTCGGCACCGCTCGTGCCGCCACCCCCGCCACCGCCGACGGTTGTTTGCGGGGCCTGTAACGTCGCCACCTGCGCCCGCAACGCGCGGACCTCACTCAACACCTGCTGCAACTCGCTCTCGGTTTCCTCAAAGAGCTGGTCACGCTTATCGTCGGACTGCTGCTGCATGGCATCGACCACGATCCCGATGAACAAGTTGAGCACGAAGAACGCGGAGAAAATGATGAACGGCACGAAGAACATCCAGGCGGAGGGGTGCTTGGCCATCACCGGGCGGACGATCTCGCCGCTCCACCCCTCAAGCGTCATGATCTGGAAGAGCGTATAGGCCGACGCGCCGATCGTGCCGAAGAATTCGGGGAAGTCTTTGCCGTAGAGCTTCGTGCCCATGACCGAGAACACGTAGAGCAGCAGCATGAGCAAGATCAGCACCGAGCTCATCGCCGGCACAGCCGACAACAAGCTGCCCACCACCCGCCGGACCGAGGGGATCGCGGAGACCAGCCGCAACGCGCGCAGGATCCGCAACGCGCGCAGCACCGACATGTTGCCCGATGCCGGAATCAGCGTGATCGCGACGATCACGAAGTCGAAGATGTTCCACGGCTCGCGCCAGAAGGCAGCCCCATGCACGAGCATGCGCGCGGCGATCTCGAACACGAAAATCCATAGGATGATCGTATCGACCGCCAGGATGATCTCGCCGGCGTAGGCCATCACCGTGGGGCTCGTCTCCATGCCAAGCAGGATGGCGTTGAAGACGATCAGGCCGATGATGAAGGGCTCAAAGCGGGGGTGGGTGATCAGGCGCTTGAGATGCGCGCGCAGGTCGCCGAAGCGTTGCGAAACATCCATGGGGCCCCAGTTGCGTCTAAGGATGCGGGAGATGATGTGCCGTCAAGCGAGGTGACCGCGCGAGGCGCCTGGTGATGCGCGTCGGGCTCGGCCAAGCGATGCAGCGGCTTAGAAGCAGAGGACTTGTCCCACCGCGCTGCCAAGGTCAAGCAAGATAGCCGGCCCACGTTGCGCCAGCAGGAAGACCGCGCCGCCCAGGAGGCTGATCAGCGTCAGGCACAGCGCGATAAAGACTCCGCGTGGCATTGTCGCCGACGTGACGTCGGTGCGTGGCGCATCGGCGGCGGGCGCATGTTCGATCATAGCGTGGCGCTCACATCTTTAAGGCGGTGGCACGCTTCCAGCGTGAGGGGCGGCCGCAGCTGGACCGTTCACGCGGGCGCCGTCTGTGCCATCAGCCGAGGTACCGGCCGTTCGCGTATTGGCCAGTGAAGCAGGGCTGCAAACAGGCCAAGGCCGGCGCTCAGCCACCACATCATATCATAGCTTTGCGTACGATCGTAAAGCATGCCGGCGAGCTTAAGTCCGGCGAATGACCCCACCTGGTGAGACAGGAACACGAAGCCGAACAGCATCGACATCCAGGTCGTGCCAAAGAACGTGGCGACAAGCGAACTGGTCAGCGGAACGGTCGAGAGCCACAGGAAGCCGAGCACCGTGCTGACGATGATCACCATCATCGGGCTGATCGGCAGGAATAACAGCCCCAGGAACACGAACACGCGGCCAAAGTAGATCAAACTCAAGACCAGGCGTTTTTCGGCGAACTTGGCCGATTGGCCGGCGGCCCAGGTTCCCACGATGTTGGCGATGCCGACAGCCATCAGCGCCCACACGCCGACCCAGGGGTCCATGCCCTGGTCGGCGACGTAAGCCGGCAAGTGGACCGAATAGAACGCCACGTGGAAGCCGCATACGAAAAAACCGATCGTTAGCAGCCAGAAGCTCGGCAGCTTGAACGCTTCGGCGAAGGCTGCGCCCAAGCTTTGGCGCGCGCTCGTCGTTGGACCGCTCGCCTGCGGCTTGCCAGCAATCGGGAACGCCAAGGGCAGCATCAGGAGGCCGGTGCCAGCGAGCACGAGCAGGC
>JBCBJZ010000159.1:0-7931 GCA_038522635.1 Pseudomonadota bacterium | reverse complement strand
GACAAAGCGGTCGATCTTGACCGCGCGAACGGCTACGCCTTCGAGATCGAAGCCTACAATCGATGTGTGCCCACCGAAGATCGCGAAGAGGGCATCCGCGCCTTCAACGAGAAGCGCCAACCGGACTTTAAGGGGCGCTGATCGGCCCCACGGGCCTACCTGCCCCACGCTGATCGGCCGATGATCCAATCTTAAAGTGCAGAGCAACTTTGGGCGCAAAGGCTAGGTGCGAGTGTTTGAGCCGGCGATTCGCACTTTGCGCCCGTTGCTGTGAGAGGACCCCGCCACCATGAACGATACGAGCCCCGGTGATACCCCGGCCAGCATGCCGCTTGACGCAGGCTGGGATGAGATCCGCGATGGCGTTGCCAAGGTCTGCGGCGCGTTCCCCAACGCCTATTGGGTCGAGTGCGACAAGGCCGACGCCTACCCGACCGCGTTCGTCGACGCACTCACGCAAGCGGGCTATTTGGGCGCGCTGATCCCAGAAGACTACGGCGGCGCCGGCCTGCCCCTCTCCGCAGCCGTGGCGATCCTCGAGACGATCCACGCTTCGGGCTGCAACGCGGCCGCCTGCCACGCGCAAATGTACACGATGGGCACCCTGCTCCGGCACGGCTCACCCGAACAAAAGGCGCGTTACCTGCCCGGCATCGCCTCGGGCGATCTACGCCTGCAAGCGTTCGGCGTGACGGAACCCAGCACCGGATCTGACACGACGCAGCTCAAAACGCGCGCGCGCAAAAAGGACAATGACCGCTATGTGGTGAGCGGCCAGAAGGTCTGGACGAGCCGTGCGATGCACTCCGATCTGATGTTGCTGCTCGCGCGCACCACGCCGCTTGAAGACGTCAAGCGCCGCTCCGATGGCCTGTCCGTGTTCCTGGTCGACCTGCGCGACGTGAAGGGGCATGGCCTTGAGCTGCGTAAAATCGATGCGATGATCAACCACAACACCTGCGAAGTCTTCATGGACGAGATGGAGGTGCCGGCTGAGAACCTGATCGGCCAGGAGGGCGCGGGCTTCCGCTACATCCTCGATGGCATGAACGCGGAGCGCATCTTAATCGCGGCAGAATGCTTGGGCGATGCGCGCTACTTCATCGATGCGGCCTGCGGGTACGCGCGCGAGCGGGTGATTTTCGGCCAACCGATCGGCAAGCATCAGGGCATTCAGTTTCCGCTGGCACGTGCGCATGCGGAACTGATGGCGGCGAGCCTGGTGGTGCGCAAAGCGGCTGCACTGTTCGAGGCCGACCGCCCCTGCGGCGCGGAAGCTAACGTTGGCAAGATGCTGAGCGCCGACGCGTCGTGGCATGCGGGGGAAGCGGCGATGCAGACGTTTGGCGGCTTCGCCTTCGCGCGCGATTACGGCATCGAACGCAAGTGGCGCGAGGCCCGCCTCTACCAGACCGCGCCGATCTCCACGAACATGATCCTGGCCTACATCGCGCAGCACATCCTCGGGTTGCCACGCAGCTACTAAGGGGTAGCCCGTTGCTCTAAAGGCTGACGCCCAGCGCTTCGACCCAGCCCAAGCCTTCGAGCGTGCCTGCACGCGGGCGGTATTCACAGCCAACCCAGCCATCGTAGCCGAGCGCATCCAGGTGCTTGAACAGATAGGCGTAGTGCATTTCACCTTGGTCGGGCTCGCCGCGATCGGGTGGGTTCGCAATTTGCATATGCTTCGTCAGGCCGATGAATTCGCACAACGCGGTTGCCACATCGCCCTGTTGGATCTGCCGGTGATAGAGGTCGAACTGCAGGCCAAGGTTCGCGGCACCGACCTCATGGATCACCGCGCGCGCATCTTCGGTGCGGTTCAGAAAGAAGCCAGGCACATCCCGCGTGTTGATCGGCTCGATGATGATGTCCACCGAAGCGCTCGCCGCCTCACGGGCCGCGTAAGCGAGGTTTTCCACGTAGGTGGCCCGCCGCGCCCCGTGGTGCACAAGGCCGGGCATGGCATGAAGCCGCGGACATCTAAGCGCCTGCGCATAGTCGAGCGCGGTTCCCAGTGCCCGTTTGAAATCGTCCTCACGCCCCGGCATCGCCGCCAACCCGCGCTCGCCCGCGTCCCAATCCCCAGGCGGCAAATTGAACAACACCTGCTCAAGACCGTGCGCATTAAGCCGGCTTGCGACCTCCTCTTTCGGCGCCTCGTAGGGAAAGAGGATCTCAACGCCTTTGAAGCCGGCGTTCGCGGCAGCCTCAAACCGATCAAGGAACGCGACCTCGTTGAACATCATCGAAAGGTTGGCGGCAAAGCGTGGCATCGGCGTGATCTCCAGGTGGCGGCCAGGTCGCGGCCTTGGGGCGGGTGCGTAGCACGAAGGGGGGCAAACGCGCGCGCGGCCCTCAACCCAACGGCTTCACAAAGTGCACCAGCGTACGGTCCGTCAGCGCTTCCTCGCGCTCGAACTGATAGCCGTTGGCTTCATACCAGGCGATCTGCTGTTTGAGCGGTGCGCCGGTGTAAAGCCGCATGGTCCGCAAGCCGAATTGCTGCGCCCGCATCTCGGCCGCATCCAGCATCAACTTGCCGATGCCCCGCCGTTGCGCGTCAGGCGCCGTCGCGATTGACCAGATCAGCATGTCCTGCGCGCGCGGTTCCAGAATCAGCACACCGATCACCGCCGCCTCGTGCTCGATCAGCCAGACTTCGTGGGTCTCCATGATCTCGTCGTAGTCAGCCAGGAGTGGTAGCGGCTCGAGCCCCAGAACATCGCGATTGGCGGCGTAGGCTGCATGCTGCAGGGCCGTGATGGCCTCAAGGTCATGTTCATCGGCAAGCCGCATCGTCAGATGATCTCCAAAGGCATCTTGCGTTGAGGCGGTGGGAAGGCCGCATCAAGCATCGCCATCTCGTCTGCTGACAGTGAGAGGTTGAGCGCTTGCATGTTGGCTTCGATGTGCTCCAGCGATACCGCCTTCGGAATGGCGATGATGCCCTGCTCACGAAGCACCCACGCGAGCGCGATCGCGGCCGGCATAACGCTGCGTGCCCTGGCGATCTCGTTCAATACGGGCGCACCAAGGATCGCACGCTGGCCGAGCGGGGAATAGGCCATCACCGGCATGCCGCTCTTGTGCATTTGCGGAAGCAGGTCCCACTCGATGCCGCGGGAGCCAAGGTGATAGAGCACCTGGTTCGTCGCGCAGACGGGGCTGGCGCCGAGGCCAGATGGTTCAGACGGCTGGACCCATGCGCCCAACTCATCCATGTCGTCGACATCGAAATTGCTGACGCCCCAATGGCCGATCTTGCCGTCACGCTTCAGCGTTTCGAACGCTTCCACGGTTTCCGTCAACGCAACGCGCCCGCGCCAATGCAGTAGGTAGACGTCGATGTGCTCGACCTTGAGCCGCGCCAGCGAGCGCTCGCAAGCCGCGATGGCCTCGCGCCGCCCCGCGTTGTGCGGATAAACCTTCGAGACGATCACGCACGCCTCACGACGTCCCGCGATCGCTGCGCCTACCACTTCTTCGGCACCGCCGTCGCCGTACATTTCTGCGGTGTCAATCAGCGTGAGCCCCTGGTCGAGCCCGGCCTGCAGCGCGTGCACTTCCTGCGCGAACGCGTCGGCACGCTCGCCCATGCCCCACGTGCCCATGCCAAGGCGTTCGACTTGGTGCGCTCCAAACGTGATCATGTCCGCCCTCGCCCCGTCAGTGCCTGGCCTGGCAGCGGCTCGCCCTGTTAGTGCCTCGCCCTGGCAGCGGCTGGCCGCGCCGCCTCCACATCACACCGACCGCCGCATCCCGACCACCGCTGGCCACATCCGCCTTTGTGCACCATGATCGACCGCGAAGCGCAAGCGCCTGCGGTGGACGCCGCTCGGCAACGCAGAAGGAGTTCGATCATGACGACCATGACACAAGGCATGGTGAGCGCAGCCCAACCGGAGGCGGTTGAAGCGGGGGCGGATGTGCTGGCGAGCGGTGGCAACGCGGTGGATGCTGCCGTTGCAGCCGCCCTGGTGCAAACGGCCGTGGACCCCTTCATGTGCGGCATCGCGGGCTTTGGCTGCTGCCATATCTACATGCCAGCCGGCACCGCGAACGCGGGCGCGCCCACGCACACCTTCATCGATTTTCACGGACGCGCGCCCCAGGCTGTCACCCCTGGCATGTGGGAACACTTGATCGTCGGCGAGACGGAGGATGGTTTCGGCTTCGTCTTGCGCGACCACATCAACGAGATCGGCTACCAGTCGATCACCACACCGATGACGCTACGCGCGCTCGACGATTGCCTGACCCGCCACGGCACACGGACGCTTGCGAGCCTGATGCCGCCCGCGATTGCCTACTGCCATGAGGGGTTCATGGTCCGCCCCCATGTGTCAGCCTATCTGAACGAGACCAACACGAAGGGGCGTATCGCGCATAGCGAACACGCACGCCGTATCCCGGCCACCGCAAAAATTTACATCAAACCGGACGGCAGCCTGCCCACGCCCGGTGACATCCTGCGCAACCCTGCCATGGGCGGCACTTACGAGCGCATCGTTGAAGCGGGCGTGGACGATTTCTATACCGGCGCCATCGCGCAGGACATCGCGCGCGATATGGCCGCCCATGACGCGCTGCTGACCGCGCGCGATCTCGCCGACGTCACAACGCGATCAAGCGAACCGCTCACCGGCACCTACCGCGGGCACACCATCACCACCAACCGCCCGCCCGGCGGCGGGGTCATGTTGATCGAGATGCTCAACATCCTTGAGCACTTCGATCTTACCGCCATGGGCCATAACTCGGCCGCCTACATCGCCACCGTGGCCGAAGCCATGAAGATCGCCACGATCGACAAGGATAACCATGTTGGCGATCCCGCTTTCATCGACGTACCGCTGGCCCGTTTAACGTCGAAAGAACACGCAGCCGAAGCGGCCGCCCGCATCAAGCGGGGTGAGAAGGCCCATGTCGCACGCCTCAAGAGTGGCCAAGACGAAAGCCGCGACACCACCCACGTCAGCGTGGTTGACCGTCACGGGGCCTGTGTCAGCCTCACCCATTCGCTTGGCATGCCCTCGGGCGTCGTCACGGAGGGCTTGGGCTTCATGTACAATGGCTGCATGGGCGTCTTCGACCCGCGGCCTGGACGGCCCGGATCGCTCGCGCCGGGCAAGGCGCGCTTTAGCGCGATGTGCCCGACCATCGTCTTCAAAGACGACCAGCCCTTCTTCGTGGTGGGCGCGCCCGGCGGCACCTACATCACCATGGGCGTGTTACAAGCCATTCTGAATGCGGTCGATTTCGGGATGAGCGCGGCTGAGTCGGTGGCGGCGGCGCGCATTTGCGTGACGTCAGACGTGATCGAAATCACCAACCGCGTGCGCCGGAGCGTCGAAGCGGCGCTCGTCAAGGATGGCTACGAGGTGCGGCGCTATCCCTTAAACTTCGCGTTCGCAGGTGTGCATGCGATCCGCATCGTCGACGGTGTGCCCGACGGCGGCGCTGATCCGGGCCGCGATGGGATGGTGCTGACTGTGTAGAGCGTAGGGGGCCGTTCGAGAGGCACCCGGCTCAGGCACATGCTGAGGCTCAGGCACTCGCCTCTCGAAGTCTTTACGCTTTACGCTTTACGGAAGCGCACGATGGTTTGTTCGCCTTCGCTGCCGAATTCCGCAAGGATGTTTCGCGACTGCGCCAACTGTTCGATGTTGGCGCGATGCTCATCGAGGTTCACATCGGAGTTGGCATCGGTAAGGACCACCGTCAGCCCGGCATCGAGGACCAGTTCATCGATGATTTTCCCCAGACGATGAACGTAAAACCGCCCTGGCATGGCATCCTCCTGTCGGCGCGCGCGTAACGTGCGGCCTCGACCTGCGCGGGCAGGCTCACTTCAGTTCGTTGGAAACGTCCTGCAACGCGTCGAGCAGACAACTGGAGCTGACCGTCTCGGGATCGAATTTGTCGGTCGCAAAGTAGCGCAGGAAGATCTCGCGGCTGCGCTCGTCCATCCCCTCGTGGAGGCCCATGGCCCAGGTTGAAAACAGGCGCTCGCGCACGTCTTCAGCCGTGATCAACACGATGTTTGTGTGGCGTGGATCAGCGGCGATCCGGTGATAGCAGGAGCTCAGCGCAGCCCGCCCGCCTTCCAGCACCTGGATAAAATAGAAGCCGTTGAAGTGGAGGAAGCCGGTGATGTTGTCGCGCGCGTTGTTGGTGTGCGACGTCGCGATGATCTGACGGACATCCAAGGACACCGAGGCGTTGCGTTCGCTGTAGTAAACGATCCGGGTGAGGTTCATGGGGGCAAGTCCTCAAGGGGTTGGTTCGGCCTTCGTGTTGATCGTCAGGAGCAGTGGACCAGCGCGGACGGTGTCGCTGACGTTTCGTCGAGGCAGGGCGCACGGCGTGGCAGGCGCATAAGGTTGATCGCTTTAAATCATGTCCGCGCATCGCGGAGGGCTACGATCGTGTACCGTGGTGAACGCCGTTAGGTGCCGCATGGTGTTCACGCCGCGCTGGCCCACGTTTAGAAATCAGACGCGCCTAGGCGGCGCTCGCGTTCCACGCTCAAACGGCGCTTGAGGAAACGTTGCTCGCGCACCGCATTGCTCGCGACGGCGACCGCTTCACCACCAGCGCGCTTCATGCGCCGACGCCAATGGCGCTCGCGCTCGGCCATCGTCTCCACCAGGGCCGCATGATGGGTCCGCTTGGAGACGCGTCCCAGCCAGAAACCCACAGCCATCGCCGCGGCGATCAGCACCACCACTTCGAAGGCCAGGCGGTGCTCGATGAAAAAACTGAGCAAGCGTTCGCTATCGATCGTCATCGTGGTGCGTTTCCCTTCATCCCCGTCATGCTTGTTATGGTGCGAGAGGTGCGCGCGCCTTTAGCGCAACAAGATTTCCACGCGCCGGTTGATCACCAAGTAGTCCTTCACGTTCGCCAGACCGCCCGTCTCCACCGGCCGACGCGCGCCAAGGCCGATGACGCGCAACCGAGCACGCGGCACGCCCAACGTTTCGAGCCGCGCAGCGACAGCTTCCGCGCGTTTCCAACTCAGCGCGAAATTGATCCCATCCGCGCCGGAGCGGTCAGCATGGCCGGCGACTTCCACTTCAAAGCGGCCGCAGCCCTTCACTTCTTTCGCGAACGCGGCAAGCCGCGCGGCTTGCGATCGATCGATCTCAACGGAATTGACGTCGAACCAAACCGTGGCCGCCCGTGCGAGACGTTCAACCTGGCGGCGGCAGGCGAGAAACGCGGGCACCGGTCGGGGCGCAACGCGCAACGCCGACGGTGACGGCGTCCCTAAAACGGGCTGTGCCAACGCGCGTGGCGCAGGCGACGGCGCGGCAGCAGGCGGTGGCTGCGGCGGCCGCGCGGAGGCAGTCTGAACCGGGCGCGGCGCCGCTACATCTGACGGCGGCGGCGGGACGGGCGGCGTCACGTTGACGGTCGCGGCCGTTGGCAGCGCCCGCGATGAGGGCGGTGGCGACGGCGTCCTTTTTACCGCGATGTCGGAAGGACGGTCCAGACGTGTGGCTTGCGGACGCGACACCCGCCCAGTCCGCGAGGCTGGCGGCACCTTGACCACGCTTGCCGTTTGCAGCGCGCGTTCGATCGGCGGTGCGATCGCATCGACTGGTGTAGCCGCACGCGCTGCATCACCACCGCGACGCATGGCGGCCGGCACGGTGAGGTCCTTCGCCAAGGGAAGCGTAAACTTGGCAAGCCGGCGATTGACCGGTGCTGCTGGCGGGGCGTCCGGCGCAGCAGCTGCCGGGCGTTGCCCTGCCCGTTCAACCGGAGGCGGCTTCAGGGTGGGTGATGCCGCCTGCGGTGCTGTGGCGCGCGGTTGCGTCGCGGGCGTCGTCACCGCTGCCGTCTGCACCATGCGCGGCACCTCGCGCACAGCGGCGCGCATCGTCGCGATGGTCTCGACGGTTGGCGAACGCGACATGGCG
>JBCBJZ010000158.1:0-8028 GCA_038522635.1 Pseudomonadota bacterium | reverse complement strand
GAACTCTAGCCGGCGCGTCCTGAACGACGGCTCACGTCTCAGGCAGGTCGATCTGCAGGATCGACATGTTCATGATGTAGTCCTTTTCGCCGTCCTCATCGTCCACGTAGATGATGGCGATATACTCATCATCCTTGTAGACCTCAGCGCTGTCGGTCTTTTTCGGACGCGGGCGAACCGTCAATTTGTCGGTTTCGAAGGTTTCGCGCAGATACGTCTGCAGCTTTTTCAGGTCGTCTGCGTTCACCGCATGTCCTCTTCGTGCGTTCGAGCGAGCTCGTGGTGGTGCGCAGCCACGCGGTCGCACGCCTGACGCGGCATGGTCAGATGCCGCTGCTTTCGTCCACGAAACCGAGCCCTTGATTCATCGAGCGTGCCGGCTCCGGGCAACTCGCCGGTCCTACCACCCTGGCTGGAACCCCCGCCACCGTCGTGTTCGGCGGTACAGCATCCAGAACGACACTGCCAGCTGCGACCAATGAGCAATCACCAATTTTGATGTTGCCCAACACGTTGGCGCCCGCGCCGATCAGTACGTTGTCACCGATTTTGGGATGACGGTCGCCCGATTCTTTGCCGGTCCCACCAAGTGTGACGCCTTGCAGGATGGAGCAGTTGTTGCCGATCACGGCCGTCTCGCCGACGACGATGCCTGACGCGTGGTCGAGCATCAGCCCCATGCCGATCTGCGCCGCCGGGTTGATGTCCGTGTTGAACGTCCGCGACGAGGCGCTTTGCAGCAGCAAAGCGAGGTCGCGCCGGCCATCACGCCACAGCGCGTTGGCAAACCGGTGCGTGCACAGCGCATGAAAGCCTTTAAAATAGAGCAGGGGTTCCAGGTAACGCGTGCACGCAGGATCGCGGTCGAACACGGCCGAAAGATCTGCCCTGAACATGTCGCCTAGGTAACGGTGCGCTGCGATGATCTCGCGGAACGTCTCGTTCATCAGTACCGGATCGAGGTCGGCGTCCGTCAGGCGCTGCGACACGCGCTGGCAAACGGCTGTCTCGAGCGTTTCGTGGCGCAGCACCTGCGCGTGAAAAAACGCCGCCATCGCCGGTTCACGGTCGACCGCCGCGCGCGCTTCATCGCGCAGCGCGCTCCAGATCGGATCGCAACTTTCAACGGCGGCGGAGGCGACGGTGTGTGCGGCCTGGGCCATGGCGTCCTCGCTTGCTATCAAGAGGAGAAGACGGGCCGAAAGCGCGTGTCCCCCTTTTTGAGGGATCGGTCAGCCGCGCTCGACATTCACGTTATGCCAAGAGAGGTAGTCGGCCCTCCCAGGCGCGTCAACGCACCAGAGCCGGCGACGTTTGCTCCGCTACAGCAACGGGCGCCCCGCTACAGCAACGGGGCCTCACCGAAACGAAGGTTGCCATGTCAAACGACACCACCGCGAAAGAGCACGATGCCCAGGCGCCAGGCCTCATCGGGACGCTAGAAGACGGCATTCTGTGGATCACGATCAGCAATCCAGCGCGCCGCAACGCGATGACGAAAGCGATGTGGCGTGACATGCCCACCCTGCTTGAGCGGGCTGAGAGCGATGATGCGGTGCGCGTGATCGTCTTGCGGGGCGGCAGTGAGGTCGCGTTTTGCGCGGGCGCGGACATCAGCGAGTTCAAGGAAGAACGGACCGGTGCGGTTGGCGCTGCTTACGAGGAGCTGAACCACCGCTGTTTCGGGACGTTGAGCCGGTGTGCCAAGCCAACGATCGCGATGGTGCAGGGGTTCTGCCTGGGCGGGGGGCTGGAGCTCGCCTTGTGCTGTGATTTGCGGGTGGCGTCGCCTGAGGCGCAATTCGGCATCCCGGCGGCGAAACTTGGCATCGGCTACAACCCGCGCTGGATCAGGCCGTTGCTCGCCTCCATGACGATCGCGCGGGCCAAAGAACTGCTGTTCACCGGACGACGCTTTGGCGCTAACGCGGCCTACGACATGGGCATCTTGAACGCGATCCATGAGGCGGACGCCTTGCACGCAGCGACGCTCGCGTTGGCCGGCGAGATCGCCGCCAACGCGCCGCTTTCAGTGCTGGCCGCCAAGAAGACGCTGGATGAATTCCAGGACCATCCGGAGAACCCGGACCTCGCCATGCTTGACCGCTACGTGGAACGCGCGATGCAAAGCGCCGACTACGACGAAGGTCAGCGCGCGTTTCTCGAAAAGCGCGTTCCCGTCTTCAAGGGCCATTAGAGTTGGCGCGGCTCGCATATCGGCCCAGCTTCTGCAGGCTCGGTTGGGGCACGCGGACGCATCCAGGGCCGCTCATCGCGTTCAGCCGTCGATGGTGAGGACAACGCGGCCGCGGATTTGGCCTTTCATGATGTCCGCAGCAAGCGTCTCGACCTCGCTGACCGGATGGGTTTGCGTCATGGCCGCAAGCTTGCCCCGGTCGAGGTTGGCAGCAAGCCGGCTCCAGGCCGCTTCGCGCAGCGCCTTGGGCGCCATCACGCTATCGACACCGAACAGCGTCACGCCGCGCAGGATGAACGGCGCGACCGATGTTGGCAGGTCCATGCCCTGGGCCAGCCCGCAAGCCGCCACCGCACCGCCGTAACGGGTCTGCGCAAGCGCGTTCGCGAGCGTGTGAGACCCGGCGACGTCGATCACCCCGGCAAAGCGTTCTTTGCCGAGCGGGCGGCCAGGCTCAGAAAGCTCTGCACGCGGCACGATGGTGCTTGCACCAAGGCTCTTGAGGTAATCGGCTTCGTCTTCGCGGCCCGTGGATGCCACGACTTCGTGGCCAGCGTCGGCCAGCAACGTCACAGCCACCGAGCCCACGCCACCGGCCGCACCCGTGACGAGGATCGGGCCATGGCCGGCCGCGACACCGCCGCGCTCCAGCGCCATCACGCACAGCATCGCTGTATAGCCGGCCGTTCCGATCGCCATCGTTTCAGCGGCGCTCAGCGCATCCGGCTTCTTGATCAGCCAGTCGCCCTTGAGGCGTGCCTTTTGTGCGTAGCCGCCAAGGTGCGTTTCGCCGACACCCCAGCCGTTCAGCACCACCTGATCGCCCGCCGCAAAGCCATCATGGCGTGACGCGGTAACCGTGCCGGCGAGATCGATGCCAGGGATCATCGGCCAGCGGCGCACCACCGGGGCCTTGCCCGTGATCGCGAGGCCGTCCTTGTAGTTGATTGTTGAGTGGGTGACGTCGATGTCGACGTCGCCGTCCATGAGCGCGTCCTCGTTGAAGTCCTGCCAGCGCGCTGTCTGGCCGGCATCGGTTTTGTCGATCACGAAGGCTTTGAACGTCATGGTGCTCTCGGTGGTTGGGGGTGACGGGGAAAGGCGCGACTGAAGGGGAGCCGCCAAGGGGATGCAACTTGATGATGCGGGCCCCAGGATGCTGGCCAGGGGATGCTGGCCAGGGGATGCTGGCTGGTGATCTTGGCCGTGGACGACCGCGGCGATGATGGTCTTGCCTCGCTTGTGACACGTCCGGTGGGCTCGTCGTCAAGCCCGATCGCGCGAGGGTGCGCAGGGGGGCTGCGATGCGCCTGCGAAAGAGACGTGGGATGCGGCCATTTCAACATCCTACGCCGCCCCAGTTCGAGTTGGCCACAAAGCCGCCTCAATTGAAGCTGGTGCGCCTTCGCAGGTGCGCAACGAGATCCGACCTCGCGCCCTCGCGGGAGCGCCAGCCGCACTTTTCCACAGACTACCACGATCACCATTCGAGACGATCGGTATCGAAGATCGATCAAACGGGCCGCAACCGGCGCGCCGTGTAGAAGCTGGTTAATACAGCGACGACCTTGGCTAAAACATCGGTCTGGGCTGGCATTGTTCGCGGAATACGCCGACAAACTTGCCAATCGCCCTGCGAATACTTGAATTATCGAAAGTCTACACGACGTTCGCTCAAGTGTATCCCCTTTGGATACAATGAAATACAACTTAAGTCGGCGCTACAATATCGCAACGCACAAACTTTTTTTCTTGTGACACCGGAGCGTCCCCACCTATTCTTGTGTTTCGGAAACGGTGCTTCAACGCCGTTGACCTCTCACAGAAGCCCACAGGTAAAGGGCCGCACGAGAGGGTGAACAAGGAGGCTCACATGGAACTGAGATCACGCATCAACGTCATCGTGACGCTTACCGCTTTCGGGTTTCTGGCTGCGCTCGTGCTAGGCATGCTGTAGCTGCCATCTGGCGCTGCGCCCGACCTGACGTCCAGGCCCCCCAGCAGCGCACGCGATAACCCGACACGCTGCACGGCAGCGCCACATCTGGCGCTGCCTTTATTTTTGGCCAGAGCGCCGCCTTCTTTTGGCCGCTGCGCGGCGTGAGTGGCCCCGGCCAAGTTGTGGCTTCTGCAACACGCAACCCTTTGAATAAGGTGATTTTACTCGGCTTCCCTAGGACAGCGCCTTATCCCTGCGCCATCCTTGCGCGCAGTAATGACGCGTAGAAGCCCGCAAGGGCTGTGGTCAAAAGAGGGGGATCGGTGATGGCACTGACCCGCATGATGGTTGTCGGCTGTGCGCTCGCGATCGCGCTGGCAGGCAGCGCCTGTTCGAACGGTGGCGGCAATGTTGAAACGGCTGCGCTGAACGCACCGCCGGCGGCGCCGAAGGTCAATCCGCGCTGCTACCAGCTAGCTCAGCTCATCGATCAGGCGAAGCGCGATGGCACGGTCGCCCGGGTCGAAAAGGCCGGTGATGGCAAGACCCGTTCCGTGACCATCAAGCGCAAGGCGTTGAAGTCGGTCGCATCGCTGAACGCCGCGCAGGCGGAATTCCGCTCGAAGTGTTCGGTTGTCCCGACGCTCGCGACCGTGGCGCCGGCGCCAACGGCACAAGCGCCAGCGACGTCTGCGCCACGGGGTTCAGGTGCGGCACCCGCCGCGGCTGCTGCCGCGAAAGCCAAAGCGAAGGCCAAAGCCAAGCTGGCGACGCCCCCACGACAGCCGACGGCAGCCGCGCGAAAACGCGTGCAAGTGGCCCAGCCGGCGAACTGACGGGCCATTGCAAACCGGGCGTGGCGGGCGGATAGGGCGCGCCGGTTCAGTTTCGGTATCGGTATGAGCATGGGCGTGGAACGGCTCGCAAGCGGGTCGATCCGCGCTCATTTACGTTGGTGATGCGTTGCGGGCTCGCTTAGAGCAACGGGCGCAAATTGCGAATCACCTGCCCAAACACTGAGGCCTTGCCTTTGCGCCCAAAGTTGCTCTGCACATTAGATGAGATCATCTTTGAGCTCACCTATGGTGATCCCGATCGATTGCCCGATGATCTCAAGCGAGGAGGCGACCGTGTTCGACGCGAAGGTGATAGGCGCCGCTCGCGATCTCGTGCAGCGCGCGCAAGGCGCTGGCATCATGATCGCCACGGCAGAATCGTGCACCGGCGGCCTGATCGCTGCCGCGCTGACGGAGGTCGCCGGGTCGTCCGCCGTGTTCGACCGCGGCTTCCTGACTTATTCAAACGAAGCCAAGGCCGAACTCCTGGGCGTCGATCCCAGCCTGATCACCAGCCAAGGTGCCGTCAGCGGCGAGGTCGCCATCGCCATGGCCCACGGTGCGCGGACCCGCTCCAACGCGCAGATCAGCGTCGCCGTTACGGGCGTTGCAGGGCCGGGCGGTGGCAGCGCGGCCAAGCCGGTCGGCCTCGTCCATTTGGCCACCTCGCACCACGTCCATGGCGAAACCGAACGCGCCATGCGCTACGGCGATATCGGGCGTTCGGCAGTACGGTTGGCGACGGTCGTCACCGCGCTTGAGATGCTGCACGCAGCGCTTGAGGCTGGATGATTGGCTGGGCCGACACGCGTCACACCGTTAGCGGTGGTGCATCGGGGAGGCCGCCCGCATCACCGTAAACGCGATGGGCGCGGGCCTCGAACGCCGCAACGAAGCGATTGAACGCGCGGTCGAACACGGTGCCCACCACAGCCTGCAACATGCGCGACTTGAACTCGTAGGCGATGTAAAAGTTGACCAGGGTCCCGCCCGCTTCGTGCGTGGTGAATTGCCAGCGGTTGTCCATGCTTCGAAACGGGCCGTCGAGGTAGGCAGCGTTGACGCAGAGCGTCGTACGATCGAGCGTCACGCGGCTGATGAAATGCTCGCGGATGGGCCCGTAGCCCACGCTCATCCGCGCGTCGATGACCTCATGGGCCTGCGCGCTCGGGGGCGTACGCCTGAGGACCTGCAACCCATCACACAGCGGCACGAAGTCAGGATAGCGCTCCACATCCGCGACCAGATCGAACATTTGCTGCGGCGAGTGCGGAACCACGTGAGCGGTATGGACGACGGGCATCGAAGCGCGATCCTCAAGACAACCGGTCGGTGTTGGCAGCTTCGGCGGCAGCGGCGGAGCCGGACGCGGAGCCGGTGCACGTTGCAGGCACGTGCTGGGCCGGCGGCGCCTCGTCTGCTTGTGCGTGAGCGCGGCTTGCTCTCAAGGCCGCGAAGTCCTCATCCGCATGGTACGACGACCGCGTCAACGGCGAGGCGGCCACCATCGCAAAACCTTTCGCCCGCGCAATCTCCTCATACGCCTTAAACTCATCCGGCGTGATGTACGCCTTCAGCGCCGCGTGCTTGCGCGTGGGCTGGAGATACTGCCCGATCGTCAGGAAATCGATGTCGGCCGCGCGCATATCGTCCATCACCTGCAGCACCTGATCGCGCGTTTCGCCAAGCCCGACCATGATCCCCGACTTTGTGAAGATCGCCGGGTCGAGCTCTTTCACTTGCTGCAACAGCCGTAGCGAATGGAAATAGCGTGATCCCGGCCGGATCGTGAGATAGAGGCCCGGCACCGTCTCGAGGTTGTGGTTGAAGACGTCAGGCTTGGCCGCCACCACCACTTCAAGTGCGCCTGGTTTGCGCAAGAAGTCCGGCGTCAGGATCTCGATCGTGGTGGTCGGCGTTGCTGCACGGATGGCGTTGATCACATCGGCAAAGTGCTGGGCGCCGCCGTCGGGTAGATCATCACGGTCGACGGAAGTGATGACCACGTGGCGTAACGCCAACGCCTCAATGGCGCGCGCTACATTCGCTGGTTCGTCGTCATCCAGCGGTTCAGGAACGCCGGTGCGCACATTGCAGAACGCGCAGGCTCGCGTGCAGGTGTCGCCCATGATCATCATGGTTGCGTGTCGTTTGGACCAGCATTCGCCGATGTTGGGGCAGGCGGCCTCCTCGCACACCGTGTGCAGGTTCGCGTCGCGCACGATCGCGCGGGTGCGCACGTATTCGTCCGAACCGGGTAACACCTGCCTGATCCAGGACGGGCGTTTGAGGACCTCGGTGTCAGCGCGATGCGCTTTTTCAGGATGGCGCGCGCGGGCGCGGGTATCGACGACGGTGACCATGGCTGAAATGTAAGCGTTAGCGCGTGTGAAAGCGAGCCTGCCGGTCCAGCTTGCGGCGAGCCACCGCAGCAGCCGACCGGGCACACGTTAGACGTGGTTCGCCCTTTGGCCGTTCATCTTTCGCCTCAGGTGAATCCACCTGATGCGGATGAGCTCAGGCGATAAGCCGCGCCAGCAGGACCACGACGATCGCACCGCCGGTGGCGACGATGATCTGTTCGACAAGCGCGTTCCCGATGCCGAGGCGCAAGCCAAAGGCGCTGACCAAAAACCCGCCGACAAACGAGCCGATGACGCCAGTGACCAGGTAGCGCATCAACCCGCCCCCGCCGACGATAAAGCTTGCCAGAAAGCCGGCCACCAAGCCGATCACTGCCAGCACGATCAAACTGCGCATTCGCGGGTCCATGCTGCCCCTCCTTCTTGAACATGTGTCGTTGATGGTCGCGACGTCATGCGAACAACCCGTCGGTGAACCAGTTCGTTGCATACGATGTGACGCGTTTCTTTTTGCCGCCGATCCGCCGGTGCGCGCTGCAGGTCAAAGACGCTGGATCACATCCACCATCAAGACCATTGTGCCGCTGCCCTTAAGGACCAGCAGGTTGAGCCAGGAAAAGGTGATCGCAAAGCCGCTCCAGGTGATCGCCCATGCGAGCCGCTGGCCCAAAGGCTTTGTTGTCGTGGGCTTTG
>JBCBJZ010000157.1:0-8232 GCA_038522635.1 Pseudomonadota bacterium | reverse complement strand
GTGACCTCAAGCCAACCCTCGGCGTTGCGCGGGGTTAGATGCATGCCAGCGGACGCCCAGAACGTTGTCGTCATGGCCGTTCTCCCGCAGGCGGTGGCCCGTCGGACGTGACCGCCGACGCCGACGCATCATCGCCCTCGTCCGGCACGACAGACCAGATCTGCGCATGCGGCTTGTCACCGGTGGGCGCTGCGATGGTGCGAAACTCTTCCTCGATCTCGCCGCCGTCAGCCAACACGCGGCGCACCGTCAGCACCGTATGGATGGGCAGTTCAGCGGCCAACGCGCACGCATCATCCAGCTCCGCACGCGCCGCCTGTTCCGCCATCGCCTGCGGCACGTGGTGAGCGTCGCGCAGGTGAGCGGCAAGCGCAGCCAATGCCTCATCGCGTTGCGCCACTGTCGCTTCGCCCACGCTCACAAAGGTCGAGCGGCCGAAGCTGCCAAGCCCCAAGAACCCGTTCGCAAACGCCTGGCGGACCTTGCCTTGCAAGGCCTGCGCGTCGATCCCGGTAAAGGCCGCGCCACCGGAAATCGCCCACTCTTCGCCCGGCGACGCAACCTCATAAATGTGATCGTCCGACGCGTCGAACCGGATCGTGCGCAGCATTTTCATCGGGCTTCCCGCGTTCGTAGAATGGTCGTCATGGCCTTAAACGAAATCCTCATAGCGCAGCAGCTTCACCTGGCCATCGTCGCTTGCGAGAAGCAGGTTCGCCTCGTCATCCAGCCCTTTGGCGAGACCTTCGACGACATCGCCCGACGACGCCCGCAGCTCGCTCGGCGCGCTTGCGTTGACCGCGCGAAACAGCCAGCGATCGTGCAGTGCGCGGAAGCCGTCATCTTGCCAGTGGGTGATCGCGTTCAAAAGGTGCGCGGCGTAAGCCTCGATCACCTGCGTGCGGTTCAGCGCTTCACCGCCCTCTTCGCTGAGACAAGTGACGTGGCCCCGTTCGCCGGGCTCGGGCGCATCCGCTCCAAAAGACAGCGCCAGCCGCGTGGTGATGATCAGCCAGGCGGGCGCGGGTACGCCGTCGGCAGGCGCGGGTACCCGCGCACCGTTGGCGGGTGAAGGTGCAGGTGCAGACGCGAGCGCATCGAGCGCACGGCCATCCGCATCGTGGTCAGCGATGCTCAGCGTGACGGTCCCCGCATCGCCGCCGTTCAGAAGCACATTGTGAGGCCAGCGAAACTGGATCGCAACCTTGGGCGGCAACAAGGTGCCCAGCCCATCGGCCAGCGCCACCATCGCCAACGGGCCCATCTGCCGGGCCTTACGCGCGCTGACCTCCGGCTCAAGCACCAGCGCAACCTCCATCGTCTCCACATCATCGAGCCAGAACAGGTCTCCCGCGCCCGCGCTGCCAGATCGTACGGCATCATGCGCCGCCGCGCCCGCGCCGGCTGGATCCAGCACAGCGTGCCCGCGCAGCAGCGGTGGGAAATACGGCTGCTCCAACAACGGCGTCATCGCGTGTCTCCGCTCGCCTCTTCGACGTTTGTGCCAAGCACCTCGATAAATCCAAAACGCCGAGCAACTTTGAGCGCAAAGGCGAGGCAAGAGTGTTTGAGCCGGAGAAGCTTTGCTCGCGTTGCTCTAGCTGCACTGACACAAATCAGCTCAGGTCGATCTCTTCTTCGACGACGTGCTCAAGGTTGGTGCCTTCTGCCGTCAAAACCATGCGCACCTTGAGCGTGCCGCTCCCCGCCAGGTCGTTCTCGCGTACGGTACTTCGATCTTTTGCTGGGACGTGACGCCGACCTGCTTGAGAAACTTGCGCATCGACATGTTGAACCGGTCCTGATCCATCGTGGTCATCTCCTTGCTGTTTACGTTTCTCTCACGACCACCTCGTCGCGGCCTGCGCGCGATACCGGTGCCCGTCATTCAACTTCGACGTTCGCCGCTTTACCCGCCCCGCCGCGCGGCGTCACCTTTACCCCCAAGGCGCATCTCAAGCTGCTTGAGCGTACCCTGACGGCGCACGTCAAGCCGCACCGAACCACCCCACGGCGTCAGACCCGCGACGCGGGCCATATCAGCGGGTCGGGTGATCGCACGCGCGTTCGCCCGCACGATGATGTCGCCTGCCCGCACACCCGCCAACGCCGCCGGCGAGCCCTCACGCACCGCCGCCACACGCACCGTTCGCGGCCCCACTTGTAGCCGACGCTTGGCCGCGCGCAAACGCAGGCCGGTCGCCACGCGCCGCACGGCCCCATGCGCGATCAGATCGCCCACCACGCGCTCCAAGAGCGCCACTGACACTGCGAAATTGACACCGATGTTGGCGTCACCCTGCTTGGTGAAAATGCCGGTGATCAGCCCCACCAGCGGTCCACCGCGCAGCATCAAAGCGCCGCCCGACGCGCCCGGGTTCGCGCCCGCATCGGTCTGCACGAAGTCCTCGATCGGGTTAAAGCCCGTGCCGGTCCGATGGACGCCTGACACCACACCGCAACTGACCGAGAGGCCCAGCCCGAACGCGTTGCCGATCGTGCAGACCGGCGCACCAAGCACCGGCGTCGCGCGCTCGATCAGCATCGGCGGCAAGCGACGGTCGCCTGCGAGTTTCAGCACCGCAAGGTCGGTTGCAGAATCGCGTCCGCGCATTGTGGCAGCGATGATCTCACCGTCATGGCGGCGCACGAAAATCGCACGGGCACCTTGCACAACATGTGCGGCGGTGACGATGTGACGACCATCCCGCCACACGACCCCGCTCGCTTCCGGCTCCTCGCGGCGACGCCCATCGCGCGGCCAGACCGGCAACAGCGAAACGACGGAACGCAAGGCGCGCTCAAGCGAGGGGCCGCGCGTCTGCTGGGTTTGTCGCGTGGACGTTTGCGCAAAGGCGGAAGTCGGAAGGACGATCAACAGCGCGACGGCGAGCGTCACAGCGCACCACACGGGCCCAGCAGCGCCGTTCCACATCCCGCCAGCAGACCGCGCCATCAAGCTCCCAGGCCCCATCAAACGTGATGTCCCCATCACGCTCAGGGGCACACAGCGCTGTTGGCGCGCGGACCGCTCGCACCGTCTACGCTTTAGCGCACGCACGCTGCCGCAATCACTGGCCAACCGGTGTCAGCCGTACCGCCCGTTCATCCTTGAACACGTTCTGCGCCGATAGATCGACGCTCGCCTTCAACACGCGTTCGGCCGACAAAGTGATCACGACCATTGCCAGCATGCCCAACAAAAAACCCTTCATCGCGTCCTCCAAGGCCCCTTTGTGAGTGGGGCTCATCCCTTCATGACCGCGCACGTGGCGCAAAACTCTACCGACCGTTCTTAACCGGCGGCCCGCTCACCCGCTTCAAATAGGCGATCAACGCATCGCGCTGAGCCTTATCTGAAATCTTCTGCAACGGCATCTTCGAACCCGGCGTATAGTGGTCCGGTCCGAGCGCGAACAACTTCCCGATCGTGTCCGCGCTCCACACGATGTCCGCGTTCAGAAGCGCCGGCGAATAGGGGTAGCCCGGCAGCGTCCCAGCCTTGCGCCCGAAGATGCGGTACAGCGTTGGACCGGCACGGTTACGCCCGTCCGCCTTCAACGTATGGCACACGCTGCATTTGCGCGCGAACTGGCGGGCGCCGAGATCGGCCGACTCGCGCTTTTGGAACCGGCGCGGAAACTGCCCCGAGACAGGCTCGAAGGACTTGCGCGGCGCCACCTGCCAGCGGGTCGCGAAGTCATCCAGGCTCCCGAAGTACAGCGCCCGCCCGCCCTTGGCGAAGGCCAGCGCCCAGATCGGGCCGACCGGATTGATGTAGTGTTCCAGCAGCGCGCCATCGTCAGCGCGACGGATGCGGATCGAACCATCGCCCGCGCCGATGGCAATCAGGCCAGGCTTGGCGATGACGGCCGCGGCCAGCACCGGGCGTTTCACCGTTTCCCAGGTTTGCAGCGCTTGGCCCGTGGCGCCATCGATGATGCCGCTCGCGCCGTTGACGCCGCCCCAGACCAACCGGTCGCTCCCCGGAAGGCGTGCAAGCACATTGACGCCCCAGCCGTTGCGCATCAGTGGAGCTTGTGCGGCGCCATCGCTCGCCCTCCACCGTTTGACCTCGCCGTCCGAACCCGCCGTCATGACGAACGCCCCGTCCTTGGAGAAGGCGACCGCGTTGACGGTGCCGCGATGACCGCGCAGCACAGGGCCCGCACGCAGGTTGACCAAGTCCCACAACCGCGCCGTACCATCCCAGCTCGCCGTCACCGCACGCTTGCCGTCGGCGCTAAGGCTTAGCGCATTGACTTTTGCCGCGTGGCCCGTGAAGGCGTGGCGCAATTTGAACGTGCGCGCGTCCCAGAGCCACAGTTTGCCATCATCGCCAGCGGCGAGCACCGCACGTCCGTCCGGTGCGAAGGCAACGGCATTCACCGCGCCCTCATGCGCGTCGAAGCGATGCAGAAGGCGCGGGCGCTTACCGCTGATGTCCCACAGCATCATCGCGTAGTCGAAGCTGCCGGTAAGCGCGCGTGTGCGTGCTGCATTGGTCGCGACCGCTTTGATCGGGCCGCCATGACCGACAAGGTTCGTCGCACCCGCTTTGAGGGCCACTGGGGGCGAAGGCGTTGGTCCAGACGTCGAAGGGACTTGAGGCTTCGCGCCTTCGCTGGCGCGTACAAGCCCGCCACCGGCGCATAACGCCATAACGAACAGCAAAGCGAACCATGCCGTGATCCACCGCGCCGAAAGCCAGGTCACGTGCGAACATGGCACCGCGCGCGGCGGAGCGACCTTCCCCCTTGGGCCCGGGCCTCTTTGGCCCAGGTCTCTCTGGCTCCGGTCCCTCTGGCTCAGGTCCCTTTGAAGATGCGCGACCAAACCGGCCCGCGCCCCTATTCGGCCGGAGCCGGTGTCGGCGCAGAACCCGAAGGCGCACCGGCATCGCGCACGTTCGCTTCCTGTTCGGCGGCCCACAAGTTGTGGTGCTCCGCCGCCCAGTTCGCGTCGACTTCGCCGGACGTCATCGCGTCGATCGCCCCCTGCATGCCGATCGTGCCGATGTAGATGTGAGCGATCACGACAACCATCATGGCCACCGCCACGATCGCATGCCACGTGGTCGCGTATTGCATCTCTTCAACGGCCGTCAGCGCGGTCGGCAAGCTGAAGCCGAACTGGTTCAGCCAGGCGAACGTCTTGGCGAACATGGCCGTCTGCATCGGGAACATCAGCGCGATGCCGGACAGAGAAACCGAGACGCCCGTCAGCATCACCAGCCAGAACAGGATCTTCTGCCCCGCGTTGAACTTCTTCGCCGGCGGATGGCCCTTGCCGAACATCCCACCGCCTTTCGCCAACCACACCGCATCGTGCCGGTTGGGAATGTTGTGCCAGACCCACATCACGAAGGTGATGATCAAGCCGGCCATGAAGGCGAACGCGACGTAGTTATGCGCCCACTTCCCGAAGATCGAAAGTTGCGCGAAGGCGGGCTTCCCCAACAGCGGGATCAGAAGGTCCTTACCGTAGATAAGGTTCAACCCGGTCAACGCGAGGATGATGAACGAGCCCGCCAGCAGCCAATGGCCCGCCCGCTCGATCAACCCGAAACGCACGATCGTGCGGCCCGACCACCCCTTGTCGATCCGAATGCGCCCGCGGATCAGAAAGAAAAGCGCAAGCAGCGCGAAAATCCCACCGAGCGCGTAGAGGTAATACGTGGGCATCACTCCGTTGCGCTGCAGCATCCAGTGCCACCCTTGCGTCTGCACCAGCAGACCGGCGTTCTTGTCCGGGATCGAAACCGTGCCGCTATCACCGCCAGCGATGCTCTTCCACATCTTGCTGTCGTAGATCGCACCCTTGCCAGCCGTCGGGTCGGTGACCTGGTAGGTTGGCGCACCACGGCTTGAGGGCGGACGCACATTCGCGGGCGGTGCAGCCGATTCCGCCGCGCCAGCAGGCGGTCTCACGCTTTGCGCGCCTGCCTCGTCAATCCCGGTCCAAACGGGCACCAACGTCGCCATCATGATGAACGCCGCAGCGAGTAGCGCACGGCTGCAAGCCAGCGAAAGCCGCTGGCGATGGGAGCACGCGGTAAGCCCGGCCCACAATTGATCGATCATCGACGTTCCTCCACCCCGGCCCAGGGTCGCCCAGGCCCACATTGTTGTTGCGCGAATTCAATCATGGCTCGGCACGCACGCCAAGCCCCACTGCCGATTGCGCTCGCAGAAACGTTGACGTCTTCGCGCCAGGTCAGGCCCTGCAGCCCTTGCGGGCGATGTCAGGCGAGGAAGCGATGTCAGGTGTACGCAGGCGGCGACGCGCACACCTGGTCATAGGGATATCGCGCCTGGAGCCCGCCGGCATAGGCGAAGATATCCAGCGTCGCCTCATAGGCGGGCGCGGTGATCTCAACGTGCGGCGTCCAGCAACCGAGCTTTTGGTAGGTCGCGATGCAACCCGCCAACACGTCTTCGCCAATGTCAGGGAAATAGGGTTTGAGCGCTGCTGCGATGTCGGCCGCCGCGGCGTCATTCATGTACCGGCGCGTTTTCGCGTAAGCTCTGCTGAAACGTTGCGCCATCTCGCTCTGGAGCCACGCGGGCGTCGCAGCAAGACTGGAAAACCCACACGGCCCGATCGGTAAACCAACTTGCGCGACGATGTGGCCAACGCCATCAGCCTCAAGCTGCTGCGGGAAGGGCCCCTGCTGCTGCACATAAGCACCCTGCCCATCACGGAAGGCAGCATCCATGGCCGCCGCCCCGCCAACGTGGATCGCGTCGATCTTGTCGTAGTCGATCCCCGCCTTGTGACAGGCGTATTTGAACATCACGAGCGGTTGCCCGCCGCCGAACAACACAACCTTCGCGCCTTCAAGCTTGGACCAGGTGAAATTCGGATCAGGCGCACGGGCGGTCAAAAAGAAGCCGTCCATTTCGTTGATCTGAGCGAAGTGTTTCACGCTGTTGGCTTCACCGCGCGCCAACGGTCCAAAGCCCTGGCTCAACGCCGACTGCACCACGTGGGCCTTGCCTTCGATGAGCGCATCGATCGCGGAGGTGCCGGCCGGCGCCACCGACCAATCGCCTTCCAAACCCTCTTCAGCCAAAAATCCGCCAGCCATCGTTGCGATCAACGGCGCATAAAACGCCGAGAACAGCGTAAACTGGATGTTGATCTTCTCCATGGGGGGTGTCCTTCGGTTGGCCTTAACACGCGCTCAAGTCCAGGCATCATACACAGCGCGCTCAAGCCGGTAGACCCCGCATATGCTGGTCGCATCGAAGCGTCGCATTTCGACAAAACGAAATGAAAGCCGTTCGTTGAACCGATGGACAGGCACGTTGGACGCCAGCGTATCGATCCAAACGGCGCTGCATCGTCGGGTGCCGCCTCCCGCAGGCGCAGACACGCGTGCGTCGCATCTAAGCTCACGACCAAAGCCCCATGCACCCACGATGGCCGGCACGCTGGGGTCGCTCCAGCGGGAAGGCGCTTCTGCCCTGGCCTGCCGCTCTTGATCTTCGGTAGAGGCCCGGCCCACGCGGCGCTTAACGGCGGCGGCGAGACTTCCGAAAGTAGCAGGTGTACTTGTTGCTCCGCCGTGAGACTTTGACCCGGACCAAACGGCGCCCGTATTTGCGCCGACAAATCCGTCGCGCTTCGGCTCGGCGTTTCTTATAACTCTTGCGATACCAGCAGGTCCAACCACCGTTGCGCTTTTCAGCGCGCAGGAAGCGCTTCCCATATTTTTTCCGGCATGATGCCCGAACGCGCCGACGCTCCTGGGCTGCCGTTTCTCGCGGCGGCGGCTTAACGATCGCAGGTTGCGGTGTGGGCTGAACGGGGCGAGGCGGCGGCGTGATAGGCTGTTGGGGACGCAACGCCGCCGTGGCGCGCGGCGCTGCTGACGGTGCGGGGGTGCGAGGCCTCAACCGTTGTGGTGGCTGCGCAAGCGCGGGCCTGGCGTTGTCAGCGTTCAGGCGCGGTGTTGCAGGCAACGTCTGCCGCGTCGGGACGAACCGGGCGCGTCGCTGCGTGCGGGGCAACATCCCGCGGGTATCCAAGGTCTCAAGTTCGTTCAGGTAATCGTTGATCGCGTTTTGCGCGTGCGCTGGCACGCCACCCGCGATCAGGGCACCCATCGCCGCGCCCGCCGCACAAATCGATGTCAGCCAAACTCTCATCGTTGCCTCTTTATCATGGGTCGGCCCAGGACGTGGGAGGGGGGGCAGGACCGACACGTTCAAGCCTCATGCAACTATT
>JBCBJZ010000156.1:0-8385 GCA_038522635.1 Pseudomonadota bacterium | reverse complement strand
GCTTTTGTTTTGAAAACAAAAGCCTAGATGTCGGTTCCGCTTCAAGCTTAAGCGAACCGACTCTAGATGCGGACATGCGGGACCCGGTTTGTTGACGGACCGTTTTAAAGGGCTTACGCGGCGACGCCTTGTGCTTCTGCAATCATCCGGTGGTAGCGACGACGGGACGCTTGTCTCAGACCGAAGAAATTCAGCGCCGCGCACGGTACGATGTACGAGAAATACAACCGTCGATAGATCGTCTCCGCCTCTGGCAGTTTGTCGATCGCCGCTATAATCTTCGGCGCGAGATTGTAGTATTCGTCAACCTCTGTACGTCCCGTTGCTGAATGATCCAGAACCCACGCCCTCAAACTCCGCAATTGGGTTAGCTCCCAACAGTCGTCTTGCAGGCCGACGACTTTGCAGCAGGCTGTTGTCATGAAACACCCTGATTCGCCGAAGCGGCACTCTTGCGACCTTTGCGCTTTATACAATTCAGCTACTGCTGCTGGCATTGTCTTAACAAGAACATCAAGGCCGTCGAGATCGGATTGAATCTCATAGAAGGTCGCGTTGCGCTTTCCCGTCACATAACCCTTCCGATCAATTAGGGCAAAACGAAGCGTGGAGCCCCAACTTAGAAATTGTTGGACGTTGAAGCTGGCTCTTGGATCTTGGAACCACCGCTGTTTCTTGTAGTTGGTTCGTCCAGCAATATAGAACCATTCGTGCCAGCGCGTCTTGCCAGTGCGTGTCCGCTTGGACCGACGCCCTTGATGCAACACCAGTTTGTCACCAACGAAAAACTTCTCGCTGATCGCCTCAAGAGGGCGCCGCCGGCCGTTGATCCTATGTTCCCAGCCTTTGTTTGCGAAATAATCGATGCGAAGAAAGGAGGCTGCCTCCCACTTGGAGCTCCAGGCGACTGCGTTCGGATATACATTTGTAACGTCATCATTTTCAAATGTAAGATATAGGTGGGGGTGTTTTACTTGGTCATGGCGGGACCAGGAGCTTGCAGCTTTCTTCGCCTCGGCGACTGTCCTTGAAAATGATTTAACCCTTCGACCTCTGCGATTGCGTAACGTCCATTGGCCCGACAGTGGTAGAAAATATGCGTCAGAGGTAATTGTTTCGTCGTTCTTCTACAATCGAATGGTTCTGACCCAATTGCCGAGAACGCGGACATCTTTGCAAAACCTCTTCTTTTTCTCTTCCGCTCGTGTTGGCGTTGGAAGCACAGAAACGCCCAATAGATAAATGGTGGCAGCGTTGAAGCGGCGTCTGTCAATCATCTAGCCCTCCGGATTTGCGATACTTTACAAGAGAGGTATCAGCCGCAAGTCGTGCTGACTTAGATCGGTGCGCAGCGCCATACCTGTTAGTCGTCCCTTTGCCGGTCGTCAACCAACGCTATTCGGTGGCGCGTTTGCCGGCGGAGTGTTTTAACAGATTGGCGATCGCCTCCCCATAAACCGTTTCGCCTTGTTCAAGAAAAGCCAGAAGATCATAGCCTGTCGCAATGGTGCTCAGGGCTATGAGTTTCGTCTCCCGCCTGAAACGTTTTATGTTCATACCTCGCCGATAGCGCGTATGACGAAAGAGTTTGCGGCCTTCTATAATGCCACCAATCAATCCGTTTGTTTTCAGCCAGTCATCGATATCGCCTGTCGCGTGGGCGGGACTTCGGGCGGCAGCGTCTGTCAGGCCGGGCGCCGGAAGTCCTTGTTAAGGCCGTCTCGTCTGGGCAGGCTGCTCGGGGTCATGCCCCGCCTCTACGTTTAGGCCATCCCCGTAAATGCGGCCATGCGTACGCCACAGGTCCGGCACCTCAGCCCAGGTCGGCACGCGCTCGGTGAGGTAGCCGCAGGTCAGGCCGGTCCCGATACTGTGGAACGCCGCACGCGCCTTGCGATGGGCGCCGGTGTGCACATAGCGCTTCGCGGCGGCAGCGCTCTCCCAAACCGTCAGCGTGTGGTTGATGCCATCGATGGTGCGCGCCGAGGCGCTGATGTTGCCGCGCGCGCGTCGGGCTTGGACCATCGCGGGGATCGCGTGGCGCCAGAACCTGAGCGTGTGCCAGCGGCTGTGCAGCTTGAGGCCCGTGATCGAGACGTAAACCTGTTTGTTCATGGTCGTCCTGAAGCTGCGGGTCAGGCCCGTGCGTTTCCCGTTACGCGGTGCCGTCGCGGTGGGCAGTAGCGAGGGCTGACATGGAGGTGAAGGTGAAGTCGAGCGTCGGGCGGTCGCCGGGTGGCATGGTCGCGCCGAAGCCGGGCTGCTCGTGACGGCGGTAGATCCAGCAGCGCGCCAGGCCGTGGCGGGCGGCGGGCTCGTGGTCGTGGAACAAGCTCTCGGCCGTGTGCAGGATGTCGCCCTTGGCGAAGCCGCGCCGCCGCAATTGCTCCAGCATGTAGGTGAAGTTGGCATCGGCGGGCTTGTAGCTGCCGACGTCTTCGGCCGTGTAGACCCCGTCGAAGGTGACGCCCAGTTTGGCGTTGGAGGCCGCGAAGCTCGCGTTGTCGACGTTAGAGAGCACGACGAGCTTATAGTGCTCGCGCAAGTAGGCGAGCGCTTCCGCGCTGTCGGGGAACGCTGGCCATGCGTGCACGCGGGCGCCGTAGGCCGCGCAATCGTCCCAGGTGACGGCCAAGCCCCAGTCTTCCGCGAGGCGGCGGTAAACGGTGGCGAGCACGTCGGCGTAGCGCTTGGCCGGCGTTTGCGCTTGCGTGGTCGATTCATGATAGGCGTGCGCTTGCAGGATTTGATCGCGTCCGGGCGGGGCCGCCAACTGCGCCGTCAACGGTTCGAGCCCCGCGATCATCCCGCTTTCCCAGTCGATCAGCGTGCCATAGACGTCGAACGTGAGAACTTTGAAATCCTTTAGGCGCATGGGCCTCTCGCCTCCTAGATCATCGGGCGCAACGTGCGAATCATCGGCTCAACCCTCACGCCTCGCTTTCGCGCCCCTTGCTCTGGTGTCGCGCCCGCCAACGGGCACAGGCGGCGCCGACGTGCAACTGATTTGTGAAGGCCATGATGCGCGAGACAACCGAAGCGGATCTCAAACGGATGCGGGCCTATGCGAAGGCGGCGCGGCTGATCCGCTGTCGCGTGGCCGATGAAACGGGCGATTTTTACGGCTTTGTCGTTTCCGTTTCGCCAACGCTGATGCTGCTGCATGTGTGTGTGGATTTCCAGGCGAACGGCATGGTGTTGTTCGACCGACGTGCGCTTGAAAAGGTGGGCACGCACGCATCGCTCGATTTCCAGAAGCGGTTTTGCGATCAGGCGGCCTTGAGCGCTTCACGCGATCAAGCCGGCACGCTCGACATCTCAAGCATGGCAGCCGCCTTGAAAAGCTTGCGAGGACGTCTAATCGCGGTTGAGCACGAAGACGACGAAGGCCAAGTGCTGTTCGCGATGGGGCGCGTGACCCGCGTCCATCGACGCCGGTTGGCCTGGCAGGGCGTGGACGCGTTCGGTGACGAAGAAGAGGCGACATCGCTCGATATCGATGATGTGCGCCGGGTGCTGATCGGGGATCGTTACGTCGAGACCTACCGTCGGTTTCTTGATGTACGGTCGACCGGGTGAGGGGCCGCTGGCGATGGGGGGCGGCGTCACGTGCTGAGCTCTAGAATCGGTTCGCTTCACCTTGAAGCGGAACCGACATCTAAGCTTTTGTTTTGGTGTTCATCTTTCGCCTCAGGTGATTCCACCTGAAGCGGATGAACTCTAAGCGCGTACTCCCATCAGATGGAGCGCGGCGGAACGAGGAGCCTTGAAGGTTATGGAAGCAAAGCACATCGATCTGAGTGGGACGGTGGCGGTGGTCACGGGGGCGAGCCGGGGCATTGGCGAAGCGACTGCGCGTCACCTGGCAGCTTGCGGCGCCAAGGTGGGGTTGCTCGCGCGATCGGCTGACGCTGTGGAGGCGATCGCGGCGGAGATCGGCGAGGATCATGCGATCGGCCTTCCCGCCAACGTGGCACACTACGAGGCCCTGTCGCAGGCGTTCGCGCGGGTCGAAGAGCGCTTTGGCCCGGTCAATCTGCTGGTCAACAACGCGGGCGTCATCGAGCCCATCGCACGGATCGAAGAGAGCGATCCTGCCGCCTGGGCGCAGGTCGTCGCGATCAATCTGACAGGCGCTTACAACACGATCCGGCTGGTGCTGCCGGGTATGATCGCGTGCGGGCGGGGGCAGATCATCAACATCTCATCGGGCGCTGCCACGGGAGCGCTCGAGGGCTGGAGTCATTACTGCGCGACGAAGGCGGGCTTGCTGTCGCTGACCCGTTGCGTCCATCGCGAGTCGGCTGGCCACGGTGTGCGCTGTGTGGGCCTGTCGCCGGGCACCGTCGCGACCACCATGCAGCGCGACATCAAGCGTTCCGGCGTTAATCCGGTCTCGCAACTGGCGTGGGAAGCGCATATCCCGGCCGAATGGGTGGCCCAGGCCATCGCCTGGCTGACCACGGATGCGGCACGCGAGCATGATGGCGGCGACTTCTCGCTCAAGACCGATGAGGGGCGCGCCGCAGTCGGGTTGCCCGCTCTCGGGTGACGAGGCCTTTGCGCCGGTCTTTGACCGTGTGCGTCTTGGTGTGACCGGAGAGGGATACGGCGCTGCGCATCCCTCCGCCCCTTTTGATCGCCCGGTGATTTAGCCCAGCGAGCGGTTACTCGCTTTGACCGCGTCATCGCCCGCCGTGGCTGCCGACGCATTGCCACTGCCCTGCGCGCCCGACTGCGCGTTGGCAGCATCCACGTACAGCTTGCCGCCCATCTCCTGGAACTTGGCAGCCATTTGCGCCATGCCCTGCTCCTTGTCGTTGAGCGTGGCGGCGTAATCGCGGACGTCCTGCGTGATCTTCATCGAGCAGAATTTTGGCCCGCACATGGAGCAGAAGTGCGCCACCTTGTGGGCTTCCTTGGGAAGCGTCTCATCGTGGTATTGCTGCGCGGTATCGGGATCGAGGCCCAGGTTGAACTGGTCCGCCCAGCGGAACTCGAACCGCGCCTTGGAGAGCGCATCATCGCGCAGTTGTGCGCCGGGGTGGCCTTTGGCGAGGTCGGCGGCGTGGGCTGCAAGTTTGTAGGTGATCACGCCGACCTTGACATCGTCGCGGTTCGGCAGACCCAGATGCTCCTTCGGCGTCACGTAGCAAAGCATCGCGCAGCCAAACCAGCCGATCATCGCAGCGCCAATGCCTGACGTGATGTGGTCGTAGCCCGGCGCGATGTCGGTGGTGAGCGGCCCCAGCGTGTAAAACGGCGCCTCGCCGCACTCGTTGAGCTGCTTGTCCATGTTGATCTTGATCTTGTGCAACGGCACGTGGCCGGGCCCTTCGATCATCACCTGACAGCCCTTGGCCCAGGCTTTTTGAGTCAGTTCGCCCAACGTCTCCAGTTCGGCAAACTGCGCACGATCGTTAGCGTCCGCGATCGAACCTGGACGCAGGCCATCGCCGAGCGAGAAGGACACATCGTAGGCGCGCATGATGTCGCAGATTTCATCGAAGTGGTCGTAGAGGAAGCTTTCCTTGTGGTGATGCAGGCACCACTTGGCCATGATCGAACCACCACGGCTAACGATGCCGGTGACGCGATGCGCCGTCAGGTGGATGTAGGCGAGGCGCACGCCGGCATGGATCGTGAAATAGTCGACGCCCTGCTCGCACTGCTCGATCAGCGTGTCGCGGTAGAGTTCCCACGTCAGCTTGACCGGGTCGCCATCGCATTTTTCAAGCGCCTGGTAGATCGGCACCGTGCCGATCGGGACCGGCGAATTGCGCAGGATCCACTCGCGCGTGTTGTGGATGTTGCGGCCGGTGCTCAGGTCCATCACGGTGTCAGCGCCCCAGCGGGTCGCCCACACCATCTTCTCAACCTCTTCCTCCACCGAGGACGTCACGGCCGAGTTTCCGATGTTGGCGTTGACCTTCACCAGGAAGTTGCGCCCGATGATCATCGGTTCGAGCTCAGGATGGTTGATGTTGGCCGGGATGATGGCGCGGCCGCGGGCGATCTCATCGCGCACGAATTCAGGTGTGACGTGGGCGGGAAGTGTAGCGCCGAAGCTTTCGCCATCCGCAAGTGCTGCGTTCGCGCGCGCAAGCTGGGCGGTGCGGCCGATGTTTTCGCGGTGTGCGACGTAGACCATCTCTTTGGTGATGATGCCGGCTTTCGCGAACTCGTACTGCGTGACAGGTGCGCCGTCGTTGCCGCGTAGCGGCATCGCCTTGTTGGGGAAGTCGCGCGCGAGGTGCTTGCCGGTCACATTGCCGTTGTCTTCGGGTTTGATGGCGCGGCCTTCATAGGCGCGCACGCCGCCGCGTTCTTCGATCCACGCTTTACGCAGCGCGGGCAGACCTTCTTCGACGTTGATCGCGTCCGCGCCTTGCGTGTAGGGCCCGGAGCTGTCGTAGACGAGGAACTTCGGCTGCTCGGGATCGTGCAGCGTGATCTCGCGGAACGGCACGCGGACATCGTCGTGGCCAGGGGCTGCGTCGTAGACCTTGGCGGAGGCGGGCAACGGGCCGGTGGTAACTTCGGGGACCATCAGGTCTTGCGGCGTGGTGTGCTTGTTCATGGGATCACTCGCGGGTGGGTCCGTGGCGCATTTGGCGCGAACGGACGCTGATGAAACAGGTCGGCCCTTACGCCCGAAACAGGCGTGCGCAATCTGCGCACATCCGTCATCGGGTGCGATCCGTGGTGATGGGGAGGGTGGTGCGGTGACGCCCGTCCCTTCGCCGGCATGACCCGGATCAGGTTCTAAGGGTGGCAGCGCGGGATCAGCGCCGTCTCAGCCAGCTCCGCTGGCCCCCCTCGGTGAAGCTGCACTGTGCGCTCCGACGGGCGCGAATGCAAGGGCGTCAACGCGCCAGCGCCAGTGCGCCGGCCACGATCATCGTTGTGCCGAGGAGCACGCTCGCCGCCAGAAAGATGCGGTGCCCACGCGGGCTGAGAGCGCCGCTCGAAAGTCGCAAAAGGCTGCGCGGGGCAGCGATCAACGCAAGGCCTTCAAGCGCCATGACCCAGGCGATGAGGCTGATGGCGCCGGCCAGGACGTTATCCCAACGGTTATGCACGATGATGAGCGTGACCCCGAGCGCGTAGGTCGCAACGCCGGACACGTAAAGCAGCGGCTTATCATCCTTGAGCGCGGCGAAGAGCGCTTGCACCGTCCCGTGCCGGCCAAAGAATGCGACGCCCGCGACGAAGAAATAGGTACCGAACGCGATGGCGAGCTTGGCGGTGAGCGCATCGGCGATCATCGGTTGTGCGCCTACTTGTTGAGCGTGACGGTGCCGGTCTTCTGGTTGATCGTCAGCGTGTGCCAACGGCGCACGGAGCTTGAGCCCGTGTAAACCTGAACCGGGATCGACAGCCGCAGCCCCTTGCCAGCCACGTACCTCCCCTTGACGCGCTTGAGTTCGACGTCCGTGAAGCCGGGCGCTGAAGCAGGCCCGGTCAGCAGCGTGCACTTCACGCCAGCATCGCTTCCCGGGGCAGGATGCACGATCGCCAGGTGGGACGAGCAGCAGACCGGTTCACCGCCGGTGTCGTAGTGCACCAGCTTGATGTTGCCGTTGGCGAAGCTGCGCAGATCCACAAGGCTTGTCACGTCGGTGCGGTAACCGCCGCATTGCTGCAGTTGAGCGGCGTGCGCGAAGGTCGTGGAGATGAAAGCGGTGAAGGCAAATCCCAAAATTAAAATACGCAGATTCATTTTTCGATGACTCCTTAAGCGTTGAACTGCGGCGGGCGATCGTGACGCGACCTTAAACGCAATTCAACTGAACGGGCCCTGAAAGCCTACGCTCATTTCAAGCGTGCGCGGAGTTTTTCCGCGAGGGCTTCGAGCGCGTCGGGGTCCGCCATTTCGCCGGTATGGGGGCGCAGGCGAACGCCCTCATGACGAGGTAGAATGTGGTAATGCAGATGAAAGACGACTTGCCCGCCAGCCGCCTCGTTGAACTGTTGGATGGTGATGCCATCGGCGTCGAAGGCTTCCATGGCTGCCCGCGACAGCGTCTGAACGGTGGCCAGACAGGCGGCCAATTGGGCTGGTGAGGCGTCAAGCACGTTGCGTGCGGGCGTCTTCGGGATCACCAGGACGTGGCCATCGCAGCGGGGCATGATGTCCATGAACGCCAGCGTGTCGTCATCCTCGTAGACCTTCGTGCACGGCGCTTCCCCGCGCAGGATTTTGGCGAAGATATTCTGGTCGTCATAGGCGGTGGCATCAGCGCTGGCCATGGTGGGTCTTCCTCATCTGCAAATTTCGGCTGCATCGCTGGGCGATGCAACATCGTGAGGCGGATAGCCTAGAGCAACGGGCGCAAAGTGCGAGTCACCGGCTTAAACACGCACGCCTTCCCTTTGCGCCCA
>JBCBJZ010000155.1:0-8410 GCA_038522635.1 Pseudomonadota bacterium | reverse complement strand
AAAGCATGCTTTCCCAAACGCCGTGGCCCCCATCGTGAACGTGGTCATGCTGAACATGGCGTACTTGGTCGTCGGCGTCGTCGTGGTGGAGGTATTCTTCCAGTACAACGGCTTTGGCAAACTGCTGCTGGAGGCTGCGCTCTTTGGCGACGTTTACGTGATCCAGGCTGCGACGCTGGTCGCCGTCTTCGTCGCCGTGCTCTCGCAGATCATTTCCGACATCGGCTACACCTTCCTCAACCCCCGCATCAGGTTCGCTTAACGCATGGCCGTCACCACGCAGACCCCTCCGGGACCCACCCTTTTTCAGCGCCTGCAAAGCAGCCGCTCGATCATCCTCCTGCTGTTGTTGATGTGGGTTCCGCTGACGCTCTACGTCATGTTTGGCGACTATCTGCCGCGCGATGGACAAGACCTCGTGCTGTTGCCCGCCATCCCGGCAACGCTGCTCCTCTATTGCGTTGCGGTCTATTCCTGGCGGGAAAGTCCGATTGCCGTCATCGGTGTGACGCTCGTCTTCTTCTGGCTGCTCGTGGCTGTTACAGCGCCGTTTCTGCCGATCGTCGATCCCAACAAGCCGATTGCGCCCTTCACCCTGCCCGGCGTTGAAAAGCGCGATCATCTGTTCCTGCTCGGCGCCGACTTCAAGGGCCGTGACCTGCTCTCACGCGCGCTTTGGGGATGCCAGCGCGTGCTGGTCTGGGGCGTGACCGCAACCCTCGTCGCCTACGTTGTCGGCTCGTTCCTGGGCCTCGTCGCGGGCTACCTGGGCGGCTGGTGGGATCAGGTGATCTCGTTCCTGTCGAACGTCCTGCTATCGTTCCCAGTCATGGTGCTGTTCATCTTGATCCTGAACTACCTGGGGCCGAGCGGCTTCAACATCATCATCGCCGTCACCTTCGCATCCGCCCCAGCCATCATGCGGATCGTGCGCGGGCTGACGCTCGACACCAAAACGCGCGACTACATCTTCGCAGCGCAAACGCGCGGCGAGCATCCCTTGTGGATCATGATCGTTGAACTGCTGCCCAATGCGCGCGGCCCCATCATCGTCGATGCCTGCCTGCGGCTTGGCTACACCACCGTCGCGATCACCACGCTGACGTTCCTCGGTCTCGGGTTGCAACCGCCCGATCCCGACTGGGGCCTGATGATCAAGGAGGCAGCCCAGGTCGCGATGCTTTGGAAGTTCTCCTACATGCTGCTGATCCCGGCGTTGTCGGTGTCAAGCCTGATCTTGGGCTTCAACCTGATGGCCGACGGCCTGCGCGAGATGAGTTTGCGCGACTGAGCGGTTGCGCCGCTTGACCTGGCGCGCGCTGTCGCGCCGCAGCCTTCATGGGCAGTCGCTACCGCGCTGCCGCAACCGCAAGGTGACGCCTTGACCACCGCCGTACCTGCAAGCCCTGACGACAGCGCCGCCGCCGCCGCATCAGCCAACGCAACACCGGTCCTTGAATGCCGCAACCTGTCGATCTCATACTACACGCGCGCGGGCGAAATCCCTGCCGTGGTCGACTTCAACATGCGGCTCATGCCGGGCGAAGCGCAGGGCATCGTCGGTGAATCGGGCTGCGGCAAGTCCACCGTCGCGCTCGCGATCATGAACTACATGGGCCAGAACGGCGCGATCGTCGGCGGCGAGATCCTGTTCCAAGGCCGCGACATGACCACGATGAGCCAAGAGGAGCTGCGCCAGCTTCGCGGCTCGCAAATCGCTATGGTCTATCAAGAGCCGATGGCGTCGCTGAACCCCTCGATGAAGGTCGGCGAGCAGCTGATCGAAGTGCCGATCTACCACGAGAACGCCAGCTTAGAGGAAGCCACCGCGCGCGCTGAAACGATGCTCGCCAACGTGCGCCTGCCCGATCCAGGCCGCATCATGGGCGCTTACCCGCACCAGATTTCGGGCGGCCAGCAACAGCGTGTGGTTATCGCGATGGCGCTCCTGTCGAACCCCAAGCTGCTGCTGCTCGATGAACCCACCACCGCACTCGATGTGACCGTCGAAGCTGGCATCGTGGATCTGATCCGCGAGATCGCGCAGGCCTACGGCACCTCCATGATCTACATCTCGCATAACCTGGGTTTGATCCTGGAGACGTGCGACCGCATCACGGTCATGTACTCGGGCGAGGCGGTGGAGTTCGGCGACATCCGCACCGTCTTCAACAACATGCGCCACCCCTACACCCGCGGCCTGTTCAATTCGATTCCTTTGCCCACCGCCAACAAGAGTTCGCGCCCGCTTGTCCCCATCCGCGGGCAACTGCCGCTGCCCCACCTGCGCCCGCGCGGCTGCAACTTCGGCCCGCGCTGCGATTACTACGATGAGACGCGCTGCAATGCCGGCCCGATCCCGATGTACGACGTGAAGGCCGACACCAACCAGAAGGTGCGCTGCGTTCGCTTCGATGAGATCGACTGGGCCGCGGCGGTGCCGAAACCGGATGAGCGCGAAAAGGTGCAACCCGGTGATGTGGTCTTACGCGTCGATGACATGACGAAGCACTATGAGATTGAAGGCGCCGGACTGCTCGTGAGCGGCGCCAAGAAGACGATCAAGGCCAACCAGTCGCTGAGCTTCAACGCACGCGAAGCGGAAACGGTGGCGATCGTGGGCGAGTCCGGTTGTGGCAAGTCGACCTTCGCGAAAGTGCTGATGGGGCTGGAGACGGCGACGGCGGGCAACGTCCAGTTGGGCAATGTGGAGCTGGCCGATCTGCCCGTGGAAACGCGCGATGAGAGCACGATCTCCAAACTGCAGATGGTGTTCCAAAACCCGTTCGATACGCTCAACCCGTCCCACACGGTCGGCTCACAGATCGCTCGCGTGATCCGCAAGTTCGGCGTCGAGCGCGATCAAGAGAAGGTCGACGCGCGTGTGATGGATTTGCTCGATACGGTGAAACTGCCGCGTGATTTCGCCAAACGGCGGCCGCGTCAACTGTCGGGCGGACAAAAGCAACGTGTTGGCATCGCGCGCGCGTTCGCCGGCGATCCGAACGTTGTCATCGCCGATGAGCCGGTGTCCGCACTTGACGTGTCGGTGCAGGCTGCCGTCACGGGCTTGCTGATGGACATCCAGCGGGAGAACCGCACCACGCTGCTGTTCATCTCGCACGACCTTTCGGTTGTGCGGTACCTCGCCGACCGAATCGTCGTGATGTACCTCGGCTTGATCATGGAACAAGGCACCACGGACGACATCTTCGCACCGCCCTACCACCCTTACACCGAAGCGCTGCTGTCGGCGGTGCCGATCGCTGACACCAACGTCAAAAAGCGCAAAGTCGTGCTGAAGGGCGAGATCCCCTCGGCCGCGAACCCACCGAAGGGTTGCCCGTTTTCGACGCGCTGCCCGTACGTGATGCCCGGGTTGTGTGATGTGGAGATGCCGCCGCTGAAGCCGTTTGGCGCGCGCGGGCACCAGATCCTATGCCACTTGGACGATGCCGAACTCACAGGCATGGAGCCGGTGATCGCGCTGCCCACGAGCGGCGAAGCGGCGGAGTGACGGACCACAGACCGGCGCGGGCTGCGGGCGTTGGCAGTACAGAGCTCTCACGATTGCCCACTCAGCCCCGGGGGAGTTGAGCAAGCGTCGATTCGCCTGCGCTGCCATCGTTGGCCGTAGCGCCCAGGTCGGCAACTATATCTAACGGGCTCAACCGCGGTGTACGGGGTAGGGCGTTACCAGAGCCCGCCCCGCAATGGCGCATGACTTGCCGGTTGAACGAACCGCATCACGGCGTTGTACCGAACAACCGTTGCCAGCCTCAGTCCTGTGCGGCGCTGTCGCCTTCGCTCGCTTCACGGGGCGCGGCTTTGCGACTGCGCACCGGCTGCTTGAGGAACGCCGGCTGATCGTCTTCGGGAAGACGGGCCGCCGGCTGTTCGCGTGCCCGGGCAGGTTTGGCCGGTTTCTCTTTCTCGCCACCGTGGCCATTGGCGCCGTTCGCCCTGGTCGCTTCGCCGTTCTCATCGCGACGACGCTGCGGTCGCTCGCGCCGGCCGGGCCCGCGCGGACGCGGGCTGCGCGCACGCGGCTCTCGCGCCTCAGCGTTGTTGCGTTCACGGGGTGGCGGTGCATCGGCCGGTGCGCCGACGCTCGGCTGCGGCTCGTTTCCGCGGATCGGTTGATCCTCAAAGTCGCCGTGATCCTCGGCCGCACCGTTCATCGGTTGCGGTGCGTCGCCGTGGTTGCGCTGGCGACGGTCGTTCGGACCGGCGTCATGCTGATGACCCTGCGTTTGCTCGCGATAGGTCATGATGATGCGGCTGTAGTGCTCAGCGTGCTGGTAGTAGTTTTCAGCCATCACCACATCGCCCCGGGACACGGCATCCCGCGCCATCGACATGTATTTCTCGGCGATGTGCGCCGGCGTCCCGCGGATTTTGCCATCGGGCCCGTTGGATTCAAAGCTACGCGTGAGGGGATTTTGCCCCTTGCCACCGCCATTGCTCCGGCTGCGCCCGCGTCCCCGGCGGTTTTGCTGACCTTGCCTCATGGGCTCCCGTTTTCGGTTCTGTTGCACCAAAGTCGAAGCTCGAGCCTCAGGCAGACTGCCCGAAGCGCGTCACGTGGGGGAAAGCTCAATGCGCGTAAGCACGCTGTCGTACGTTCGCGCCTGCGTCGCGCTCTCAACCGTTGAGAGCTGCCACGTGTCGCGGTTGTCAACGCACGCCGATGTCGTGGGCCGCCTGTTAACCATCCATGATGGTCATGCCATCCACCGGTTACGCCGGTCGATGGGAGGCCTACGAACGAACGTTCGCTACGCGTTTATCCATCGCATTGAGTGATTGTACGATTTCAGATGTGCGCCGCAGCGGCGATGTCATCTGCTATGCTTTGCAATTTCGACCATGTCGCGACCAATCTGCGTGAGATCGATCTTTGCGAAAGCGTTCTGAAAGGAAGCTAGCGTGACCGACCTGAAAATCCAACTCTTTTTTTCAGCTATCCTTGCCTTTGTGTGTCAATCGCAACCACGCGCGCCACGCCGTTGATGTCGCGGTGAACGCTGATCGAGACCGCCGGTTCCACAGCAAGCCCCGCAGTTTGCCTTGCGCGTACTTCGCGTTGCGCCAGCGCGCGCAGGTCATCGGCCTGGCCTGCCCCGACCTCAAACAGGATAAGTCCGGCCGGCACCAACGCGAGGGCTTGCGCGATCAAACGGGGATAGAGGTCGAGGCCGTTGGCCCCGCCATCCAGGGCCAGGTGCGGATCGTAGCGGCGGACCTCGTCATCGAGCGTGTCGATGGTGCTCGTCGGGATGTATGGCGGGTTCGACACCAGCACATCGAACGGGCCGTTGAGCCCGCTAGCCCCATCTGTGCGCACGAACATCGCCCGTGCGCTCACCGCCAGCCGGGCCGCGTTCGTTCGCGCAACGCTTAAGGCCTCATCGCTTACATCGGTGCCAACGCCATGGGCCTTCGGGCACGCCGCGAGGATCGAGAGCAATAAACAACCTGAGCCGGTGCCGATATCCAGGATGCGGGGGGCGCCAGACGCTTGGGTGGGTGAAGACGGTTTGTTGGACGATGAAGCTTGGTTAGGCGATGGAGGCGGTGCATCCCCAAAGGGAGCATCCTGCAACTGCGCGGGCGTCAAGCGCGCTAGCGCCAAAGTGACCAGCAGTTCGCTATCGGGACGGGGATCGAGCACGCAAGGCGCGATGTTGAACATGTAGCCGTAGAACGATCGCGCGCCAAGGATCCGCGATACGGGCTCGCGTTGCAGCCGCGCCTGAGCAAACATGGTGATGCGCGCCGCCGCGTCCGGCGCAAGCGTACGATCGGGGTGAGCAAGGAGGGCGGCCGCATCCCACCCTGTCGCTGCCTGGACCAACAGACGGGCATCAAGGTGCGGGCTCGCAATGCCTGTTGCAGCAAAGGCCCGCGCCAGGGCCTGCACGGCCGCACCCACCGCCTGACCGGCTACGACGTCGCTGACACGTTGCGGCGTTGGCGCGGTGTTCAAAGGTCCGCCTGGCCATCAAGGGCGGCAAGAGCAGTCGCTTGATCATCGGTGATCAGCGCATCGATGATCTCATCCAGCCCCTCGCCCGCGATCACCTCGTCCAGCTTGTGCAGCGTGAGATTAATGCGATGATCCGAGACGCGCCCTTGCGGGAAATTATAGGTCCGAATGCGCTGTGAGCGGTCGCCGCTCCCGACTTGATCGCGGCGCTGCGCTGCCCGCTCATCGGCCGCGCGCTCACGCTCGATCTCGTAAATGCGCGTGCGCAGGATCTGCATCGCCGTGCGGCGGTTTTGGTGCTGCGACTTCTCCGACGCCACCACGATGATCCCGGTTGGCAAATGCGTGATGCGCACAGCGCTGTCGGTGGTGTTGACGTGCTGACCGCCGGCGCCGGACGCGCGCATCGTGTCGATGCGGATCTCGTCGGGCTTGATCTCCAAGTCGATCTCTTCAGCCTCGGGCAGCACCGCGACGGTTGCCGCCGAGGTGTGAATGCGCCCGCCGCTTTCCGTGGTGGGCACGCGCTGCACGCGGTGCACGCCTGATTCAAACTTGAGGCGCGCGTAAACGCCTTGCCCACGGATGGATGCGATCAGCTCCTTGAAGCCACCAAGATCGTTTTCCGCGACCGAGACAAGCTCGGTCTTCCAGCCGCGCACTTCGGCGTAGCGCTGGTACATGCGAAAAAGGTCGGCTGCGAACAGTGCCGCTTCATCGCCGCCAGTGCCCGCGCGCAGTTCCAAAATCACGTTACGTTCATCCGCGCTGTCTTTCGGCAGTAGCGCGATACGGACCTCTTGCTGAAGTGCCTCCAGGCGCGCTTTCAGCCCGGCCAGCTCATCGCGCGCCATCGTGCGCATCTCAGCATCTGAGCTCTCATCGGCCGCCATGTCAGCGAGGTCGGCAGCTTCATCGCGCGCGGTCCTGAGCGTGCGGATCTTCTCAACCACGGGATCGAGTTCCGCGAATTCCTTCGACAGCACAGCGAAGTCGGCGCCGTCACCGCGCGCCATCTCCGCCTGTAGCAGCTCCCAGCGCTGCACCATCTGATCAAGTTTGTCTTCGGGGAGAACGCTCATCGGGGCTCGATGGTGGTGGTGGTTGGTCAGGCCTTTTGAGGGCCACAACGCGGTGTTGCCTATGCCGGAAGCGGCGACAGCGCGGCGCTTGAGGTCGGGTTGAAACGCCCTTGCGGTCACAGCGCGCTAACGCGCTCCTGGCGCGCGCGAACCGACGCGTTGACAACACACCGCGGCCGACGTTGCGTCGGCGTTATACGCTCATCTGGCGGGCACGTTCAATCGATCACGCTTGCGGGTGCGCGGATCAGCGACGTTGATCCAGACCATCCCGTCGTAGCGCGGGGCCGTCGAGATCATCATCGCGTTCAGCCACTTGCGGCAGACCTTGGCGGGCCCGCGGGGCAGCAGCTCAAGCGCCGCCATCAGCGCCGGCGGCTGTTTCTGGATTGTCCAGTAGGCAGCGCCCGTCAGCAGCATCGGGGCGAGCACGGCGATGAAGGCGGTGATGGCCAACGTGCGCGCGCGACGCTTGGGACGGGTGTCCGACGCAGCGGGGAGCGCCAAGGATTGCGCCGCCGTTGTCTCCACATGCTGCGCGTTTTGCGCGCGGTCGGCTGCGGCTGGCGTCGGGGTTAACGCCCCAGCCTCGCCCTCGGCGCCGGCATCCACAGCGCTCTCGGCATGCGCCAAACCGACAATCGTGGCGTTCGCGTCAGCCGTCGCCGATTGGCCGTGGACTGCCAAAAAGAACGGGTGCATCCGCATCAGGATCGGTTGTGGATCAAGCCCGGCAATCATCCCGTAGGCGTTCACAAGGCGCACGATGCCAGGCCAATCGTTCGGCAACGCGGCCACGTCGCCGCGCTCGAGCACACCGATGACCGTACTGGTCGTCCCAAGCTTGGCAGCAAGTGCTGATTTGGACGCGTCGATCCGCCGGCGCATAGCTTTAAACAGCGCCGAAAGCTGAGGATCGCGATCGCGCCGCGCGAACGCCGGTAGGGCTGTCAAACCGACAGCCGCCATGGCGCCGCCACGGGCATGCTGGTGCCGTGAACTCATCGGCCAACCTCTACGCACTACAATCGAGGGGCGGGGCCCCCCCCGCATTGTCTGCCGCGGGCTAAGAAAACCATTTTAATGATCAAAGATCAAAGGGGTCCTGCTTGCACGCTCAACGTGCAACAGCAGGCTGGCCATCGCGCAACAGGCGCCTGGGCTGATGGCACGGCTGATGCCGGCGCGTCGAACAGAGATCTCCAACGGCCCGGATCTGCTGTGGCTTAGAGTCGGTTGGCTTGAGCCAGTAGCGGGACCGGCAAATAATCTATTTTTTTGCTTTTAATATTTAGCCGCAGGTGAGTACACCAGAAGAGGATTAAAAATAGGTCGATTA
>JBCBJZ010000154.1:0-8411 GCA_038522635.1 Pseudomonadota bacterium | reverse complement strand
GTCGGCCCACGCGTGTCCGTGGGCGGCGATGAGCTTCTCCTCTGAGTCAGACGCGCTCGATGATGGTGGCGATGCCCATGCCGCCACCGATGCACAGCGTGGCCAAGCCCTTCTTCGCGTCGCGACGGTCCATCTCGAACAGCAGCGTGGTCAGCACGCGCGCGCCCGAAGCACCGATCGGGTGGCCGATGGCGATCGCACCGCCGTTGACGTTGACCTTGTCAGTATCCCAGCCCAGCCCTTTGTTGACCGCACAGGCTTGCGCCGCGAACGCTTCGTTCGCCTCGATCAGGTCGAGGTCCTCAACGCCCCAGCCGGCTTTCTCAAGCGCCTTCTGCGAAGCAGGGATCGGCCCGGTCCCCATGATCGAAGGATCGACGCCCGCGTGCGCCCACGAAACGATTTTGGCCATCGGCTTGATGCCGCGTTTTTCAGCTTCGCTGGCACTCATCAGAACGAGGGCTGCTGCGCCATCGTTGATGCCGCTGGCGTTGGCCGCGGTGACCGTGCCTTCTTTTTCGAACGCCGGGCGCATCTTCGCAACGGAATCGTAGGTTGCGCCCTCACGGATGTACTCATCATCGCTGACCACGATCTCGCCCTTGCGGGTCTTGATCGTCACCGGTGTGATTTCGTCTTTGAATTTGCCGGCTTTCTTGGCCGCTTCAGCCTTGTTTTGTGAAGCGACGGCGAAGTTGTCCTGCTCTTCGCGCGTGATCTGCCATTGGCGCGCGACGTTCTCGGCCGTGGTGCCCATGTGATAGCCGTTGAAGGCGTCCCACAGGCCGTCCTTGATCATGGTGTCGATGAACTTGGTGTCGCCCATCTTGGTGCCGTCGCGCATGTGGGAGCAGTGCGGCGCCTGGCTCATGCTTTCCTGACCACCAGCGATTACGATCTGCGAGGAGCCGTCCTGGATCTGCTGGGCACCGAGCGCCACCGCGCGCAGGCCCGAGCCGCACAGCTGGTTCATGCCCCAAGCGGGCGCGTCAACCGGGATCCCTGCGTTGATCGAGGCTTGACGGGCCGGGTTCTGACCGGCGCCGGCATCGAGGATCTGGCCCATGATCACTTCGTGCACATCGCCCGGCTCTATCCCCGCGCGTTCGATGGCAGCCTTGATGGCCACGCTCCCCAGGTCGTGCGCGGGCATGGTGGCAAGCGCGCCGTTAAAGGAGCCAACGGGGGTGCGCGCCGCGCTGGCGATGACGATCGTGTCGTCTTGGCTCATTAATCTCTCCTCGAACGTTCGATGTGGTTTTGGGGTTGAGCTCAAAAGGGCATGCTTGTGCGTTGCGTAAATAGCGCCAACGCGTACAGCTTTCGCCACTCTATAACGCAGGTGTTCGGCCTTGTCGCGCGCCTGTCACGCGGCGCTTTCGCCGGGATGGGGCTCACGTTTCATCGCCCGTGCGTCAGATGCGAGACCGCGTGTCAGGCCACAGGTGAGGAGCGGCGTTGGTCCCACCGCGAAGGAGGCATCACCGGCCCTTAAGGATGTGCAGTCCGAGAAACCGCTGGAATTCAGCAGGTTGCTCGTGATATGAATGCTGCAGTGCAAGACAATTTTGATCAGCGGGCGATCCATGTCGAAGAAAGCCAATGGGAAAGCCGATCCGACAGCGCAGGTCGTGATCAAAAAATATGCGAACCGGCGGCTCTACAACACCGAAACCAGCAGCTATGTCACCTTGGACGACCTGGCTGAGATGGTGCGGGCTGAGCGCGACTTCATCGTGTTCGATGCCAAGAGCGGCGATGACCTGACGCACAGCGTCTTGACGCAAATCATCGTCGAGCAGGAAAGCCGGCCGGGCAACAACCCCATGCTGACGACGCCGTTCCTGCGCCAACTCATTCGCTTTTACGGCCAGTCGATCGAGCACATGGTGCCGAGCTACCTCCAGGTTTCCCTCGACACGCTGTCGAAGGAACGTGAGCGGTTCGGTCAGCAGTGGGCTGATGCGTTCGGCAGCCCGTTTGAGATGTATCAGGAGCAGGCGCGCAAGAACTTGGCGATGTTTGAGCAGGCCGTGTCAATGTTTCAGCCGTTCGGCGCGAACGGCCAGGCGGCCGGTGCTGCAGGCGAGGCGAATAACGGCGCCGGCACTGCGCCGAAAGCGGCTGCGAAGGCCAACGGCTCGGCTGAGCCGGCGGCGGCCGGAGATGCAAAGTCCAAGGCGGCTGACGAGTTGGAGACGATGCGCGCGCAATTGGCAGCGATGCAGCATCAGCTTGAAGCCATGGTGGCTGCGAAGCGCTCCGACTGACACCTGCCAGTGGTGGTCGGCGGGCGCAGCGAAGCGTTGTTGCACCACGAAAGGGACGAAAGTGGTTGCCCAGAAGCGACCATTAGAAAAGGAGCGGCGTGGCGGCGCCGCTCCTTTTCCTTTTGCCCGCACAAATTTCAGGGCGAGCGGTGTTGTGATCGGCGCCTCAGTTTAGAAGCCGAGACGGGTCAGGCGCAGGGCGTTGCGCGGCTTGGCAGCAACCCGGCAAGCAACCCGGTTCGGGCCAACGCGCGTGCAGTTCACACGCTTGTTGCGTGCCAGCGCCCAGAAGGAGAAGCGGCGACCGTAAAGGGCACGCACTTTCCGGCGCCAGTTCTGCACCGCCTGACGACGGGCCCGGAAGCGCATCGCTGAGATCGGCAGGCGACCGCTGACGGCAACACCGCGGGCCCGGATGCGGCGGACACCGAAGGGGCGGCGCACGCCTGAACCGCGACGCGCGATCACGATTTGGTCGTTGCGCAGGCGGCGGTTGATACGACGGTCACGTTCGCGGGCTCGTTCAGCGGCGAACCGGGCAGCGGCGCGGCGTTCAGCGCGAAGGGCAGCGGCCCGTTCAGCAGCGCGGCGGTTTGCACGGCGCAAGTCCGGCAGGTTAGGGGCGCCACGGTCGGTGCGGCGGCGGGCTTCGAAAATGCGGCGCTCGGCAGCTTCCCGGTCTGCGCGCCTCTGGGCGGCTTGTCTGTCAGCGCGCCTTTGGGCAGCTTGTCTATCCGCGCGCCTTTGGGCGCGACGCTCGGCCCGGCGGTCATCAACGCTGCGTTCAAACAGCCGGTCACGGTTTTGTGCGTTGGCGCTGTCAGTTGTGGCGCCGAGGCCGATCACGGTGGCCGCACTGAAGGCGGTAACCGCGGTCAATCCGAAAAGTGCGGTGCGGATGGCCATGGGGGATCTCCTTTTGACGTGGTCCTCATCAACCGCAGGGTTCGCTCGTGCTCCGGCCTTGAGGGGGGACCTTGAGGGAGCGGGCCGGAGCAGCGGGGGGACGCTTGAGCGAACCCTGCGTGATGGTTGTGACGTTAACCATCGGCGGTTGAGGCAACCCTGAACGCGCCGTTTAGCTGGCGTTCAGCGAAAGAGATCGGCTGGAACATCTCGCGCACCAGCGCTTCTGCTTCAGTACAGGAGCGCTAGCCGGATCTAGCGGTACGGCTTCACTTCGGGCTGGATGAAGTTGAAGATCGTATGGGGATCGCGACCGTAACCCCTACCTTTACCTTCACCCTTGCTTGGCGTTGTTCAGTCGTTTGATGAGGCTGGAGGTATCCCAGCGCCCGCCGCCCATCGATTGCACTTCCGCGTAGAACTGATCGACCAGGGCGGCGATCGGCAGATGCGCGCCGTTGTGGCGGGCTTCATCGAGGCAAATCGAAAGGTCCTTGCGCATCCAATCAACCGCAAAACCGTGGTCGAAGTGGTCATCGGCCATGGTCTGCCAGCGGTTTTCCATTTGCCAGGAGCCAGCCGCACCCTTGGCGATCGTCTCCATCACTTTGGGGATGTCGAGCCCTGCGCATTGCGCCATGTGCAAGCCTTCCGACAACCCCTGGACGAGGCCTGCGATGCAGATCTGGTTGACCATTTTGGTCAGTTGGCCACTGCCTGCGGGCCCGATCAGGTTGACCATGCGGGCGTAGCAATCGATGGCGGGCTTGGCCTTTTCAAACACCGCCTCATCGCCGCCGACCATCACGGTCAACGCGCCATTCTCGGCGCCGGCCTGGCCGCCTGAGACGGGCGCATCGAGGAAGTCGGCGCCGCGTGCTTTGGCCTGCGCGTAAAGTTCGCGCGCCACGTTCGCCGACGCGGTGGTGTTGTCGATGAAGATCGCGCCGTCGGCGAGGTTGTGGAACGCGCCGTCTTCACCGGTGGTCACCGCGCGCAAATCATCATCGTTACCCACGCAGGCGAACACGAAGTCCGCGCCTTCGGCAGCCGCTGCCGGTGTCGGCGCGTGCGCTCCCCCGTAGGCCTGCGCCCACGCTTGCGCTTTGGAGGCGGTGCGGTTGTAGACGGTGACCTCATGCCCCCCCTTTTGGGCGAGATGGCCGGCCATGGGGTAGCCCATCACACCGAGACCGAGAAAAGCGACTTTGCTCATGGGCTTGCATTCCTTGTGTTGGGAGGATGATCGAAAGGGTTATGGCGTTTCCATAACGATGCGGTGATAGCGTGCGTGTCTAGCGTGCCGTCTTCAGCGTTCCATGTGCTCAGGGTCCGGGATCGGCACACCGGGTTCAAACTTGGAGCGCCGCATCGTCAGATGCGTTTTGACGCTCGCCACGTTGGGAGCGGCCGTGAGGTCCTTCATGACGAAATCCTGAAACGCGACCAGGTCGGTGGTGACGCAGCGGAGCAGGAAGTCGGTCTCGCCCGACAGCATGTGGCACTCGCGCACGATCGGCCAGGTCAGCACGCGATTCTCGAAAGCGGTCAGATCCTGTTCGGCCTGCGCGTGCAGCCCCACCATGGCGAAGGCGGTGAGCTGGAAGCCGATGGCGCGCTCATCGATGTTGGCGAAATAGCCCTCAAGCACGCCGGCTTCTTCGAGCGCGCGCACCCGGCGGAGGCACGGTGGCGGCGACAACGCTGACCGCCGTGCGAGGTCGACGTTGGTCATGCGGGCGTTGCCCTGCAGGTGTTTGAGGATGCGCCAATCGGTGGCGTCAAGACGAACGGTCATCGGTGCACCAGGATTTACAGCGGCGCGCATGATTGAGGGCCAAAGAGCAAACAAGCGAGAGGCGGGGCGTGGGCGGAAGCGGTGCGGCGTCTGGCGCGCGTTTGAGCGGAATCGCAACGATGATGCGATCGCGCCGCGCATCCCGGACGATGGCACAGTTGCACGGTGGCGTTGCGCGCAACATTAGGGCAGGTCAAACGCTGATGGAATGCGTAAAGTTTTGATGCGCGGCCCAACTCGGTTCCAACTCGGTCCCAATTGGGCCACCGCGCTCGATTTGAACATGTGGCGATGGATGCAAGCGAAACCCGAAGGGCACGAGGGGCGGCAGCGTGAGGTGTCTGATGGCGATGCGGCTGATGAGCCAACGCGGCCGCGTCCTGACGTGAGCGCCGCTGCGGGCCAAGCCGATGATGCGCCCACCTTGGAGGGCCGCGATGTCTGGCTGATCAGCGATGGCAAAGCGGGCATGATCACCCAACTTGAGGGTGTCACGGCAGCCCTTGGCATGGTGGGCGTGCATAAGCGCGTGACGCGCAAAGGGCTTGCGAGGTTGATCAACCCCTGGGGTGGCGTGCCGGCTGACGTTCGGTTTGGCCAGGACGGCAGCGCCTTTGCGCCGCCATGGCCGCCGCTCGCCATCGCGACGGGGCCGGCTGCGATCCCCTATATTCGCAAGTTGAAACGGGTGGCGGGCCGGCAGACCTACACGGTTGTGTTGCTCGACCCCAAGACGCCCGCCGATACCGCCGACCTGATCTGGGTGCCGCGACACGATCGGCGGCGCGGGGCCAACGTGATGCACACGCTTGCCAGTCCGCATCCGTTTTCGCAGGCGCGGCTTGCGACGTTGCGCGCGCAGATGCCTGACGCCATCGCCGATCTCCCGGGCCGGCGTATCGCGGTCATCTTAGGGGGAAACGGTGGTGGCTACCGTTACCGGGACGCTGATGATGCGCGGCTTGGTGTTGGGCTGCGCGCGCTCGCCGATACGGGCGACGTCTCGTTCATGATCACGCGCTCACGGCGGACCCACGACGGCCTCATCGCCGCTGCGGTCGAGGCGACCCGCCACGCGCCGCACCTCCTCTATGAGGGGGAGGGCGCGAACCCTTATCCGGACTTTCTCGCCCATGCCGATGCGCTGGTGGTGACCGGGGATTCAGTCAACATGGTCGGCGAGGCTGCTGCGACGGGTCGGCCCGTGTTCGTCTTTCATCCCTCCGGCGGTCGCGCGAAGTTTCATCGCTTCCACGCCATGATGGAGGCGCATGGGGCCACGCGGGCCTTCGACGCGGCTCATGCCATGCGCGCCTTCGGCACGGCTCATGCTATGCGCGTCTCCGACGCAGGTGAGGCAGCGCACGATTCGTGGGCCTACACACCCCTCGACAGCGCTGCCGCCATCGCACGCGAAATTGTAGAGCGCTGGCGCCGTCGCAACGCCATGTTGACGTGAGGCCACCGTTGGCCGGACATAGGCTTGCCGCCCCGCTCAAACGTCGCGCTCCGCAAAAGGAACCAGGCCGCTCATGGTGGATGGGAACGCCACGCCGCAGCTCGACCCCAACGTCTTTCCCTCATCCGGTTTTGCCGCCGGCGGGACGGTGCACCGCAGCGCCGAAGACGCCGGCGTCGGTCTCGCGCGCCGCTTGCGATTGATCGGCGAAATTGGCGTCCTTTTCATTGGCGCGCCGATCGCCATGACCTATGCGATCTATGGCTGGCGCGTGCCGCTGTTTGCCGCGCTGCTGCCGGTCATGGTGGGGATCATCCTCTACCTGCTGTGGGACAACCGCTTCTCAATCCGACGCGAACTGGCGGTGCCGATGCGGTGGCGTACGTTCCTGGCGATCATCGCGTTGTTCATTCCCGCCGGCGCCGCCATCACGGCCTTCGCCTGGATCGACGTGCCTGAACGCTTCCTCGCCTTTCCGCGCTACGCGTTTCAGCTCTGGCTGACGATCATGCTGCTCTACCCGTTCCTGTCCGCGCTGGTGCAGGAGGCGATCTACCGCAGCTTTTTCTTCCATCGCTATGGGGGGCTCTTCGGTGATCACAAGGCCCTTGCCATCATCACCAACGGGCTGCTGTTCGGCTTCGCGCACATCATGTTCGCAAGCTGGGTCACGTTCACGATCTCGGCGCTGGGCGGCATCCTTTTCGCCTACCGCTACATGCAGACGCGCTCGCTGCTCGCAGTGTGGTTCGAGCATGCGATTTACGGCAACCTGATCTTCACCGTGGGCCTGGGTCGCTACTTCTTCACCGGCGTCTCGAATGCGGGCTGACGAACGGCCTGATGCGAGCCGACTCTAAGCCGCGGCTCATCAAAGCGCCTGGCCCGTAAAGCCCGCAGGCCGGCAACTCACGCCCCGTGCCTGCAACATCGCGCATACCCGGATGCTCTGCGCCTGTGAGCGTAACGGACCCGCGATCAGGCGATAGGCGCGCTGGCCCGGCGCACCTTGCACCACGCGCGGACGCAGCGGCCCGAAGATGCGGCCGTAACGCTCGCTGAGGAGCGCCCAGGAAAGCCGTACCGCTTCTCGGTTGGGGCCGGAGGCGACCTCGATGCCAGGCGGTGCGGGCGGCGTCACGGTGGCAACGCCGAAGCCGGCAAGATCGGTCACCGAAACCCGAGGCTGCGTATCGGTTGGGGGTCGGGTGAGGTTGGCGTTGGTGACGCCGTCGGGCCGCGTCGGCTGCACAACGGAGCCGGTTGTAAGCGGCACACGCACCCGGGCAAGCGGATCTGTGGGCTGTTGCGGGGCCTGTTGTCGTGCTGCTGTGGCGCGCGGCGGCGGTGAGGGACGGCGGAGCGATGGGCGCGCGCTCGCCGGCTTTGCGGCTCGGGTTTTGGTAGCCGGACGTTTGGGCCGGGTCGCCGGCGATGAAATGCGTTGCTTGTCGGCTGGGCGGGCCGCCGAGTCAGCGGGAGGAGGGTTCAACCCGGCCAGCACGCGCACGCCATTGCGCGCTTCCAGCAGGGCGAGACGCTCGGCCAGGTCGGCGCGCTCACGTTGCTCCTTCAGAAGCGCTGCGCGGGCCGCCGCCAATTCGTCGTTAAGCACGCGCGCGCGTTCAACCCCGCGGCGCGCCTCGCGATCGATGGTCAGCGCGGTGGCGTCGGTCGACATGCCCGCCAAAGAGGCCGGGCGCACCACGCCCGTTGCGAACAGACTGCCCACATAGAGGATCGCCACCAGCGCTGCGCCGGCCCAAAGCTTGAGGTAAAGCGATGCGACGCCCGCCGTCCGCTTAGCGCCCGACGACGCGGGCGTTGCGGTCTCATCAAGGCTCGTCGCCTGCGCCTTGGCAAACCTGGTTGTTGGGGGCGCGTCGTGCATGCTCTTGCCTATGTCGGTTGCGCAGCGCACCTGGACGCCACCAGCCTCTGGATTGACGGCAAGTGAGTTCCTGAGTCGTTTTGTGAG
>JBCBJZ010000153.1:0-8477 GCA_038522635.1 Pseudomonadota bacterium | reverse complement strand
CGAAGGTGCCCATACGCTCAACGAGCACCTGCTGATTTCATCGATCGTGCCGCGGATGATGCTGCAGCGCCGGCTGATGGAATCGCTACGCTAGAGCCGGTTCGCGTCAACTTGCAGCAGAACCGACATCTAAGCTTTTGTTTTATCGTTCATCTTTCGCCTTAGGCGTTTCCACCTGATGCGGCGGAGCTCATTCGCGGGAGGGGGCACCCGCAGGCGAAAGATGAGCGGTAAGAGAGAGAGCGCCAACGCTCGCACCAGAGTAACAGGCGCAAAGTGCGGATCACCGGCTCAAACACGCATCACGCGCGTGCCGCTCACAGCATCGCGCGGTACGGCGTCAGATCATAGCCGGCGGCCGCCGCCAGCGCGATCGTCTCATCGGCGGGGCGCTGCCCGCGTTGGCCAAGCGCCCAGACGATCGTCGAGCGCGTGCCCGAACGGCAAAAGGCAAGCACTTTGCCGGTGCCAGCCGTCTCAATGGCCTGGCGTTGCGCGTCGATGCTCGCAGGGTCGAGCGGTCCACCCGAAATGACCGGCACGGCCACCACCTTAAGACCGTGTGCCTGCGCTGCTTCTTCGATCGCGGCGTGGCGCGGCTGATCCGGCGTCTCGCCATCGGGCCGGTTGTTGATGATGGTCGTGAAGCCGTCCCGTGCCAGCAACGCGACATCAGCCACGCTGATCTGCCCCGCAACATGCATGCGCTCATCCAGCGGAAGGATCGCAGTCGAATAGTCCACCGGCATCACTCCTCTGCACGCGGCCCATCATGACGCTCATCTTTCGCCTGCGGTGCTCCTCCGGCGGATGAGCTTAAGCCCCCTGCCGATCAGGTCCTTCGGGCGTTGAGAGCACCTGCGGTGCCGTTGCCGCTTCACTTGCCATCTCCGGCAGGCTCTCGAACGCCGCCTTAATCGCCACCGACCAGCGCGCGCTGATGTTCGCGAAATCGGGATCATCCTGCTCGATCCGCCGCTCGGCCGCAAACCGGAACGTATCGGTCTCGATCACGGCGAGGTCGAGCGGCATGCCAACCGATAGATTGCTGCGCAGCGTCGAATCCATCGACACCATCGCCGCCTTCAACGCGGTCGGAATGGACGTATCGGGATCGATGACGCGATCGAGGATCGGCTTGCCGTACTTATGTTCGCCAAGCTGGAAGAACGGCGTATCCCACGTGGCTTCGATGAAATTCCCGGCCGAGTAGATCAGGAACAGCCGTTGACGCCCGCCCTTGCGCTGGCCGGCAAGCAGGATTGACGCGTCAGCCTCCGCGCCCTGTTCCTGCAGCGCCTTACGATGACGGTCCTGCACTTCACGCATCGTGTCGCCAACGAGTTGGGCTGCGCGAAACATGCTGGGCGCGTTGAGCAGCGTCTCGATCGGCTCATCGGACCCGCCGCTCTCAGACGCCCGCCCGTGCGCCCCACCTTGCGCCCCACCGTGCACCCCATTGCCCGCTTCCCCACGCGCCTTGTCGCGCGCGATCGCATCCTGCAAGCGCGTCACCACACCCTGCGTGATCGACAGATTGCCGGAGGTCACGATCGCCAGCGCGCGCTCGCCCTCCACGTGCCATGTCAGCATCTTGCGAAAACGCGCGATGTTATCGAGGCCCGCATTGGTGCGGGTGTCTGACAGCAGGATCAGACCCGCTTCAAGTTTTAGACCGATGCAGTAGGTCATGGTGGTCCGGTCGGTTTGGCGGCGCATGCTTCTACAGCGGGTGTAAAACGCGCGACAGGATTTGCAGCTTCGATGCAACTCCACGATAGACGATTTGGCGCGCGTTGCCTTGCAGGAGTTGCGCGCAGCCCCACGGCGAGGGGGCACAATCCTTCACTGCTGTTGCTGCACGGCCTGCTGCTCGGCGATGTCGACGCGTGCATCAAGCGCAACATCGGTCTCGCCCACCACATGCCCGCGGATCGGCGCTGCATCATGCGCATCAAAACCGCTTGCGAGCCGCACGTAGCGCTCGTTCGGGCACATTGCGTTGGTCGCATCGAACCCAACCCAACCCAGTTGCGCCACATAAGCTTCAGCCCAGGCGTGGGTCTCGCTTAGCTCCGGTTCGCCGTCACCAGCCACCATGTAGCCCACGACGTAGCGGGCTGGTACGCCCAAGTACCGCGCCGCACTGATGAAGATGTGCGTCTGATCCTGGCAAACGCCGCGCCCTTCCGCCATCGCCTGCGCGGCCGTGGTCGTCGGCGTCGTCGCGTCCGGCGTGTAGGCGATCGCCTCGTTGATCGCGCGGGTAAGCGCGTGCATTCGCTCCAGCTCGTTCGCGCCGGTCAGGCTATCGGCCAGTGCGGTGATCGCAGCGTCGGGCGCGGTCAGCGGTGTCCGCCGCAAGTAAACGGCCGGCGGAGGGCGCCGCGCCAGGCCTTCAACCACGCCGGATTTGTCGTCGACCATGATGCTGCCCTGCGCCACGATTTCCACCGTCGAGAGCGGCAACGTCGAGGTCCACAAGGCAAAGCGATCACCATAGCCATCAACCATCGCAGCGTTGAGGGCGCGGCCGTTGATGGCAACCTCCCAACTCTTCAGCGCCTGCCCGTTGAACTGCGAGGGAAACAGCCGCAGCCGTAACGCCAACCGCACCGCCTCGGGCGTGTAGCGGTAGTGTGTCTTGTGGTGGATGGTGAGCAGCATCACGGACCTTATAGGTGTACGCCTGTGGCCAACGTCAGGGCCGCGAGCCAACAACAGTTGCGATGACGTGGAGCGGTTCGAGACGTCCGCTAAAAGTGATAAGCTTCAGCGATCGCTTCGGAAAGCCGCGCGTTGGTCGCCAACATATCTTGCGTGAATTCATGCAGGCCCAGTTGGAAGATCTCGCCCATCTCCAAACGCGACAGCCGCTCGTTCATCCGTTGCACGATGTCGTGGCAGGCAAACCGCGCGTCATAGCGGCGTTCCAACCGCGTCAGGTGGTCACCAACGCGGTCATAGCTGTAGGCGAGAGAGCGCGGGAAGACCGGGTTCAGGATCAAAAAGTCCGAGATCTTCCACGGGCTGTAGTCACCTCGATAAAGGTGGTGGTAGGCGCGGATTGCGGAGTTCGCGTGCAGCACCGATGACCATTGCTGATGATCGCGCCCCCCACCGACAACTTCCGTCTCCGGCAGCAAGACGTAGTACTTCACATCGAGCAGCCGCATCATCATGTCGGCACGCTCAACGTAGCCGCCGAGCCGGAAGAAATCGAAACCATCGTTCCGCAACATGCTAGTTTCAGACGCACCGCGCAGGGTCGATGTCCGCAGTTTCACCCACTCGAGCAGGCGCGAAAGATCGCGGCACGCGCTCTCTTCATCCACGCCTTCGAGCCGCCGCCAGCCCTCGTTCAGGGCTTCCCACATGTCCTGCGTGAGTGCGGTGCGGATGGCCCGCCCGTTCGCGCGCGCATGGTTCAGGCAGTGGCGAATGGAGGAGGGATCTTCCGGCGCCAGCAACAACGCGCGAATGGCGACGCGCTCATCGCAAACGTCGCCGGCGGGGATAGAGAGCGCTGTGCCGGACGCTTGTAAAACCGAGCGCCACTCATCGCCATCCCGCGTGCTCGGCAGCATGGCCATGCGCCGGCCCATTTCCATCAACCGCGCGGTACTTTCCGCACGCTCGATGTAGCGCCCGAGCCAATAGAGGTTTTCAGCCGTGCGGCTCAACATGGTGCGCCACCTCGCGCGTTCGCGCTGCTCGCACCGCAAGCGACCTTCAGCCGTCCGATGGCCCGACGTGTCTTGATGCCTTGCGCCATCAGTCGGTCATCACCCAGGTGTCCTTGACGCCGCCGCCCTGGCTCGAGTTCACCACCAATGAGCCCTCCTTCAGCGCCACCCGCGTCAACCCGCCGGGCGTCAGACGCACGCGGTTGCCGACCAAACAGAACGGTCGAAAATCGACATGGCGGTTGACGATCGCGCTCTTCCCAAGCGTCGGCGCACTCGACAACTCCAATGTCGGCTGCGCGATGAAGTTCGCCGGATCATCCTTCACCCGCAGGGCGAACGCTTCGCGTTCCGCAGCCGTCGACTTGGGTCCAATCAGCATCCCGTAACCGCCGGACCCGTGCACTTCCTTCACGACGAGCTCGCTGAGGTTTTCAAGCACATAGGTGCAGTCATCGGCCTTGGCGCACTGCCATGTCGGCACGTTCTGCAACAACGGCCGCTCGCCAAGATAGAAGCTGATCATCGCCGGAACGTAAGTGTAGATCGCCTTATCGTCAGCGACGCCGGCGCCGGGCGCAGAACACAGTGTAACGCCGCCGGAACGATACACATCGAACAAGCCTGGAACGCCCAGCAGACTGTCCGGGCGAAACGCGAGCGGATCGATAAAATCATCATCGATCCGACGATAGATCACGTCGACGGCCTGGGGGCCGCGCGTTGTGCGCATGTGCACGCGCCCATCTTCGACAAACAGATCTTGAGGTTCGACAAGTTCGATCCCCATCAGGTCGGCCAGAAACGAGTGCTCGTAATAGGCGCTGTTGAGCGCGCCCGGCGTCAGCACCACCACCGTGGGTTCGTCCTTGCATGCTGGCGGGGCGACCTCTTCGAGCGTTGCGCGCAGCTTCTCGGGGTAGTCGTCGACCTGCTGCACGTCGCCTGCGGAAAACAGGCTCGGAAACAGCCGCATCATGATCTCGCGGTTTTCCAGCATGTAGCTGACGCCCGACGGCGTTCGGCAGTTGTCTTCCAGCACCAAAAACTGGTCCGGCCCGGTACGCACGATGTCGACGCCCACGATATGGCTGTAGACCTTTTGCGCGGGTTCAACGCCGACCATCTCCGGCAGGAACGCATCATTGTTGTAGACCAACGCCGCGGGAATGATGCCGGCGCGGATGATCTCACCGCGATGGTAGACGTCGTAGAGGAACGCGTTGAGCGCGCGCGCGCGTTGCTCGATGCCGCGCGACATGTGCCGCCATTCCGCACCGGTAAATACCCGTGGCACCAGGTCGAACGGGATCAGACGTTCGGGATCGCCACCTTCGCCGTAGACCGCAAACGTGATGCCGATCCGCCGGAACAGCGTCTCCACATCGCTACTGTCGCGCGCCAACTGTTCAACGCCCGTCGCCTCGATCCAGCTCGAGACGGCGCGGTAGGCCTCGCGGAGAGACGCGTCCGTCTCGTACATTTCATTGAACATCGGGCGGGGCTGGTCCTTCGGGCATCGGGAAGGCGGCGGCCGCGCATCCGCCGCAGGTGGGGTCACCGAAAAGTGTCAGATGAACGGCAAACATCGAACGTTGGCGCCAGCGCCGCTTTTTACGTGAAACGGCCCGAGCTTCGTTCGCTATTGAACCAAGCCGATCAAGCGCTTGGCAAGGGGCGTGCCCCGTTTCCCCCGCCTCCTTGGCCTGATAGGCTGCAATTCGCTTAAGCGCTAAGCGACACGCCTCAACTTTGTGCAGCGCACAGAGCCGACGCTAGACATCGCGAAAAAGAAAAGGGGTGCGGCCGCAGCTACACCCCTCGGGTCCGAAGACGATCAGCGCGCCGATACAGGCACGCGAGCCGGCAAACCGCTTACGAAGCGTCAATCTGTTTGACGCCCTCGCCACCGATCTCGATCGTGCGCGCTTTCAGGCGCTCAGGCACGTTGCGTTCCAGATCGATGTGCAGCAGACCGTCCTTGAGATCAGCACCTTTCACTTCCATGTGGTCGGCCAATTGGAAGCGTCGCTCAAAACTGCGGGCGGCAATACCGCGATGCAGGAACTGGCGATCTTGGTCGCCATTGTCAGCGTGCTCGCCTTTGACGGTAAGGGCCGCTTCCTTGACCTCAACCGCGATCTCGTCGCGCGAAAAACCGGCGACGGCCATCGAGATCCGGTAGGCGTTCTCGCCCACTTGCTCAATGTTGTAAGGCGGGTAGGTCGTTTGCTCACGCTCCAGGCCGCCAACGGTGTCGAGCAGCTTGAAGAGGCGGTCGAAGCCGACCGTTGAGCGATAGAGCGGCGTGAAATCGACGTGTTGCATCTCTTGTCCTCCTGATGAAGCAACATGAGGGAGGGTCCGCCCGGGAGGGCCAGACCGCTAGAACGTCAGCCCCGCAGGCGCGGCAACCGACAACAAAGAGGTAGGAGGCCTTAGCGCCGCTTCAAGGGTTGCGGCTTGACCTTGCAAAGGCTGATCCGACGCCGGAAAGGGCCGCTTCGCCTCTGCGTTGGCGTGCGTTCGCGCGTTGAAAGTCGGTCGGCTGTCGATAGGGCGTGAATTCTTCTCTGAGCGTTCATCTTCCCGCTCATCTTCCGCCGCTTGTTATGCCCGTTACGGCGGATGAGCCTGAGCTGTGACGCATTGGCCTCAAACGAATTTCGAATTGTTTTGAGGGACTTACCGAAATCACCGCGTTTCCTCGTTAGTCTCAACTGTGATGAACGCCAGATGAATGAGCCCTTTCAGCGCCGTTCAGCTTTCAGCCACCACGCTGCCATGTGCGGGGCGCGCTGGGGGGCGTCCAGACCCGCCGGGAGGCGGCCCACCAGGGTCGTCCACCTCCGGTCGAAACCAAGACGAGGACAACACAAGATGAACCGCTCCAACCCGGTCCGGCGACGCAAATGGGTGGGCACCCTCATGCTCACCGGCTTCGCCACAGGGTGCTTCTTTGCAGCCCTCATGATGGGTGGCACAGCACCAGCCAGCGCAGCCGATCTCGCCTACACCGATCCCGACTACGGCCGTCGTGCACCCGCCTACACTGACCCGCGCTACGGTGACGTCTATCGCATCCCGCGCCGTCGACCGTACGCCGCCGCACCGCGCCGTCGCTACGAGCCGCCCAGTTACAAGGACGATTTCGACGATGTTCGGCCACGCACCCGCTTTCGTGACCCGCTGCCTCGGCGGCGCTTCAGCCGCGTTTGCACGCCACGCCGGCTGATCAGCCGCCGGTTGCGCCGCGATGGCTGGTTCGATTTCCAGGTGGTGCGTCGTTTGCGCGATACCGCTGTGGTTCGTGCGCGTAACGAGAATGGCGGCGTCTACCGCCTGCGTCTTGATCGCTGTACGGGGCGCGTGTTGAACGCGCGGCTGATCCGCCGCCGGTTCGGACGCCTCGATCGCTTCGTGCGCTAAAGTCTTTCGCCTTAGAGTTCATCCGCTTCGGGTGGACTCACCTGAGGCGAACGATGAACGCCGAACTCATGCCACAGACCACGGACCGACCTTAAGATCGGCCGCGTCGAGCGGCTCCGGTTCAGCCCGGTCCGCCTTCCTTGAAGCGGGCCGGGAGCCGCCGCCCTATCAGGCGGCGGTATCGTGCGCGTAGGTCCAGTATAGGTCGCGCGCTTTGCGCCCCACGGGGCCGGGCTGGAACGCTTTGCCCTCGACCCCGATGACGGGGACGATCTTGGAGTGGTTGCCGGTCGAGAAAATCTCATCGGCCTCCATAAAATCGCTGACGCGTAACATACCTTCCACGACGTCGTGGCCCGCATCGCGCAGCAATCCGATCGTGCGCGCGCGCGTGATGCCCGACAGGAACGAGCCGTTCGGCGCCGGCGTGTACACCACCCCATCGCGCACCATGAACAGGTTCGACGTGCCCGTCTCCGCGACGTTGCCAAGCATGTCGAGCACCATGGCGTTGTCGTAGCCGCGGCTCTTGGCTTCCATGATCATGCGGCCGTTGTTGGGATAGAGGCAGCCCGATTTCGCGTCCGTCGGCATGGTCTCTAGCGACGGCCGGCGGAAAGGCGACAGGCCAAGCGTGAAGCCAGTCGGCGCGATCATCGGCGCTTCGTGCAGACAAAGCAGAAAGCGCGTGCTTTCAGGGTCCGCCGGGATCGACATGTAGCCGCCCTCTTCGGCCCAATACATCGGGCGGATGTAAATCGCTTCATCGCTGTCGAACTTCTTCAAGCCGTCCGCCGTTAGCCCATGCCAAGTTTCCGCATCCACCGTCGCCTTGAGCCCGAGCGCCTCCGCGGAACGGTTCACCCGTGCGCAGTGCAAATCGAGATCGGGCACCGTGCCCTCGAACGCGCGGGCCCCATCGAACACGGATGTGCCGAGCCAGAAGGCGTGCGTGCGCGGGCCCATGATCGGCACGTTTCCCTCGTGCCAATCGCCGTCGTAATACGTCCAGGTCTTAGACCAGGTGGTCATGGTGGGCTCCGCAGTGGGTGTTGAGCGTGGATGCTTGAAGAGGCGTGGAAGGCCGCGGTTTCCCGCAAGCGGACTTGCGCGGTCAATCTGAAGGGCGCCGCAGCATGACACGGGCGCCCGCAACAGCGACGGCTAACGCGTAGGGCCCTCAAGTTGAAGCGAACCGATCGCGCAGCGTCAAGCGGTCTGCCCGTCGTGCTGTCGCTTCAGAGCAACGGGCGCGAAGTGCGGATCACCAGCTCACACACTCAGGCCTTGCCTATGCGCCCAAAGTTGCTCTGCACTTAAAGACTAGATCATCATTGGGCGAATTCGGGCTCACCTGTGGTG
>JBCBJZ010000152.1:0-8505 GCA_038522635.1 Pseudomonadota bacterium | reverse complement strand
CACAAAGGTTTCACCGTGTGCGTCTGCGTGGCGGGCCACCGCTGCGATCAGGCGGGTCGCCAGGCCCATGCGTCGGGCGTCCTCATCGACGTAGAGGTCGGAGAGGTAATGGCCGCGTGCGGCAAAGGCTGTTTCGTAGCCCGCGTGGGCCATCGCGTAGCCCAACAAGCGCGATGGCGCATCATCGCGTTGCGCGGCAACGAACACGGTGAAGGGCGTCGCGGCTGCGAGCAGATCGTCGCGCACGTGGCCGGCCGTCATCGCTGTGCCAGAGCCGCCGTTCAAGCGGCCAAGCGCGTTCGCTAAGCGCGCGATCTCTTCGGCATCGCGGGTGTCAGCCAAGCGGATCACGGGGGGCGCGGCGCTGCTCTGGTCAGGCCGGATCAATTGACGCTGCGCTTCGCGTAGGGGCTGTCGAGCGAGAACGCAGGCACGTCGATTTCGAAGGGCGTTTCGCGCGCGTCGCTCATCTGGAAGCGCCCGACCATGATGCCCGAAGGTGTGCCGAGCGGGCACCCGGAGGTGTAGGAGAAGCTCTCGCCAGGCGCGAGCACCGGCGTTTCGCCGACCACGCCCGGGCCACGCACCTCTTCGGTGCGGCCGTTCGCATCCGTGATCTGCCAATAGCGCGATTTAAGCTGCACCGTTTCCTCGCCCTCGTTGGTGATCTCGATCACGTAAGCCCAGAAATAGTGATCGTTCTCAGCCGCGCTGCGTTCTTCGATGAAGTGCGGGGTTACTTCAACGCGGATGTTGCGGGTCACGGCGACGTACATGGGCGCTCCTCAAAGCAGCTTTCGCGAGGGTTGCTTAGCGCAAGTGGTGTGCAACCGCCAAGGCCCAGGCCCAGAGCAAGACCCCGATCCAAAGCCAGACCCAGAGCAAAGCTAAAGCAAAGGCTTAGCGAGCGCCTTCGTCCGCAGGCTTCGCGCAGGCTCTGTGCGCAAGCGAAACGGGTTTGCCTGCAATTGCCGCTCCCGCAGCGACCCGCTATGAAGAGCACCATGTCAACAAGTGGGCCGGGCGCTGCCGTGCAGCGACGTCAAGGCCACGCGCAGGGAGGCCAGCATGGCAAAGACGCTCTACGACAAAATCTGGGATGACCATGTGGTCGAAGAGCGGCCCGACGGTACCTGCCTTCTCTATGTCGACCGCCACCTGGTGCACGAGGTCACGAGCCCGCAAGCCTTCGAAGGCTTGCGTCTGGCGGGGCGGCCCGTGCGCGCGCCGGAAAAGACGCTCGCGGTAGTCGACCACAACGTGCCCACGACCGATCGTTCCGGCGGCATTCACGAACCCGACGCCCGCCTGCAGGTCGAGACGCTGGCGCGTAACGTGAAAGACTTCGGCATCGAATACTTCGATGAGGTCGACCCACGCCAAGGGATCGTCCATATCATCGGGCCGGAACAGGGCTTCACCTTGCCCGGCACCACCATCGTATGCGGGGATAGTCACACCTCAACCCACGGCGCATTCGGGGCCTTAGCGCACGGCATCGGCACTTCCGAAGTGGAGCACGTGCTCGCCACGCAAACGCTGCTGCAACGCAAAGCCCAGAACATGCGTGTCACCGTTGATGGCGCGCTACCAGACGGGGTTGGCCCGAAGGACATGATCCTAGCGATCATCGGTGAGATCGGCACCGCAGGTGGCACCGGCCATGTGATCGAATACGACGGTGACGCCATCCGCGCGCTCTCGATGGAAGGGCGGATGACGGTCTGCAACATGTCGATCGAGGGGGGCGCGCGTGCCGGCATGATCGCGCCCGATGAGACGACCTACGCCTATTTGCAGGGCCGACCGAAGGCGCCGAAGGGGGCGGCCTGGGAACACGCCATGGCCTATTGGCAAACGCTGCACAGCGATGAGGGCGCGGTCTTCGACAAGCACGTCACGCTGGATGCCGCCAATTTGCCGCCAACGATCACCTGGGGGACGAGCCCGCAAGACGTGGTCTCGATCAACGGCGTGGTGCCTGATCCTACGGTGATCGAGGACGAGCAGAAGCGGGCCTCGGTTGAACGCGCGCTCGCCTATATGGGGCTGGAACCTGGCACGGCCATGACCGATATCGGGATCGATAAGGTCTTCATCGGGTCGTGCACCAACGGACGCATTGAGGATTTGCGGCAGGCGGCAGCGGTGGTGAAGGGCCACAAGGTGGCTGACCGCGTCGGTGCGATGATCGTTCCGGGGTCAGGCCTCGTGAAAGAGCAGGCGGAACAAGAGGGCCTTGACCAGGTGTTCCTGGAGGCTGGCTTTGAGTGGCGCGAGCCCGGCTGTTCGATGTGCCTGGGCATGAACGCTGACAAGCTGAAACCGAAGGAACGGTGCGCTTCAACGTCGAACCGGAACTTCCAGGGCCGACAGGGGCCGCAGGGGCGTACGCACCTGGTTTCGCCGGCGATGGCGGCTGCGGCTGCGGTGGCCGGGCGGTTCGTAGATGTGCGCACGCTTTAAGGGGCGCGCCTGTGTGAGCGTCGTTGGCGTCATCCGATTCCATCTGATGCGGGCAAACCCTTCGGACTAACTCAAAACGGAGCGCGCCATGTCCTGGATGCTGCACCACGTCAACATCCCCACCACCAGCGTCCGCGCGGTCGCGGCCTTCTACCGCGATCTGCTTGGCTTGCCCGACGGCCTATGGGCCTACCCCGATCGCCCCGGCGAATTGCACCACGATAGCGATTCGATCGCCTATTTCGGCAGCGCCAATCGCGGCCTGCACATCGTGCGCCCGATCCCAACCTTCCCTCGCGACAACGGCTTCCATCACAACCCGACGATCGGCGGGCATAGCGCTTTCACATTTGACGACCTTGCGGCGCTACGAACGCGGCTTGATGCGGCCGGCGTCACTTATTCGGACGCCGGGACCTACGCGATGGCGGGCGTGCACCAGCTCTACTTCTACGACCCCGACTTCAACGTGGTCGAAGCCAACGTTGTGGTGGATCCAGCGGGGGGCGAGGGACCAGGTGCGGGCGCAGCCTTCAGATCGGCGCCGGTGAGCGATGGGGATTGGTCGGTGCATCACGTCAGCCAGGGGACGGCCAACATGGCGGCGATGGTGACGTTCTACAGCAACGTGCTCGGGCTGGGCCCACCACGCATGCGCGAAGAAGCGGCCGGGCACGGTGTGACGGCGCTGTTCGGCGACGGTGGTGAAGGGCTGCACCTGAAGACGCCGGTGACGACGCTGGCGAGCGAAAAGGGCGCGCATCACAACCCATCCGTCGGGCGCCACGTCGCGTTGCGCTTGCCCGACCTGGATGGTGCGCGCGCACGCCTTGCTGACGCCGGGCATGCGTTGACGCTGGCGCAAGCTGCGGATGGCCGCGCGCAGGTCTACGTCTACGACCCCGCGATGACGATGCTTGAGCTGACGGAGTGACACAGGAATCTAGGGACGGTAAACCGAATCGGCATCGCTCGTCGAGCGAGCCTGAGCTCTCAGCAACGCACGAGGGCTGAGACGCCAGAACGCCGATTTGAGAGGACCATCGTGGAACTTATCGCCGTCGATGTTGAGACCGCCAATCCCGACGTTTCCTCGATCTGCTCGTAGGTGAGCCCGATCGATTGTCCGATAATCTAAGCTGCCTGAGGCGTTAGACGCAGAAGCGGCCGATGAGCTGCATCAGTGCGCCGAGCGACGGGCATCCGGTCTTGGCGTAGATGCTGACCAGATGCGACTTCATCGTTTGTCGCGCGATCCCCACTTGCTCTGCGGCGGCGGTGGCGTTGGCGGCTTTGCTGAGCGCGCCGATCACACGCGCTTCTGCGGGCGTGAGGCCGTAGGCTTGGCCAAAGTCATCGCTGTCAGCGGTGGCGTGCGGGGTGATCGACAAAAGCGCGTAGAGATAGCCTTGCGGGTTAAAGCTGCCCGACAGCGTGCGCTCGGGCAGCAGTTCCAGTTTGATGATGTCGCCGGTTTCGCTCAGCATTACGAAACGTGCCTGCGCCTCGAAGGGCGGCGTCAAGAAACGGTGGAGGTCGGCTTGCTGTTGCCCGGCCCGCGACGATGATGAGGCGAGATGGCCGGCCCGCACCGACAACTCGTCCACGTTGGCGATGATGTTGGCAGCGGTTGCATCCAGGTTGGCGATGGCGCCGGTATTGGCGATGTGCAGCACGCCCTCGCGGTGGCGCGTACCGTCGGTTGCGAGCCGGGACGCCGTCCGCGCACGTTCAAGCGCGCGAAAGCGACGCCGAAACGTGAGCGCGCGGGTGAGGTGCCCACCGATCAGGGCCAAGGCCTGCTCGTCTTCAGCGTCGAAAGCTGCCTGAGACTTGCGCCGCATCAGGGTGACGAACCCCAGCGTCTCCGGACCTTTCTCCAGGCCGATCAAAATACCCTTATCGATGTTCTGCGGCTTCAAAATCGCCTGCACCGACGGATCTGAGTCGTAGGTTCGCGCGTCGATGAAGGCATGCATTTGGAAGGGTGCCAGCACCGGGCGACTGAGCAACGCTGCGACGGCTGGGTTGTCGGCGGGGGTGCTGTACTCTTCAAAGTGCAGGGCGGCGCGCTCGGGATCGAAAAGCGCAAGGGCGGTCAACGAATCGATGTCCACCTCGCCTGTGCGGCTGTCAAGGCCCACCGCAGCATCGCCGAACAGTGCGCTCAGCTCGCGGCAAGCTTCGTCCCAACCCTCATCGCAGGCGCTGGCGTCGTAAATGGTGCTTATAACGTGGTTGATCTGCTCAAGGTTCGCCATGGTGCGGGGGCTCCAATACGGTTCCACTCACAGGGCGCGGGGCTGTCTCGGGATGGGGTCTGCTGCTTTAGAGTTGGTTTGCTTCAGCTTGAAGCGGAACCGACATCTGAGCCTTTGTTTTGCCATTCATCTTTCGCCACGGGCGATGCCATCTGAGGCGGATGAACTCTAAGATCGCGACGCATCCCCCAAATGGGTGATGCGCCCTGTCGCGGCGGCGCTTTACGCTAGCGTTAAGTTTAACATCACCAAAAAACTGATCTATCCATTTCAAGACGCCTGCTGCCGCACGGCCACATTGCACGGCCGCGAAGTGGCTCGCGAGCACCATTTAGGGTGCCTCCCGCGTCCTGCTTCGGCAATGAACATCGTTTTGATCGTTCATGTTCCAGCAGGCCGCCGGCGGTAGGGGAACTGCGACGGTAGGGGGAACACCGAGAAGGGCCGCCCGCGTCAAACGTCGAGGTTGGCCACGGACAGCGCGTTGTCCTGGATGAACTCGCGGCGCGGTTCGACCACATCGCCCATGAGCTTGGAGAAAATCTCGTCCGCTTCCCCAAGGTCGCCGATTTTCACCTGCAGCAGCGTGCGTGTGTCGCGGTCAAGCGTGGTCTCCCACAATTGCTCGGGGTTCATTTCGCCCAAGCCCTTGTAGCGCTGCATCGAGATGCCCTTGCGACCACTGGCGAAAACCGCATCGAGCAGCGCCGTCGGCCCGGTCACGGTCTTAACGCCGTCCTTGTTGCGCAGGCGAGGAAGTGTGACGCTCGCGGCGTCGGCGTCGTCGGCCGCGAGCCCCGCGGCCAGGTAGACTTCCTGCAGGTCGTCCTTGCGGCCATGCAGCTTGCGCGCGTCGGCCGAATTCAAGAAGCCGCGGTCCAGCGTGTGGTATTCGCGCACGCCGCGCACCTCTCGCGAGAACACGAAGCCACCGTCGGCTGCGACTTCGCCGCTCCACGTGCGCTCTGTCTCTTCAGCAATCGTGTTCAACTGCAACGCGACCTGCCCCGCGGTCGCAACGCACGCTTCCGCGTCATCGCTCAAGTCGGGGTCGAGGGCGCCGCCGATCGCAGCTTGCTCCACCACGAAGCGGGCGTAGCGCGAGTGCATCCCCTCCATGATCGTCTTGACGCTGCGCGCCTGCGCGACCGTGTCGGCCAAGTCCCGACCGGTGCGCTCTTCGCCGCTTGGCAGGATCAAGACCGCATCTTCAAGGCCCGCCTCGACCAGGTAGTCCTCAAACGCGTCCTGGTCCTTGAGGTAGGTTTCAGACTTGCCGCGCGACACCTTGTAGAGGGGGGGCTGCGCGATGAAGAGATGGCCATTTTCCACCAGCTCCGGCATCTGCCGATAGAAGAACGTCAGCAGCAGCGTGCGGATGTGCGCGCCGTCCACGTCGGCGTCCGTCATGATGATGATCTTGTGGTAGCGCAGCTTCGCAATGTTGAATTCTTCGCGGCCAATTCCTGTGCCCAGCGCTGTAATGAGTGTGCCGATTTCCTGGCTGGAGAGCATGCGATCAAAGCGCGCGCGCTCGACGTTCAAGATCTTGCCGCGGATCGGCAGCACCGCCTGAAACTCGCGGTTGCGCGCCTGCTTGGCGGAGCCGCCCGCGCTGTCGCCCTCGACGATGAACATCTCGGTGTTCGCGGGGTTGCGGTCCTGGCACTCGGCAAGCTTGCCAGGCAGATTAGCCATGTCGAGCGCGCCTTTGCGGCGGGTCAGGTCGCGAGCCTTGCGGGCAGCCTCGCGCGCGGCGGCCGCCTCGCACACTTTGCCGATGATCGCGCGGGCTTCCTTCGGGTGCTCCTCAAACCACTGCGCCAGTTGGTCTGAGACCACGCTCTCGACGATCGGGCGGACCTCTGAAGAGACCAGCTTGTCCTTGGTTTGCGATGAGAACTTCGGATCGGGCACCTTGACCGACAGCACGCAGGTCAGACCCTCACGCGCGTCATCGCCGGTGAGCGTGACTTTCTCCTTCTTGGCGATGCCGGTTTCTTCCGCGTACTTGTTGATGATGCGCGTGAGCGCGCCGCGGAAGCCGGCAAGGTGCGTCCCGCCATCGCGCTGCGGGATGTTGTTGGTGAAGCACAGCACGTTCTCGTGGTAGCCGTCGTTCCACCACAGCGCGGCTTCGACCGTGATGTCATCGCGCTCACCGCCAAGCATGACGGGTTCAGGCAGGATCCCCGCCTTCGAGCGGTCGAGGAACTGGACGAACGCGCCAAGCCCACCATCGTAATGCAGTGTCTCCTGGCGCCGATCGGCCTGGCGATCATCGCTGAGCACGATGGTGACGCCCGAGTTGAGGAACGCCAGTTCGCGCAGGCGATGTTCAAGCGTTTTGTAGTCGAACTCTACCATGGTGAAGGTGTCGGTGGAGGGCAGGAACGAAACTTCTGTGCCGCGCTCATCACCCGCATCGCCCACCACCTTGAGGGGCGCAACGGCGACGCCCTTCTCAAAGCGCACAAAATGCTCTTTGCCTTCGCGCCAGATCCGCAGCTCAAGCCAGGTCGACAGCGCGTTGACCACGGAAACCCCGACCCCGTGCAGGCCGCCTGAGACCTTGTAGGGGTTGTCGTCTTCGCCCTCGCCGAATTTGCCGCCGGCGTGCAGTTGCGTCATCACGACTTCGGCGGCCGAAATGCCTTCTTCGGGGTGCATCCCCGTGGGGATGCCGCGGCCGTTGTCACGGATGGTGGCTGAGCCATCGGGGTTCAGCGTGACGGTGACCCGTGTGGCGAAGTTGGCCAACACTTCGTCGATGCCGTTGTCGACGACCTCGTAGACCATGTGGTGCAGGCCCGAGCCGTCATCGGTGTCGCCGATGTACATGCCGGGACGCTTGCGCACAGCGTCGAGCCCTTTGAGCACCTTGATGTTGCCGGCACCGTATTTTTCCGGGTCATAGGCCGGGTCATGGGGAGGTGTGGCTGATGTGGTCATAGCGTCCGTTGTTCTTGGTTGGATGTGCGTTGCGCGAAGGTCGTTACGGCGCAGACGCCTTGTGGGTGGTCGGCATACGCTGGGCTCTGCCAGGAGTGGTGAGGGTCTGGCACAGGGCGCGCGCTTGCCTTGAAGAGCCCTTGGCCGTCGCGCTTGCGGCGGGCGTGAAACGGCGTTGCCGCTCCTCTCGAATGAGTTTGGTCCGCTCCCCTGAGGGGCGAGGTTATCCGTGGCGGACGAACGAAGGGACGCAGTCTGCTGCGCTCTCCCGATCTTGTATCAGCTTTACGACAGCGATGCCCGGAAAATCGCCGTAGGTACGCACAGCGCAGGGGAGAAAAACATGAGTATTTTCAAAAAGTTGAGCGTGAGGCGGGCGACTCTCGGGAATTGCCCCTCTTTTCCGTTGTGATCATAGTTCACGAAGGGCTTTTCGGGGGGCTCTTCGGGGAGCTCAAGAAGGCTGGAAAACAGGGACTCGGCTGCGCAGCGTCATGGAGCGAGGGCCCCGTCTCGATGGCGAGCAACCCCCGTCTGAGCGTCATCGACACACCGCATCAGTCAGCGAGGCATCGGTGCTGCAAACGGCGCCTGCACGCACGGGGTTGCGACCACGTGCGCGCATACATCACAGCTGTCAGGCCGGTTTGACGCCCTTCTTGCGGACGCGCCGCAGGGCGATCCGGCGCCGCGCTTTGCGCACCCGCACAAGCCCTTCCGACGTGCGCGCGTTGGCCGCGAGAATATTGTCGGTGAAGAGCTCCGTCGCACGCTGCCAACTGAAGGTGAGCGCGTAGTCGCGTACCGCATCGCGCGGCAGCTCAAG
>JBCBJZ010000151.1:0-8511 GCA_038522635.1 Pseudomonadota bacterium | reverse complement strand
ACTAAGACCGTTGCGGTCGTGGGCGTGGTTGCGGCCATTGTGGTTCCGATCGCAATCGCTTTGATCCCGTCGGCGATTTGGCCGTGGTCTGCCGACGAACCACCTGGGCCACCTCCGTCTGTGGTGGACTGGACCGATGGGCATTTGGGTGACCGCGGGGTCGCGGACGTTAAAGTCGAGCGTGGCATTCGCGCAGGCACGGTCAAGCCGGCTTCAAGTCCTTGGCGGCGCCTGAAACCGCATTACGTGCCGCTGGTCTACAAAGCACCGGGACTTGGCCCGGTGCTCATAAAGCGACCCAAGATCAAGATCCCGCGCCGTCCGGTTCAGCCTGACAAGCCCCCTTCCTGGCCCAACGAGGCAATGCCCGGCCGCGACCCCACGGTGCCGTCGGACGGTGCCTAACAGGCTTCCCGAGCAAAAAAGCACAAAGGCCTGCGCTTCCCGCGTAGGCCTTTTTCGTTTGGTGGCTCCAACCCAGCGGTGGTTAGGGGCGGCCTGGTAGGGCTTCCAGGAAGGCGGTGAGGTCTTCGGTTTGGTGGTGTATGTGGGCCGGGAGGGCGGTCCAGGTCTTGATGCCGGCCTGGGCTGGATGGTCGATGAAGTCGGAGTGGACGAGGACGGTGGTCATGCCGACCGCGTGGGGAACTTCGAGGTTATGCGGCATGTCTTCAAACATCGCCGCGCGCTCGCCCGCAATGGCGTGCGTCTTCAGCATGTAGTCGTAGGCGGCCGCGTCGGGCTTGGGCACGTAACCGCACGCGATGATGTCGCAAATATCCTCAAACAGATGCAGCACGCCCAGCTTGCCGGCGACGCGCTCCGCATGGGTGCGCGAGCCATTGGTGAAGATCAGCTTACGCCCGGGGAGCGCCTCGATCGCGGCCGCTAAACGCGGCAGCACCGGGACAGGCGTCAGGTCGATGTCGTGAACGTAGTCGAGGAACGCGGTCGGCTCCATTTTGTGAACCTGCATGAGTCCGGCCAGCGTGGTGCCGAACTTACGGTAATAGTGCTTTTGCAGGTAACGGGCCTGTTCGAAGGGCACATCAAGGTAGCGCTCGATGAACTCGCCCATCTTCTGGTCGACCTGCGCGAAGAGATCGCAACTCGCAGGGTAGAGCGTGTTGTCGAGGTCGAAGATCCAGACCTCGGTGCGGGCGAAGTCGCGCGGTGGCGACGTAGCTGCTGGGTCGGCGCCCACCGCATCTGAGGGCGAGGTGGCGCCGCCGGCCTCGGCGCCGTCATCGTGCGAAGACTGGCTCATGAGGTGCCCGCAGGCGAGGCAGCCACAGCGGGCGCGGCGGACGGCGCGCGCGGCTGGCGGGCCGTGTGCGACGTGCCAAGCAGCGTGCCTGCGCCATGCTCGGTGAAGAGCTCCAACAGCACAGCGTGGGCCACTTTGCCGTTGATGATGACGACGGCCTGGACGCCGGCCTCCACGACCTCAATGCAGCTTTCGATCTTCGGGATCATGCCCCCGGTGATCGTGCCATCGGTGATGAGCGCGCGGGCCTGGTCGATCGACAGTTCCGGGATCAGCTCCTGGTTGGTGTCGAGCACGCCTTCAACGTCGGTCAGCAGCAGCAGGCGTTTGGCCTGCATGGCCGCCGCAAGCGCGCTGGCGAAGGTATCGGCGTTGATGTTGAGCGTGTCGCCCTGCGCGGAAACGGCCACGGGCGCGATCACCGGGATGAGGTCCGAGCGGGCGATGACATCAACGATGTGCGGGTTGACCGCTTCGGGATCACCCACGTAGCCGAGATCCACCGCCTGCATCAGGTTCGACTGCGGATCGGGCATATGCGTGATCTGCCGCGCGATCATGAGGCCGGCGTCCTTGCCGCTGATGCCGACGGCTTTGCCACCCTGGCGGTTGATCGAGGAGACGATCTGCTTGTTGATGGCGCCGGCGAGCACCATTTCGACGATGTCGACGGTCGGCTTGTCGGTGATCCGCAAGCCGTTGACGAATGCGGACTGGATCTGAAGCTTTTTCAGCATGGCCGCGATCTGCGGGCCGCCGCCGTGCACCACGATCGGGTTGACGCCTGACTGCTTCAACAACACCACGTCTTTGGCGAACGCGGCGGCAAGATCAGGATCGCCCATCGCGTGGCCACCGTACTTGATGACCACGGTCTGACGGTCGTAGCGCTGCATGTGCGGAAGCGCTTCGGCCAGTATGTGGGCCTGAACGTGGGCGCTCGAAGGCTGGTTGCTCGAAGCCTGGGCGCTGGATTTTGGGGCATCGGCCATCGGTTCACCCGGTTGCGAAACGTCCGTGCCATCTGTCGACGCCGCACCGGCCCCAGTCGGGAGAGGCGGTTTCGGCGTTGGAGGCGCGTTGGACATGGTGGGGTCCTGCGGAAAGAGCTATGGCGTGAAACGCGCGAGCGTTATAGCGGCTGAGGCAGGCGGCTCAACGGAATTTGCGCACATTTGGCTGTTTGAACGGCTGCGCGGGCGGGCCGATGCCTTGAGCGCTGCATCAGCTGCGCGCGGGCGGCAGTTAACAGGACGGGGATGAGGCGAGTAAGCCTCTGTTTTGCCGGCTCTCTTTCCCTTAACCTGCGCGCTTGCGAGGAAGCAATGCCGCCCCGCATGCGGAAGGCTTGAGAGGTTATGGCGCCAGTGACGCCACAGGGCACCGCGATGGTGCGCACACCGCAGCTCGATGCGAGTTTTGAACGTGCGTTGGGTTACGCGCGCGAGTGCGGCCATGCGCGGGTGACCACCGAGCACGTGTTGTTGGCGTTGACGGATGATGCCGAGACGCTGGCGTTGCTGCACGCGTGCGGCGTCGACGATGGCCGCTTGCGCACCGAGCTTGCCGGGCACATCGGGCGCTTGCCGCCGGATCCGAATGGGACGCCCGTGCATAGCGACACGCAGTTGACGCGGGTGATCGAGACCGCTGGTGCGGCCGGTCAGCGCTCGCAGCAGCCGGTCAACAGCGCACTGCTGCTGGCCGCGATGATCGGCGATGGGCAGAGCCCGGCGGCGGATTTTCTCAACGGCCAGGGGCTGACGTTCGATAACGCGATCCGGGTGCTGCACGGGCGCCCGGCGCAAACACTTGCGACGCAGGGCTTGGCGGCGCCGTCGCCGAATGCGGGCAACGTCGGTGGCGCGGGGAGCGCGGGCGTTTTGAACGGGCACGGCGCAGGCGTTGGTGTGTCGCGCCCCGCGCAAACGAACGGGGCAGCCGGGTTGCCACAGGCGGTGGCGCCGTCAACGGACGTTGCGCCGCCGCAAGGCCACGCAGATCAGACAGGTTCGGTGGGCGCTGCGCTCACACCGGCCCATCCTCGAGGCGCACCACAGGCGGTGCCGGCGGATGTGCCGCATGCGCCGCCCTCGGGGTTGCCGCAGCGTGGGCCGGCGCCCGCCGCCGCATCAGGTCCGGGGACAATTCCGGGACCAAGTCCGGGGACGCCACCAGGTTCGGGACAGGCGCCAGGTCTGGCGCCGGAACCGGCTGGGTCGGCAGCGCCGCACCAACAGGACCTCGCGTCTGCCTCTCAGAGGCCACAGCAGACCGAGCCGCAGCCGCCGGAGCGCACGCACGCGCATATTCCGCAACGACTCGAGTCGGCTGATGAAATTTTGGCGAAGGTCCGCCAGCGGATTCGTAGCGGTCGCCCTAACGCGGCCGCGGAGGCGCCGCAGACCGCTCCGCAAGCGCCAACGGATGCACCGCCGCTTGCTGGTCCGCCCCCGGGTCGCGCGGGGCAGTCCCTTGCGCCAAACGCGCCTCAGTTAGGGCCATCGCACGCAGCGTTCGATCCGAGCGTCGACGGTGTGGGCCAGCCGGTGCCGCCGGCAACGCAAGAGCCTGCCGGTGAGCGGCCGCAGCCCGGTTTCGCTGGCGTTGTGCCACCGCCCGAGCCTTCAACGGTGCAGGAAGTAGCGCCGCGTTTGCCACCCTCTTTGGCGCCTTCTTCTGCGCCTGGGGGCGCGCCGGAAGCGCAGGCGACGCAGGCTCCTGTGCCGGCCACCCATCCAGCGTCAGCCCTGTTGCCGACTCCCTCGCCGTCGTCGGAGCCCGCTCCTTCGCTGTCGCCCGGGTCCGGGTCCGGGGCCGTTCCGGAGGCTGCCGGTTCCCCTGCTACGACCGGATCAGCACCACCAGCTGACGCGTTCCCCGCGTTCGATCCGAGCCTTGCGCCTCCAGCGTCCGCGCCCCTCCCCTCAGGCACGTTGCCGCTGCCGCCCGCACCAACCGCGTTGACGCCCGAGGCTTTGGCGCGTTTGCAGCGCAGTGCAGAGACGCCGGGTGCCGCTGCTGATACGCCTCGCGCGTTGCCAACGCCACCGCCTCAACTTCAAGCACAGCCCCAGCCCCAGTTGCCGCCCCAGCCGCAGCTTCAGCCTCAGCACGTGCCTCTTGAAGGGGGCGAGGGGCAGCCGGGCAGCGCGCCTGACATGAGTTTGGCAGCGCCAGCGCCCGGGCCTGCCGGGGGGCATCCACCATCGCCACAGGTGCCGCTGCCACCGGCAAATGTAGGCGCCCCAGCTGGAGCAGGTGGCCCAGCTAACCCAGGCGGCGGAGGCTCGCCAGGGCTCGCCCCCAGTCCGTTCGACGTGCCGCTGCAGCCCGCGAACATCCACTACGGTGCGCCCGCGACGCCGCCCGCGCAGCAGGCGTTGCCAACCCCGGCGCAGCCCTACCCGCAGGCTCACCAAGCACAGCCCGCCGCGCCAGGCGCAGGGCCGGGCGGGTCGGCCCAAGCGCGCGCGCCGCATCCGCAAAACCCGCAGGCGCCCAGTATGGGCGCCCCGCAAGGCGCAGCGCCAACCGCCGCGCCAACCAGGGCGAACGTACCCGCAGCCCTGCCACCGCCGCCGCTTGAAATGCGCGACCTTGCGAAGGCGATCCCGCGTTCGCTGCGTGCCAACCGCCCCGCGCTCACCGAGATCAGCGTGCCCCGGGCGACACTGGAAGCGATCCACCCCCCGCAGGAAGCGCGCGCTGAAGGCGAGCACACGATCGCTGTGGCTTTTGCCGCATTGGAGCTTCGGTTGCGCGCGATCGATGGCGATGTGGTGATCCAGCCCGTGTCGCCGGAAGCGCAGTGGAGCCGTGCGGCACCGGGTGCCATGCATGACGATACGGTGAGCTGGCGGTGGGCGCTGTTTCCCTCGAAGCCGGGGCAGGCGACGTTGCAATTGACCGCCTCCATCAAGGCGCTTCAGCCAAGTGGGCGCCCGGCCGACATCGATCTGCCCATGCAAGTGGTCGACCTGCGCATTGCGCGTGATTACGGGCGTCTGGCGCTGACGCTCGGAGGGCTGGCACTTGCCGCGGTGGTCGGTGCGGGCGTGGCGTTGGTGGCGAGTGGCGGCTTGCAAACGCTGCTGACCAAGGTCGGTCTTTAGGCTCAGTCGCGTTTTCGAGCGATCCTCGCCCAGTCATCCCCTCTCGAGTCGACCCATTGAGGCGGTCTGCCTGTGGCCGCAACAAGCGAGGTGCGCGCAATGGCCTGAGCCTGGAGGCGCAGGCTTCAGCTCTTGCGCTGACTTTGTCTCAAGCTGTGCGATCGCTCGGGGCGCAAAGGCCTAGCGCACTGAATGAGCTCAATAAAAAGCGCCCTGCCGCTGTGTTGAAAACATGTGCGCAAGCTTCGGATGAACAACGCACAGCCCCCGCATCACCGGATGCGGGCATGGCATCACCATAACCATGGCCCGATTATATCGCCGAGTTACTAAGTCATCGCCGCGATGGGAGCGGCGGTGGCCGTGCGGAGTGGGGCGCGACGACGATGGTGGACGCTAGCGCTGTGAGCGAACGCAGCTTGTTTGAATTGGACGGGTTCACGCTCTTCAGCGCGAGCCCTGTCGCGGCCGGGACATGGACGATGGCTGATGGCGACGGCGCAGACTTCACGGATGCGGGCGATGAGGTCGTGGTGGTCGATGAGGCGAGCGGTGCAGCTGCCGGTGCGCGGGTTGTGCGGCTCGACGGGTCGGCGGTGGCGGCATCGGGCGCGACGGTGAACGCTGGCGATGAGGCGTCGATGCGCACGTCGCTCGCGCGACTACGCACCGCACTGGAGCAGGAATTGACGGCGGGTTCGACCGACTATCGGCTGCTGCTGGATCTTGAACGCAGCGACCTGCCGGGGCGCGACGCTTGCCTCAGCGAATTGCTGGAACGCCTGGGGTGCGACCGGCGTTACCAGGCTCTGCTGAAGCTCGATGAGGCGTTGGAAGCGTTGCCTGCGTAGGCGGGCCGAGGGGGCGCACCTGGGTGCAGGGGGCGCGCGGCATCGCGCCACGATCGGCTTTTGAGGTGATGCACGTTGGGACAAGCACGGTTGGGAACCATGGGATTTTTGGGTCAGCCCGAAAGTAAGGCGGAGCCGGTGCTGCAGCGCTCAGCGCCTGAGATTTCGGCCGCTGGCAATGGGGCGATTGCGCCTGCGCCGCCGGCACCTTCAATGGTGCCGCCACGGCCGTCACCGCCACCGCTGCACGGCGGGGTGCAACGCGGGCCGCAAGCACCGCCGCTGCCACGGCCGGCGACGATGGTTAACGACCATCCGGCTGCGTCGGCTCCGCCGGTTCCACACGCGGCTCAAGAAGCGATGCCCGGGCTTGTCGGGGCGAACAGCGTTGCGAAGCCCACCGCCCGCTTACCTGCGCCGCCTGCCGACATCCACAAGTTGATGCTCACCTTCCTGACGCGACGCTCCGCGCCGAACCGCGCAACAGCGGCGGCAACGGGACTGACCCCGCTGGCGCCTCGCCCGGCAACCTCAGAAGCCGCAGTGAGCCGCGCGTCGGTGGCCAAAAACACCACAGCGGAGCCGCGCCCAACGATCGGCGAAGCGATCGAAGGCATTCGCCAACTCTTCAGCGATCACGACAAGACCCGGGCGTCTGAAGCGTTCATGCGCGACTGCGAGGCGTTGCGCCGCGATGCGCGTGCAGCCCTCGCCCGCACGTCGCAGGATTACGATTTGCTGTGCCAATTGGAGGCCGCTTCGCTGGCCAACGCCGATGATCTCAAGCGGCAACTGCAAGCGCGGCTGAGCAACGATCCCAATTACATCGTGTTGCAGAAACTCGATGAGATCTTCGCCCTCAGCGGGCTGGCGCCGTCGGCCTCAGTGCGGAGTTCGATCTGACGCTTAGATCAGGTGGGACGCAGCGCGCCTTGAGTACACAGTTCGGCAGCGGGGGATGGTTCGGCTGGTCGTGGCTTTCATGGTCACGCGGGCCGCGCCGTCAAGCGCCGAGGGCAGGACAACCCGAAAGGACAAGCAACAACAAGCGGTTGTCCTGCCCCCTCTTTCTGTTGAGCCGTACGAACGCTCTTTGCCGGCCTTCGGCTTCGGCTCCCACCTGATGCGTACGAATTTAAAGGAGCTGAGCGATTGTGGCGCGTAGCGCGCTGATACCTTGGGCCTTCTGCGAAGAGGTCGCCAGCACGTGTGGGAAGGCGGCGGGATGGCGCTTCAAAGCGTCCTGCGTTGCAGCGATGAGCTTCGTCAGCCCCGCCGCTTTGATCTTGTCGACCTTCGTCAGCACCACCTGATAGGTCACCGCCGCTTCATCCAACATGGTCAGGATCGCGCGGTCGACGTCCTTCACGCCGTGGCGCGCGTCGATCAGCACGAAAACGCGGACCAACGACGGGCGCCCCTTGAGGTAGGTCTTGATGAGGTCGGTCCAGGCGTCGACCTTGTCCTTGGGCGCCTTGGCAAAGCCGTAGCCGGGCAGGTCCACCACGTACAACGGTGCGTCGGTCTCAAAGAAGTTCAGCTCTTGCGTGCGTCCCGGCGTGTTCGACGTGCGGGCGAGGCCGTTCTGGCGCATCACCGCGTTGATCAGGCTCGATTTGCCGACGTTGGAGCGGCCGGCGAAGGCGATCTCCGCGCGGTTCGCATCCGGCAGACCGTCCATCGCGACCACGCCTTTTTTGAAGCGCCAGGCGCGCTCGAACAGCGTTTCGCCGGCGCGCAGGGCCTCCTCGTCGAAGGTCGGTTCGGTGAGGTTCAGGGCTGCGGACGGCGGCGGGTCCCCGTTTTCCGGCATAGGATCGTCAGAAGCCCCGTTATCCGATGCCATGGCGGCCGCTTTGCGCTTGAGAGGGAGGAGAGGCGCCGTCACGCGAGGGCGGCAGGAATGCAGAGCCGCGTGAGCCGTTGGCGCAAGTTGAACCCGCAGGATCCCTACAAAAAGTAGGTGGGCGCCGAGTGACGAGGACCACGATCCCCGTCAGGGTCAGCTCCCTTGCGAGATTTATAGGCCCCCGGGATCAGTGTCGCCTGACGCACCCCGCAGCCCTGCATGGATGCGAAGATAATGCTTCGCCGCTCAAAATCCAACGGGGCGTTGCGAAGCTCTGGCGACGGCCGTTGTCTTCTCGATTGAGCCAGAAGCGTCACGGGTTTGCAGGCCGACCTAGAGTCGGTTCGCTTCAGCTTGAAGCGGAACCGACATCTAAGCTGTTGTTTTGCCGCTCATCTTTCGTCTCAGGTGATTCCAGCTGAAGCCGAT